>JBDUAO010000003.1:0-52600 GCA_040004595.1 Candidatus Dormiibacterota bacterium | reverse complement strand
GCGAACGCGTCGAGCGCACGGTCCCGGTGCTCCGCCAGGTGGTTGAGGACGCCGGCGTGCCAGACGGCGTGAAGAGCCAGGCGCTTGCCGCGATCAACCGGCTCGCCGAGGTCGAAGGTCGAATTCACGGCGTTTCCGAAGATCACCTCCACCTCCATGAGCTCGGTGGTGCGGACACGCTGGTCGATCTCGTCGGCGTCTTCTGGCTTCTGAGCAACCTGGGCGTGACGCAGCTCTACGCCTCGGCCCTTCCTGCCCCACGCGGACTCAAAGGAGACATGCCGTTGCCGGCCCCCGCGAGCCTGCGCATCCTCGCGGGCACCGGCGCGATCTTTGATGACGCCAAGGGGAACCAGGAGCTGGTGACCCCGACGGGCGCCGCCATCCTGGCCGTGGCGGCCAGGTTCGAACGCCCGGCCATGTCGCTGAGCTCGATCGGCTACGGCATCGGCGCCCGCGACTTGCCCGGCAACGTGCTGGCGGTCTGGATCGGTGAGGAGGCGAAAAGCGAAACCGGCGTGACGCTCATCGAGACCAACATCGACGACATGGCCGCGAACCTGCTGGCCGCGCTTTGTGAGGATCTGATGGCCGCTGGGGCGCTTGACGTGACGGTTGTGCCTGCCTTGATGAAGAAGGGCCGATCCGGCCACCTCCTCACGATCATGTCGTCACCCGACCTGGTCGCGCGTCTGACCGACGATCTCCTGCGTCACAGCACCACGTTCGGAGTGCGCCTGACAAACGTGCGCCGGGTGCTGGCGCAGAGAAGGATCGTCGAGGTGCACATGTCGTTGGGCACGGCGCGTGTCAAGGTCAAGGAAATGGGGGGCCAGGCTGTCGACGTGGCGCCGGAGTACGAGGATTGCAGGCGCATCGCGCGCGAGACAGGTCAGGATGTCCGCCACGTCATGAGGTTGGTGGCTGAAGCCGCCAGGAAAGAGCTGGGGCTCGCCTGAAGACGCCGACAGCGGAGCCGCGACAATAAGCCGCGTGACAGCTCGAGTTCTCGATGGCAGGGCCGCAGCACAGGAGATCTACGAGCGCGTAGCCGCGGGCGTGGCGGCTCGCCTTGCGAGCGGCGGCTCGCGACCCAAGCTGGCAACGGTCGTCGTTGGCGACGACCCCGCATCAGCGGCATACGTGCGCATGAAGCAGGCCAATGCCAAGCACGTCGGAATCGACTCCGAGGATCACCGTTTGCCGGCATCCACGACAACCGAGGAGCTGCTCGCGCTCGTGGAGTCGTTGAACCGGGACGATACGGTCAGCGGCATCCTCGTGCAGCAACCGGCGCCGCGCCATATAGATATGACGCGCGTGATCACGGCGCTCGATCCTCTGAAGGATGTGGACGGCGCCCATCCTTTCAATGCGGGGATGTTGGCTTTGGGTTTTGAGGGCGGCATCGAGCCGTGCACTCCCGCTGGAATCATCGCGTTGCTGGAGAGGGCGGCGGTTCCGATCGAAGGCGCGAACGCTGTGGTGGTCGGCCGTAGCAACCTGGTTGGAAAGCCCACCGCACTGCTGCTGCTGAAGCGACATGCGACGGTGAGCATTTGTCATACACGCACACCCGACCTGGCAGGTCACACGAGACCGGCCGACATCCTGGTGGCGGCCGCCGGAAAGGCAAACCTCATCACCAAAGAGATGGTGAAACCCGGTGCTGCGGTGATCGACGTCGGCACGAACTGGGTCGACGGCAAGCAGGTGGGCGACCTCGGTGCCGGAGTCGCAGACGTGGCTGGATGGCTGACGCCGAATCCCGGGGGAGTCGGGCCTATGACCCGGGCGATGCTAATCAAGAACACCTTTGAGGCTGAGATCAGGCGGCGCGGGTAGCGTGAGCGCGTGACATACCTCGAGTCGCTCGCATACATCTCCAAGCTCGGCCGCTTCGGCATGAAGCTGGGAACGGAGAGGACGCGCGCGATCCTCGATCGTCTCGGCAATCCGGAACGCGACATGAGCGGCGCGCTGATCGCGGGCACCAACGGCAAAGGTTCGACGGCGGCTTGTCTTGCGTCCATCCTTCACGCGGCGGGCCGCAACGTCGGCTTTATGCCCAAGCCCCACCTGATCTCGTACACGGAGCGGATCCAGGTCAACAACGTGCCGATCAGCGAGCAGGATTTTGTCAGCACGCTGGACGAGCTGAAGCCCACCCTCGACGCAATCGCGGAGGAGATGGGCCAGGCCACCGAGTTCGAGATGCTGACCGCGATGGCAATCGCATATCTCGCACCACGAATCGATCGACTCGTGTGCGAGGTGGGGCTCGGCGGCCGCCTTGATGCGACGAATGCGCTCAACCTGGGAGTCGCCGTGATCACCAACGTCGACCTCGATCACCAGAAGTATCTCGGCGACACGATCGAGCAGATCGCGCACGAAAAGGCGGCAATCATCAAGCCAGGCAACCGGGTGATCACCGGTTGCGAGGGCGCTGCCCTCGAGATCGTGGGGGAGCATGCACATAAGGCGGGTTCATCGCTGTGGCATCTCGGCCGCGAGATCCGTTTCACGTCCACTTCCATGGGCTGGGATGGGCATCGCATCGATGTGGCGGTCGAGGGCCACGAATATTCGAACCTGAGCCTGCCGCTGGTCGGCGACTACCAGCCAGCCAACGCCGCGCTAGCTGTGGCTGCCGCAGTTGTGCTCGGGGATGCGACCGACGAGTCGGTGCGACAAGGCCTCGCAACTACGATCTGGCCCGGTCGGCTTCAGGTCGTCTCTGACCGGCCCCGCGTCATCCTCGATGGGGGGCACAACCCCGCCGCGATGACCAAGTCGGGAGCCGCGCTTCGCCGCCTGATCGGATCCGAGCGCCTGGTTGCGGTCTTTGCGATGCTGAGCGAGCGCGACCCGATTCAGCTTCTCGCCGCGCTACGCAAGACGGATCCCGCCGCCGTCGTGTTCACCGAGCCGGGCAGCGCGGCTGGGCACGCCATAGCCGCCGAGCGGCTCGCTGAAATCTATGGCGCCGGTGCGCGGGCGGTAACCCCCGCACCTGTCGCGCTTGAACAGGCCAAGAAGCTCGCCGGGACCGGCGGCAACGTACTGGTTTGCGGCTCGCTCTATCTGGTTGGTGAGATCCTCGCCCAAGCCAGCGACACCGGCGGACGCTGAGCCTCGCGGTCTGCACATGGAGAAACGCGTCTAGCGCCGCCGGCCTCCTGCTGGTCAGCGCAGGCGCGTTAACCGTCGCAGGTCGACCTTCCAGTCCCGTTTTGGCGCGCGCAGGAAACGTAAGCAGAGGTATCCGGAGCCCAGGATCATCGGCAGCAACAAGACCGAACCCATGAGGGTCCACAAGCCGCCTGCGCTCAACGCAATGCCGGCGACCAGCCCTGCGGCGATCACCAGGCCTGCCCCACCGATGACCAGCTCGGTTGCCGAAGGGACGTGTGGCTGCGGTGCTGACGCGCCCGGCAGCGGTGCATTGCGGGGCCGAGGCCTGGCGCCCCAGACCCACGCGTAAAGAACCAGGCTGGCGCCTGAGAGCCCGGCCAAGAGTGTGATCACCTCGGATATCAGGCCTTCCCTCGTGTCCGCGACTCGCCCGCCTGCCACGAACGCGACGACGATCAGCGCAGCCCCGACTACCAGTGCGGCCCATCGCACCCTACTGGTTGGCGGCGACTATGTTTGCCCGCAGGCGTCTCATGCCTCGGAGCCACCTGTCGTAGTCGGACGCTCTCCGGTTGAAGTACTCGGCGACCTCGGGGTGCGGGAGTATCAGGAACTGCTCGTTCTGGATGCCCTGGATGACCGACTCGGCAACCTGGTCGGGCTCGAGCGCGGTTGCGGTTAGGAAGTCGAGGCCCCTGCGGCGCTCCATCGCGAGCATGTCGGTCTTGACGCCAAGCGGGCACAGGCAGGAGACCCTGATCCCCTCGTCACCATGGGCGATCGCGAGCCACTCGAAGAAGGAAAGCGCCGCCGCCTTGGTCACACCGTATGGAGCCGCGAACATGTGGTTCAGGAGGCCTGCAGCCGACACAGTGCCGACGATATAGCCCTCTTTGCGTTCGAGCATTGCCGGCAGCGCATGACGGGCCAAGTACACATGCGCCATCACATTCACTTCCCAGATTCGCTGCCATTCGGAGTTTGCAGTCTCGGGGCCTCCCTCGACTGCGATGCCCGCGTTTGAACAGAGGATGTCGATGCGTCCTTTGGCGATGTGAACTTTTTCCACAAGGTCAGCGACATCTTTTTCGTTCGAGACGTCACAACGAATTGCCATGCCGCCGATTTCGCGAGCCACACTCCAAGCATCGTCCGCATCGATGTCCGCCACGACGACAATCTCCGCACCCGATGACGCAAATCTACGGGCGAGAGCTCGACCGATGCCGCGAGCTCCGCCGGTCACGACCACGACTCGATCCGCAACTTCCATGAGGGCAGCGCGAGTTTACGCCGCACATCGACCGCGACTCCTTAGATTTCATACGGTCTCGCCGAGCGCTGGCGCTGTCCCACCTCGTGGCCTCGGCCGACATGGTTGAGAGCGGGTGAAGAAATTTCGCGAAATAAAAGAAGAGGGTGGCTTTTTCCACCACCGATACCGCATAGAATCACTCCCCATGGTCGGTGGGGGCCTCGACTACAGCGCGTCCTTTCAGCGCGCAATCGAGCTGATCGGCAAGCGCTGGACGGGGGCAGTCGTGAAAGCCTTGGTCCCGGCGCCTGCGCGATTCAATCAGCTTCTTGCCGGTATCCCCGGCATTAGTGACCGCGTGCTCACCGAGAGATTGCGCGAGCTCGAGACCGAAGGCCTGGTCGAGCGTCTGGTCGATCCCGGTCCGCCGGTCAGGGTGAGCTATCGGCTCACGTCGCGCGGCAGAGCACTGGAGCCCGTGCTCGCTGCGGTTGCGACCTGGGCCGAGGGATGGCTGACAACGGTCGAGGCAGCAGTCGGCTGAAGCGCCGCGGTCGTTCCCTAGCCTCCGCCACTCGGCTGATAGGCTTTAGCGCAATGCCGATTGGCGACTTCCTGCGCCGGCGGCCTGAAGCCCAGACGTGTCTGGCTTGCGGGTCCCCATTGCCCCACGGCGCCGTCTTCTGCCCGTCGTGCGGCGTGCGCGCCGACGACCCTCAGGCCGAGCCTCTGCACATCGTTGATCGGACCACCGGCCTTTTCAACGATCGTTTCGTGCGTCCCGTCCTCGAGGACGAGCTGGCGCGAGCCCACCGGTACCAGCGCAATCTCGGGGTCCTGCTGGTCGAGGCGGATGGGACTGGTTCGCCAGAGGAATCGTTGAAGATGATGGCCGCTGCGCTCGCCGGCACCGTCCGCGACGTTGACACGCCAGGCGTGCTGGGGCGGACCCCACCGCAGCTCCTTGCGATCCTGCCCGACACCGACGTCGCGGGCACAGCGCACGCCGCGAACCGCGTGCTGGCGGCCGTGAACGAGGCGCTCAAGCTTCATGGCGGCCACGCCGCGGTTGGTTTGGTCTGCATTCGGCCGGGCCAGCGCGTTCGTGCCGGTGCAGTCATAGAGAGCGCGAGTCGCTCGTTGCGCTCGGGCAGGCCCGAAATGATGGGCAAGCCCGCCTGAGCGTCGAGGTCTATCTCGCGCGCCATGGCGAGACGGAATGGAGCCTCAGCGGAAGGCACACCGGTATCACGGATCTACCGCTGACGTCTCAGGGCGAGGCGAAGGCGGCGCGCTTGAAGAGCCGTCTCCAGAACATTCAATTCGACGCAGTGTTCTCGAGCCCGCTTCAGCGCGCCAAGCGAACCGCCGAGCTTGCCGGGTTTCCCAGCCCACAGCTGACGGCATTGCTGCGTGAGGTCGATTACGGTGAGTACGAAGGCCTGACCACCAAGGCGATCCGCGCTTCGCGACCAGGCTGGGAGCTTTACAAGGACGGCAGCCCTGGCGGTGAGATGCCCGCACAGATCTACGAGCGAGCGTTGGCCTTCATCAACCTCTCTTCGGCTGCCGGCGGCCGCGTGCTCGCCTTCTCGCACGGCCATTTCCTGCGCGCCGTGGCCGTCGCCTGGATGAAGCTGGAAGTCACGGCGGCCTCGACGCTGGACCTCGACGTCGCCACGCTCGGCCTCCTGCGCAACGATGACAAGGGGCGCCTGCTGGCGATGTGGAATTCGCCCCCCTGATCACCTCGGCGTGTCTCAGGCCTTGTGGCGAAGGCTCCACGTTCGGCTTCTGACGCCGGGCAAGCCTGCGTAAACGAGGTAAGCGGACGTCTCGACCTCGGCGTGATACCGGTGCCGCTCGCCAGGGTTGATCAGCAGCATCTCACCGGCGGAGACCTCGCCCTGGCTGCTCCCATCGTTGAAGTGCAGGCGGCCGACCATGACGATCAGCGCCACCGGGATCGCGTTTCGATGCTCCGGAACGTTCTGCCCCGGCTCCAACCGCAAGCCGACCACACGCATCGACCCGCAGTCGGCGATCTGCTCGAAGCCAAGGGCGCGGTGCGATCCTTCCGAGCTTGGCGTTGTCACTCTCGCCCAATATCATGCCCCCGCCCGCGTCGCCAAGCCTCACCATCGAAGTCTGTGGTGATCAACCGGCTCACCGGGCTCGACGGCGCCCGACGAGCGCGAGGGATGGTGGTCGTGATCGACGTGCTTCGTGCATTCACCGTCAGCGCGTATGCGCTGGCGGGTGGAGCCCGTGAATGCCTCCTGGTTTCAACCACGGCTGAGGCACGTGCCCTCCACGAAAACATCCCCGGCTCGCTCATCTGCGCCGAGGAGGAGGCGCTGCCGGTGCCAGGCATCCCGATCAGCAACTCTCCGACCCAGATCAGCGCGGCAGACCTTAGCGGTCGAGTTCTCGTCCAGCGCTCGAGTGCCGGCACCACGGTGATGTCGGCGGTGGAATCGGCTGCTGAGCTTTACGCCGCGAGCCTTGTGGTCGCCAGAGCGACAGCTAGGGCCTGCCTGTCGAGGCGGCCGGAGGCGGTGACCCTGCTCGCCTCTGCGGACCACCCTGAAGACCACGCGTGCGCCACTTACATTGAAGGCTTGTTGCGGGGCGAGGAGCCGGACGTCGACAGCCTGCTTCAGCCTCTGCGCGCGAGTGCTCGCTTCGCGAGGGCGAAGAGCGGCACGTGGCCTGGGTTTCCGCCGACCGACCTCGAATTGGCGCTCATAACTGACCGGTTTGACTTCGCGATGCCGGCGGAACGGCATGGAGCGTATCTGCGCCTTACCTCTCGTCGCCCGGCTAATTCCGGCTAAACCTCTCTCTGACCCTGTCCCCCCAGGGGAGAGGGATAAGATGATGGCAGGGCACCAAGGGAATCCGGTGCGAAACCGGAGCTGTCGCGCAACTGTGAGCGGGGAGCCCCCGTCCGACAAACGCCACTGAGGTAGCAAGCCTCGGGAAGGCAGATGGGGGCGGCGAGCCGCAAGCCAGGAGACCTGAACGCCTTAACGGCAACCCGTCCGCGCGCAACGGCACGGAAGCTCCTGGCGGTCGGCTTTCAGCAGCGCGTTCGGAAAAGGCTTGACCGCCTGGAGGAACAATCGTGCGCCAGCACCTCTTGCGGGCCAGCGCGACACTGGCTCTTGTCATCGCCGCGTGCGGAGGCTCGTCACCGACCAGTCAGGCGAGTCCCACCAGCTCCTGCGTCAACGGCGGCGCCGCTCATCACGCTTACGTCGTCGTCCAGCACCTGACTGGAGCAACTGTCCAGAAGTGCGTGGGCTTTTCCGCGGACACCATCGACGGCGAATCGCTGATGCATCAATCCGGCGTCGAGTACCAGGCACAGACCTTCAGCTTCGGCAAGGGGGTCTGCCAGATCGACAATGAGCCGACCTCATTTCCCAAGTGCTTCCCGCCCAACCAACCGTACTGGTCACTCTTCGTTGAGACAGGCGGCGCGTGGGCAAGCGCTCCCAACGGCTATGCGACCGTCAACCTGCACGACAAGGAGGCCCTCGGCTGGCACTACGTCCAGCAAACAGATCCCTCTCCTGCCCCACCTCCCCTGGCCACCACGGGCTGAGGAGGCATTGAACGCCAGGGCGGTGGCGGCATGGTCCGCCACATGCATCTTCATCGTGCTGTCGACGACCAACCCGGCGTACAAAGCTGCGGTGCTGGTGGCGGCGCTCGCTGCGCTTGCCACCGGCGTCGGACTGCGCCGGATGCGTGGCGTGCTCACCGGCGTCGCTCTGATAGCCGCTTTCGCAGTCCTTCTCAACTTCGTCTCGGCTCACCTGGGGACCGACGTGTTGTTCGCGCTCCCTGACCAGATCCCCGCGCTGGGCGGCCCTTACACGCTCGAGGCGCTGGCTTTTGGTGCGACCGGGGGCTTGACCGTCGGGGCGGCCATCCTCGCCGCAGCGCCGTTCTCGCTGCTTCTTGCTTCGCATGAGGTCATGGACGCCCTGCCCGCGACGCTGTCCCGAAGTGGGGCCGCCATCGCCGCGTCCCTGAATCTCGTGCCCGCAGTGGCGGCCTCTTTCGTTCAGGTCACCGAGGCCCAGCGGTTGCGCGGGTGGCGGCCCCGCGGACCGAGGTCGTGGTCGGAGATCGTGGTCCCGGTCGTGCTGACCAGCGTCGAAGGCTCGATTCAGCTGGCCGAATCGATGGAGGCCCGCGGTTTTGGCTCGGGCCGGCGCACGTCGGTCAAGCCAGGCGGGATGGAGCGAGGCGACTGGCTGCTCGCTGCAGCGTCCGGCGCGGCACTCGCGATGTTCCTAGTCTCTCAGGCGGCCGGCTGGGCAGGCCCCTGGTATGCGTATCCGACCTTGACCCTTCCTCCAATCGATGCCAGGCCGCTCGTAGCGTGCCTTTTCCTCTTCGCTCCGGTGCTGATTTGGCGGTCGCGAAGCTAACCCGCCTCACGTACAGGTACCCCGGCGCTGAGGCTGCCGCCCTTCGCGACGTGTGTCTCGAGTTGGAAGAGGGGTTGACCGTGGTCACCGGTCCATCTGGGGGCGGCAAGTCCACCCTTCTGCGCGTTTTCAACGGCCTCGTGCCGCATTTCTACGGAGGCGTTATATCCGGAAGCGCGTCGGTCGGCGGCCTCGACATCATCGCTACGCACACCCGGCAGCTGGCTCGCACAGTCGGCTTTGTGTTTCAGGATCCCGAGCTGCAGACGGTCTATAACGCGGTCGATCGCGAGGTCGCTTTCGGCCTGGAGAACCTGGCCCTCCCCCCGCCCGAGATGGCCGGCCGCGTGGAGGAAGCTCTCGATGCGGCGGGCGCTTTGCATCTCCTCGGACGCACGGTGCGAACTCTCAGTGGCGGCGAGCGCCAACGCGTAGCGCTGGCCTCAGCGCTCGCGATGCGTCCCCAGCTGGTGGTGCTGGACGAGCCGACCTCGCAGCTGGATCCGCAGGGAGCCGATGCAGTTCTCGCTGCCCTGATGAACATGGTCATGCGCGGGACGCATGCTGTCGTCTCAGAGCATCGTTTGCAACCGATTCTTCACCAGGCGCAGGGACTGCTCGTCCTGGAACGAGGCGCGGTGATGGCGATCGACCCGACGAAGTGGTCGCCACAATCGGCCCCGTCGCCCTTGGTCCGTAGGTCTGCGATGGGAGCGGATGCATGGTCTCTCCAGAACGTCACCGCAGGATTCGAGGGCCATGTGGTCATCGACCGTGTCGACCTGTCTGGTCGCGCCGGAGAGGTGGTCGCCCTGACCGGACCAAACGGAGGCGGCAAGACAACTCTGCTTCGATTGATCGCGGGCGCGCTTGCGCCGCTGTCGGGCACAGTCGACCGGCGACCGGGGCGCATCGCCTACTTGCCGCAAAACCCGGCGGCGCTGCTGCACCGCCCAACCGTGCGCTCCGAGGTGACCTTCACGCTCCACCGCGCGGGAGACGGCGAACGCCCTGAGGCAATTCTCGAAGAGCTCGGCCTGCTGCCGGTGGCTGACCGCTACCCGCGCGACCTTTCATGCGGCGAGCGCCAGCGGGCCGCCCTGGCCGCTGTTCTTCCAGGTGCTCCCGGGCTGGTCCTTCTTGACGAGCCAACACGCGGCATGGATGAAGCCGCCCGTGCCACCTTGGTGAAGCTCGTCGCCAGGCTTCGCGATCAAGGGGCGGCGGTCGTCCTGGCGACTCACGATGCGGACCTGAGGTCAGCGATCGCGGACCGGATCGTCAACGTCGCGGGCGGCCGCGCCTTCGAGCCGGCGCGCGAGGCGGCCCTGGCTTGAAAAAGGCGTTGCCGGTCGGCGCTGTCTCGCTCGTCGGCCTGTTGCTTTTCGTCTGGCCGTTCCTGGGCAGCGGCCTGCCCGCGAGCACGCCCGCCTGGACGCTCGCGCTGGCATGCATGGGGGGCCTGTTTCTAGTGGAGGCGGGCACCCGCCAGCTGGACTCGCGTGCTGTCGCGCTACTGGCGGCGATCGCCGCCATCGACACCGCACTCAGACTTGCGGTGATCGAAGGCATCGGCGGCTTCAGCCCCATCTTCTTCCTCGTGCTGTGCGCGGGCTACGTTTTCGGCACGTCGTTTGGGTTCCTCGCCGGCGCGGTATCGATGCTCGTTTCGGCCCTCGCCGGAGGTGGGATCGGGCCGTGGGTTCCATATCAGATCTTTGCCGTCGGCTGGGTTGGGGTATCTGCGGGCCTGGTCGGGCACTGGACCCGGGGGCCTGGCCTGCCGGGGTGGCGCGACGTCCTGGCCCTCGCCGGCGTTGGCGCCGTCATGGGCTTCGTGGTCGGGGCCCTGCTCGACATCACCGACTGGGTGCCCGTATATCGCGGCAACCCCACCCTCGGCTGGCTGCCGGGGATGAGCGCGGGCACCTCCCTCCTCCATTTCGGTCGCTTCTACCTGCTCACCTCGCTGGCCTACGACATGTTCCGCGCGGTGGGCAACGTTGTCATGGTTCTCGCGCTCGGCCTGCCCGTGCTTGGCGCGCTCAGCCGCCTGCGCGCCCGCCTGACCTTTGACGTAATACGGTTGGACGGTGAACTTCAACCAGCTGCGCCGAGTGTGCCTGACCCTGCCAGAGGTGGAGGAGCGCGAGACCTGGGGTGATGCGACATTCCGCGTCAGGAACAAGATCTTCGTGATCGGCTCGCCGGCCGGCGATGCGGTGTCGATGAAGGCGTCGCTCGACGATCAGTCTGGGCTGGTCGAGATGGACCCGGACATCTTTTCGGTGGCGCCATATACCGGCCGTTACGGCTGGGTAAGGGTGCGGCTTGCAGGCCTCTCGCCGCAGCTTGCTGAGCGCCTGGTCGTCAACGCCTGGAGGCGAGCCGCCCCAAAACGTCTCGCAGCAAAGCTGGCGTCTTAGTCAGTTGGCCCGGCGCCTCGATCTGCCGCCGCTGAACAGCCGCACGATCATCAACAGGAGCGCGGCGCCGATGAAGGCGATGATCATCTCGCTGATCAGGGGATGGCCCACCACTGCGATGTTGAAGTGGAGCACGGTGGCCAGAAATCCTCCGACAAACGCACCGATGATGCCTACGACCGTGTCACCGAAGAGACCGAGTCCGCGACCCAACGCCAGGTGGCTGGCAAGGAAGCCGGCCACGAGGCCGACGAGAATCCAGATGAGAATCGTGCCGAAGTCGAGATGGATCGGCTGCCCGTTGAAAGTGATCAGCATGCGAAACCCCCTTTTCGAGGTAACGCGCAGCTCTCTTCTTATCCCGTTTCCTTGAGCGGGCCGCTCGTCAGCGAAGCCTCTCGACCATAAAACTCCCCCACGCTCACGACCTCCGCGTTGAGATTCTTCAGCTGCCGCGCCGTGAGGGCGACGATAGGCTCGAAGGCAACCTCGACGCGACGCACAAGAACTCGCCGCTCCCAGATCCCGGCGACACGGCCATCGACGAGAACCGTCGACAGCGCCACCCCGCCCTCGAAGCGTCCACGCCGGTAGGAGCGAATCCTCTTATGCACGGCCTCAGTCATTAGCTGCTCGCGGGGCCGCGAGCCAAACACAAAGGTGTCGTACTGAGGCACCAGGTTGACCAGGTCGCGCGACTCCTCGATGTTTTCGTTGGAGTCGCCGGCCGTCATCCATGCCGCCTGACCCTCGACGTTGACCGCGACGAGCTCGTCGCCAATCTCGCTGAACAGCGTGGCTGCGGTTGCCGGCTTGGTCACGAACCATCGAGCAAACTCCTGCGGCCTAGCTGGTCCATAGGCGGACAGGAATCGGCGCAAGACCTGAAGGATCGCAGCGTGCGGATCCGCGTCGTGCCAGCCACCGATCCACTGATCGGCGCGCGCGAACGTAACATTCGTGCCGCGACTGGGCCCGAAGCAGAGGGCGCCGCTGATGGCGGCAGGACCCAGGAGCTCTCCCCAGGTCGACTGCAAGCGCTCCTGGGCCCACGAACCCACACGCGCGGCGACCTCGCTCGCCAGCTTCTCACGTGTGAGCTGCCTGCCATCGAGAGCGTCGCGGATCGCGGCAACGAGTGCATCCACCTGCGCACGACCAAGACCAGGAACCGCGTACCACATGGCCCCCTGATGATTGGGAATTGCACGCATTGCGGCCATCCACATAGGAAGCTCGCGGGCCGGGAGCACGTGAAGAGTGCCTCGGGGCCCATAGGTTTTGACCAGGCTCCGCCGATCCCAGAGCTCGCTGCGAATCAGTTTCGGCGTCAGGCCTTCGACCCGAGCGCCGAGCGCGAACTCACAGGCGCTCATGACTTGAGCCTGGATACCGCACACCTCGCCGACGACGTCGAGAACCCGGTCCTGGGGCGCCCGATGAACCAGATGGTTGCGAGCCAAACGCCTCGTGCGAACCTGGTCCCAGGTCAGCGTGAGCACGCCCGCGCCTAGGCCAGCTTGCCGGCCAGCTCTCCCAAAGCGGCTCCAAGAACGCGATTGAATGCCGGGAAGGGGTGAATCACATCGGCCAGCGTGCGCAGGGGCGTTCCGACCTTCACTGCCAGGACCAGCTCACCGAGCATCTCCCCGGCTCTCGGGCTCATCAAGGTGGCGCCGACGAGCACGCCACGGCGGCGGTCCCCGACAAGCTTCAACATCCCGCCGTGAAAGTCATGGATGTAGCCGCGCGCACTTTCAGCGGGGTCGGTCGAAGCGATCACCACATCGATCCCCTGGTCGCGGGCGGCAGCCTCCGACAACCCGACTGAGGCGACCTCAGGATCTGTAAACGTCACCCGAGGAACCGCGACATGGTCGGCTCGGGCCTCTTCCCCGCGAATGCGCCTTGCCACCACCTGCCCGTGGTAGTAGGCGAGGTGGGTGAAGCCGCCGATCCCCGTCACATCGCCGGTCCCATAAACGCCAGGAGCCGCTTCCAGCGTCGCCGGGTCGACCTTCAGCCAGCCGCGCTCGGTCCGCGGTAAGCCGGCGCCCTCCCACGCCTCGAAATTGGCCCGCCGGCCGGTGGCGACGAGCAGCCGATCGGCTGTCACGCGTGCACCGGACTTCATCTTGAGGACGACTCCAGCCTCGCCTTTCTCGACGCTGGCGCAGGCGTCGCCTGCGATGAGCTCGATGCCGTCTGCTTCGAGGTGCGGCTTCAGTGCGGCTCCGGCCTCCGGCTCTTCGAGCCCCAGGAATCGTGGTCCCGCCTCGATGATCGACACCTTCGAGCCGAAGCGCGCGAACGCCTGACCCAGCTCCAAACCGATGGCGCCGCCCCCAAGGACGGCGAGCGAGATAGGCAGCTCGCGAGGAAGCGTCGCCTGCCGGTTGGTCCAGTAGTCGACTGAGTCGAGGCCGGGAATCGGCGGGATTGACGCCGTGCTGCCGTTGGCGACCACGACTGCCCGGCGCGCGACATAGCGTTCGCCGCCAACCTCGACGGTGTTGTGGTCGACCAGGTTGCCCTGACCGCGCACCAGCGTGGCGCCGGTTGACTGGAGAGCGGCAGCCGGCCCCGTGTCATCCAGGTCGCGCGCCATCCAGAGCACCCGCTTGGAGATTTTTGCAAAATCGAGCTCCCATTCCACGCGAGAAGCGGCGAGCGTCCGAGCGCGCTCAGCCTCCTTGAGCGTCTCGCCCGACCTCAGCAGCGTCTTTGAAGGCACGCAGCCCCAATACGGGCATTCCCCGCCGACCAGCTCACGCTCGATGACCACCAGCGAGATGCCGCTACCCTCTAGACCTGCGGCGATCGCCTCGCCGGCAACTCCGCCACCCAAACACACGACGTCAAATTCCTGCGGCAACCTGCCCACCTCCCGAGTCGCTAGCACTCCGCAGCGATTCCAACAACGATTTGGCTGTAAACGTCCCCAGGTAACGTTCGCCATCAAAGACGGCGGCGCTCTCAGTGGGACTGGCGAGTGCGGCAGCGAAAGCCTCGCTAAGAGTGCTCGCCGGTGAAACGCGCGGCTCGCCCGGGGCCGGTCCGGAGCCGGGATGGTCCAGCGTGCTGACATCAATCTGCTTCACCGACATGCGGCGGACCAACCTTTCACGACCGAGAAACTCGGCGACGTAGTCGCTGGCCGGGCGGGTGAGAATCGCCTCGGGCGTGTCGTACTGGGCGATCTTTGCCTGCATCTGCAACAGGCAGATGCGGTCGCCCACCATCATCGCCTCGTCGATATCGTGGGTCACGAAAACGACTGTCTTGCGCATCGAGCGCTGGATACGGATGAACTCCTGCTGCAGCCGCTCCCTGGTGATGCGATCGACGGCGCCAAAGGGCTCGTCCATCAAAAGGATGGGCGGGTCAGCGCCCAGGGCACGCGCAAATCCGACGCGCTGGCGCTGGCCACCCGAGAGCTGATGGGGATACCGGTCGCGATACTCGCGCGGATCGAGACCGACGAGCTCCAGCAGCTCCTCCACGCGCGCCTTGATCCGCGCTCTGTCCCAGTCCCACAGCCGCGGCACGGTGCCGACGTTGTCGCCGACGGTCATGTGCGGAAAAAGTCCTGTGTTCTGGATCACATAACCCATCTTCAGTCGAAGTTGCGGTGGATCGACGCTGGTCGTGTCCTCGCCATCGATGAGGATGCGGCCGCTGTCAGGTTCGGTCAGCCGGTTGATCATCCGAAGGGTCGTCGTCTTGCCGCAGCCTGAGGGTCCGATCAGCACGCACGTCTGGCCGCCCGGAATATCCAGGGTCAGGTCCCGAACAGCGTTGGACCCGCCGGCGAACTCCTTGTTGACGTCCTCCAATCGGATCACGGCCTCGTTTACCGTAATCGAATGCCGGTGGGCAAATTCCTCAACTACGACCCCTGGGTCAACTGGGGGTGGCTGGGGTCCCACGTGCCGCTCTTCGAGTCCGCGCTCCAGCAGCACCTGTCCCTTACCGTGTTCGCGGTCTTGGGCGGACTCGTCATCTCACTGCCGCTGGGAGTCGCGGCCCACCGTTGGGGGGTCTTTCGCAACCCTGTCCTGGCTGTGTCAGGGATCTTCTATTCGATCCCTTCGATCGCGCTGTTCTCGCTGCTGATCCCGTACACCGGCCTGACCGCTCTCACCGCCGAGGTCGGGCTGGTCGGCTATACGGTGCTGATCCTGGTCCGCAACGTGATCGTCGGTCTGGAGGCGGTGCCGCCGGAGGTGATCGACGCCGCCAACGGGATGGGCTACCGCCCGCTGGCCAGGCTTTTGCGAATCGAGCTGCCGCTGGCGCTGCCCGCAATCATCGCCGGGATCCGGATCGCCACTGTCACCACCATCGGGCTCGTGACAATCACAGCGGTCATCGGGCTTGGCGGGCTCGGCCAGCTGATCCTGCGGGGCCTCATCGAGAACTTCCACACCCCTCTAGTCGTTGCGACTGTGCTGTCGATCGTGCTGGCGCTCATCGCCGACCTGACCCTCGCGGGGGTTCAGCGGTTGGCAATTCCGTGGGGCCGCACCGTCTAGCGATGTCGTTCCTGGTGAGCGTCTGGCAATGGTTTGCTGACCCCACGCACTGGAGCGGCCCGGAAGGGATCCCGCAGCGCCTCCTCGAACACGTGCAGCTCTCGGCCGAGTCGGTCGCGGTGGGCGCGCTGATCGCCCTGCCCATCGGGATCGCCCTTGGTCATTACGGCCGCTTTGGCAACCTGGCCATCAATATCTCGAACGTCGGCAGGGCGATTCCATCTTTCGGCCTCTTGGTTATTGCCTTTCAGGCCTGGGGCCTCGGCGACCTGCCGATCATCGTGACGTTGGCCGCGCTGGCGATCCCACCCATGGTCACCAACAGCTACGTCGCCTTGAGCGAGGTGGACCCCGACATCAAGGAGGCGGCGCGTGCCATGGGTTATCGGGAGCTCACCCAGCTCCTGCGCGTCGAGTTACCCCTGGCGGTACCGCTTGTGATGGCCGGCATCAGGACCTCGGCCGTCCAGGTGGTGGCAACCATGACGCTGGCAGCAATCATCGCGGGGGGAGGGTTTGGACGCTACGTCATCGACGGAATCGCCCAGCAGAACTATCAAATGATGTTCGCGGGGGCTCTTCTGGTCGCGCTGCTTGCCATCGCGACGGAGCTGTCCCTCTCGGGCGTCGAGAGGCTGCTCGTGCCCCGCGGACTCAGGCTCCTACGCACCCAAGGAAGGGTCCGCGCGATCATCGCCAAGGCCGCATAGTGGAAGAATCAAGGCGCAATCGGGGTTGGATGGGGGTAACCGCCCAGCTCCAAGGAGGGACTCAATGATCCGCAAGCTTTCGTCGGGGTGGCTGATGGCCGCGCTGGCTGCATTCGTGGTCGTGGCCACGGCCTGCGGCAGCTCGACTCCAGGCACGACCTCAAAAGGCAGCCTCATCGTCGCCGGGTTCAACTTCCCGGAGAGCAGCATCCTGGCTGAGATCTACGGCCAGGCTCTCGCTCACGACGGCTACTCGATCACGTACAAGCTCAACCTGGGCACGCGGCAGGTCGTCTCGACCGCCATCGAGTCCGGCAAGATCGACCTCTACCCGGGCTACGCCGCGAGCGAGCTCGAGTTTTACAACAAACAGGCGGGGGAGGCAACCAGCGACCCGGCCGCCACCACTGCGAAGCTGAACTCTCACCTGCAGCCCCTCAACCTGGTCGCGCTGACACCATCTGCTGCAGTGGACAAGAACGCATTCGCAGTTCCTCAGGCGATCGCCGACCAGTACCACCTCACCAAGCTCTCCGACCTGGTGCCGATCGCCAACAAGCTGACGCTGGGAGCCGGCCCCGAGTGCAAGACGAACGCCTTCTGCCTGCCCGGCCTGCAACGGGTGTACGCCCTGCAGTTCAAGGCTTTCAAGACCCTCGACACGGACGGGCCCGCAACTCGGGCTGCCTTCAAGAGCGGTGCGATCCAGGTGGGCCTGGTCTTCACCACTGACGCCGACCTAAAGGGCCTTGGCCTGGTCGTCCTCGACGACGACAAGAACCTCACCGCAGCCGACAACGTGCTCCCGATCCTCCGCACCGCTGTCGCCACGGACGAAGCCAAGACCGTGCTCAACAACATTGACGCGAAGCTGACGACGGCCGACCTGATCGCGATGATCGACAAGGTGGCCAACCAGCACCAGGACGCCGACGCGGTCGCGACCGCGTGGCTGCAGCAGCACAACTACTCGAGCTAAGCGCCGGACCCCTTCTGTCGTTCGAGTCCGACGGCATTCGCCGCCGCGCCTGCCACCAGCAGGCCGGCGGCGATCAGCATCGCTGTCCGGAAGGCGTCCCCCGATGCATAGATGGCCTGCGCTGCCACGCCGGCTGGAGCTGACGCAGCCGGTCGGTTGAGCGGGCTCACCTCGGCCCTGAGTGAGGTCGATGCGGGATCGGTCCCGGGAATTCGCGAAGCCAGCGACGAATAGAACACAGCCGTCACCGCGACGAAGATGAGCGCGCCCGCAAGCTGCGGGCCAATGCGCGAGATGGCGTTGTTGATGGATGAGGCCAGGCCGGCGTTGGCGACCGGGACCGACGCCATGAGCGCAGCCGTCAGTGGGGCCACAAGGATGCCGAGTCCGGTGCCGAAGACGATCGACGCGGGCAGGAAATCGATCAAGAACGCGGTCGGCGGCAGGTAGGTGGTGGGATCGCCGGGGCGTAGCTGCCAGGCCGAGCTGGTCGGTGGGATGCGCGCGTAGAGCAGGACGCCGGCGGCCATTATCAGGGGACCCACGACGAGGAACAGGCGGGGGCCGTAACGGCCGGCCAGGGTGCCAAACCGTGGCGACAGGAGCGCCAGCAAAATCGTGCTGGGTACTCCGATCAGGCCCGCTGCCGTGGCGGTGTAGCCCAGGGTGCCCTGTATGTAGAGCGCGGAGTTGTAGCCCACCGTGTAGAGGGCCCCGTAGATCAGCAGCGTCGAGATGTTGATGGTCGTAAACGAGCGGGACTTGAAGAGGCTCAACGGAATCAGCGGGTTGCGGCTGCGGGCCATGAGGAATGGCAGCCCGAAGGTGGCGATCGCCCCGATCGCCAGCACCACATAAGCGACCGGGTCACGCCACTCGCGCTGCTGGCCGTAAACAGTCCCGAATGCCAGGCCGCCGACTGCCAGACCCACCACGATGGCGCCCAGCCAGTCGAAGCCTGCAGGCGGAGCGTCGGACCGGCTTTCGGGAACGTGCTTCCAGGTGGCGTAGAGGGCGACCGCGATGATCGGGATGTTGATCAGAAAGGCCGCCCTCCAGGAGATCGTGTCGACGAGGATGCCGCCGATGGCGGGACCGAGCAGTGTCGTTCCGGATGAAGCGCCAGACCAGATTCCGAATGCCCGTCCGCGCAGCGGCCCATCGAAGCCGGCGGTGATCAAAGCCAGCGAGCCGGGCACCAGGAACGCGCCTGCAACGCCCTGCAGCACGCGCAGCACCACGAGCGTCTCGAGGTTTGGAGCCAGTCCGCACAGCGCCGACATGAGGCCGAAACCCGCGAGGCCAAACATGAACATGCGCCGCCGGCCATATGCGTCGGTTAAGGCGCCGGCTAGGATCAGCAAAGTGCTCAGCGACAGCAGGTAGCCCGTGTAGACGTAGGTCTGTCCTTCCAGCACCCCAACGAGGGAATGAGGGAGGTCTTGGCCGATTCTTGGCAGAGCGACGTTGACGATCGTCGAGTCGAGAAATACCGTGGCTGATGCCAACACGGTGGCGACCAAGGTCCACCGCTGAGAGCGATTCATTTCGGTGTACGTTAGCGCTGTGAAGAAAGACGAAGCGCTTCGCGATCTGGACGTCGCCCGAAAGGAGTGGGAGACGGCGTTCGCACAGGTCCCAGATGCGGCACTCGCGTATCTAAAGGCCGGCGATGACTATGCCCTGGGCGGCTTGCAGGTGCACGTCAACTGGGTGCTGGTCCACTACCGCCGGGTCCTCGACGGCCTCGTCGATGGCGGCTTTGTACCGCTCGATCCGCTCGATCCGCCCGGCGAGCATGACGAGTTCAACCAGCGGTCCAAGGCCGGTCTGGATGGTGATGGCCGCCGCAGGGAGCTCGCGGACATGGCGTCCGTGCACAGGGCAATCGTGGAAGTCGCGCAGGACCTCCCCGAAGAAAGCTGGTCGCGCAAAACCCCTGTCGTATACGGGGCGGGGCAGGATCCGTTTCCGACCAGCCCCGAGGACGTGATCGGCTGGCTTGCGGACCACTACCGGGAGCACGTGCAGCAGTGCCCGGAGCTGGTCGCGGAGTGGCGAAAAACTCTCTAGGAAATATGAGAAAGGACCAGTCGGTCCTCTCTGCGCGCAATGCGGCGTTGAGGATGGGCCCTACTGAATGCATCGAGCGTGCGGCTTTGCCGCAGGCTCTGCTCTCTCCCCCGGGATTGGCTCTATTACGGGAGGCGGTTGACCCACGCCGAGGTCCCGTACTTCTTTTCTACCAACGCACGGGCCGCCTCGAGCTCGCCATCGGTGAGCTGGCTCGCGTGGGTCGTGAATTCCGCTGCGAACGAACGCTCCAGATGACGCGTGGTTTCCTCGCAGCTCAGCGATATGAACCAGGCCAGAGGAGAGACCGGCTTTTCAGCGCTCCGAACGCCGCGCTCTGACACTCGATCGCGGCCGATGCGAATCAGACGCAGCAAAAGGTCGGCGTCCATCGAGTGAGCGATCGTCGTGTGGTGCAGGACAAAGCCCCTGCGTCGCGCCTGGGCCGCGCCGGCGATCTTTCCCCGCGGCGAGATGATGTCGTTGATCTCCCGGTAGCTCGCCGGCACACCAAGAGCATTGAAGGCGCGCACCGCCCATGCATCGAGGGCTGCATACGACTGGCGAAAGCTCAGTCCCTCCACCGATGTGCCTGGCACGTACATCGAGTACGTGATGGTTTTTCCCGGCTCGCACAGCATCGTGCCCCCTCCGCTCATGCGCCGGGTCACCGAGAATCCCAGACCCTCGGCCGCGGGGAGGTCCACCTCATTCGATACCGACTGATGCGATCCGATCACGAGCGCGGACTCGTCCCATTCCCAAAAACGGATCGCCGGGCGCCGAGCGCCTGCAGTGACGCGGCCCAGAAGGACCTCGTCCAAGGCCATATGCATGTGTGCTGTTTGCGCCGAGGCTGAGATCAGATCCCAGCCCAAGGTCGTCAGGTGGTCGTCGAGCACCGCTCTGCCAGTATTCCCGATGCGCATGGACCGCAGGACCCTGTGGACGCTCTATCTCGGCAACTTGTTCACGTCGATCGGGTTGTGGTTCTTCCTTCCCCTGCTGCCGATCTTCATCGGCCGCAAGGGAGGGTCGGCCGCGCTGGTCGGCGCCGTCTTTGCCGCCGGGCTGCTGGCGAGCGCGGCCATCCGTTATCCCGCCGGCTGGGCCGCGGATCGCTTTGGCACGCGGCCGGTCATGGTGGCGGCGATGTCGGCGTACGCACTGCTCTTCCTCGCCTACCTGATCCCTCTTCCGATCGGCGCTTTCATCGCCCTGCGGTTCCTGCATGGCGCAGCCGCGGGCGCCTTCTGGCCCGCGGCCAACGGCCTGATTGCGGAGATGACGCCTCCCAATCAGCGAGGTCGTGCCTTCGGCATCATGCAGGCCACCAACATGGCCGGCATGCTGCTCGGTCCGGCTGTGGGTGGCTTCGTTGCCCTCTACAACTTGAACGCCGTGTTCATCATCTCCGCAGTCGCGTCCGCCCTCGCGACCCTGGCCCTCGCGATGCTCCCGAATGTTCGCGTCGAGGCGCCCACCGAGGCGCCGGCAGGTCCGATGAAGATCGCTCGCAGGCTTCTTCCGCTGCTGCTGCTCGGCGCCGGTACCGCCTACATGATCGGGACGCTCGACACGATCTGGTCTCTCTACCTGACGTACAGGGGCGCCACCACTTTCGCCGTCGGGATCTCCTTCATGGCGTTCGCGATTCCGGCGACCCTGCTGAGCGCCCGAGTCGGCGCGCTGGGCGACCGGTTCGGCACACGGCGGCTGATCATCGTCGCCCTGATAGGCACTGGCGCGTTTGGGGCGATCTATCCGTTCGTGTGGTCGGTGCCCTGGCTGATCGGGCTCGGCCTGGTCGAGGGGATGTTCTCGATCTCCGGCGCTCCGAGCCTCAACGCCGAGGTGAGCCATTTGGCCGAGCCGGGGCAGCAGGCGCGGACGCAGGGCGTCTTCCAGACTGTGCAATTCGCAATTCAGATCGTTGGCGCGCTGGTGGGCGGCGCACTCTTCACGATCAGCCCGACATGGGCCTTTCTCGCCATCACAGTCGTGTGCATCCTTGGCATCTCGAGCGCCATTCTGCCCGCGCTGATGAAGCTATTCCGCCTCAATAGCGCACGCCATCAAGGCGCGGCCAGCCATACGACACCTCCTCCAGGGTCACTGAACCGACGGTGATCGGCTGGGTTCGGACGTAGACACCTCCGAGTCGCTCGTAAAAATCACGGGCGGGGCGATTGTCCCGAAGCACCCAGATGATCATGTCCTCGAGGCCCATCTCGGCCAGGCCACCCACCACGGCCCGCACCAGCTCCCGCCCGTAACCGCGTCGCTGAGCCGACTCGAGGACATAGATGGCGTAGAGCTCACCCCGATAGCCAGTCTCGCCGGCGCGTTCGCGACCGCCCGACGCAAAACCAACAACACCTGATTCCGATCCCTCTTGAACGACGTAGACGCGGCTCGATCTATCGGATATGAAACGTCGCCATCGGTCCGTGTAGCCGGCCTCCGTGAGCGAGTCAAGGAAGTCATCGGGTAGGAGAGAGCTGTACGTCGCGCGCCAGCTCGCCACGTGCACGCGAGCGATGGCCGCGGCGTCGTGAAGGTCAGCAGGTCGAATCATCGCGATCCTCTCAATCTATCGCCGAACGCCGCTTAAGCTGGTCTGGCGGCAATGGATTCTCACGAAGAGCCACAGTCGGCGTCGAGCGCCTCGCGCTTGCGGCGAGCGCTAAGTCTCGGAGCCGCTTCAATTTTTGTGCTCGCCACAGCGGGCGTTGGGTATTTGCACCCAAGCTGGGGCTTTGGCACCGGCGCGGCGCATGTGACCACAGGCGTCGCGGCTGCTGTCGACTTCGTGACGCCGGTGATCGGCTGGATGGTCGTGGACCACCCGCCGCACGAGTTCGTCGTCCTGCGGACCTCGAACGCAGGCCAGACCTGGACCCGTCAGCTGGCCGGCTCGGATGAGGCGATCGGCGAGTACCTGCGTTTCTTCGACGCATCAAGAGGGATGGTCGTGGTCCTCGGAAAGCAGGCTGCCATCTATCGCACCGGCAACGGTGGCAATACCTGGGACAAGCACCTGCTGACGCACGCCGGCGGCTACGTGGTCTCAGCGGATTTCATTGACGCCGATCATGGCTGGCTGCTCGCTCACGCTTCCACCGAGGGGGAAGCTCTGTTGCGCACGCGCGACGGCGGCACAACCTGGGCTGGGCTGGGCAATCCGGTGGCGTATTCAGACTGGGCGTACGGCATCGCGTTCTCGGATTCGCGCAATGGCTGGCTGTATAGCGAGTCGACCGGACCCTATGCGTACAAGAGCCAGGATGCAGGCGTCAGCTGGCAGCGGATAGCCCTGCCGGGGCCGCCCGGCGGCTGGCCCAACGTGAATGGAGCGCGGCTGTCCGTGGCGGTTCGCCCCACGGACGGGGCCCGGGTAATGGTCACTGTTGTAATCGGGCCGTCGTGGAGTCTTCCCCTGTCCGCCAGCTCGAGCCCACGCCTTGACCCAGAGCCCGGCAACCAATTTCAGCTGAGCTCGGTAGACGGCGGCCGCTCGTGGAAGATTTTCTCGCTGCCCTCAACCGGTGGCGGCCGCAGCGGGTTGGCTAGGCTTTGACGTAGGCGATCAGCGCGCGGGCCTCGGCCACGACCATTCCGTCCTCCTGCTCGACGCTCGTCTCGCAGAACGCGAACCGCCTCGTCCGGTGGCGGACTGTCGCGCGTGCCAACAGCCGGCCCGGCTGGCAGGGTCTGTAATAGTCGACCTTGAGATCCGCCGTGGTTGTCGTCTCGCCGTCCTCCGCCAGCGTGAAAGCGACCGAGGCGAGCGACTCGTCGGCCAGCGTTGCAATGGCGCCACCGTGGATGATCGGGCCGCGGCTGGTGGGAAAGCCGTGAGCCTGTTCCGTCATGTTGCCCTCGAGGACGAGGCTGCCGGCTCTCACCTCGACGAGCCTGGTCCCGATGTTGGCGACCATGCCGGTGGATGCCCACTCCTTGTAGAGCCCAGGGAGCGCCTTGGTGCCATACGGTTCGGGTTCAGGCATGAGCGGATTCGAACACTAGCACCCGACCACGGACGGGCAGGGGAAACAAAGGCGGGGTAATCTCTGCGCCGTGGTCGGCCGCAACATGCCTGGGCTTTCACGCAAACCGCCGGGACCTCGAATCGCCATGTCGCCGTCTTCCTGGGGGATCAGCGATGTTCCCGGCTGGGGCCATCAGCTGGACGCCGAGCGAGTGCTGTCGGAGGCTGCGGCGGTCGGCGAAGGTGCGATCGAAGCCGGCCCACCTGGGTTTCTGCCTGACCGGAGCGACCTTGCCAAACCGATGCTCAAGCGACACCGGCTTCGGGTCATCGGCGGCCCGGCCCAGGCGATCCTGCACCACCACGACATCGGTGGCCCAGAGCTGGCCTTTCTCGACGGCCATGCGAGCTGGCTTGCGGCCCTTGGCGCCGAAACGCTCGTGCTCACCGCGGTTCCGCCAAGGGATGCCGGTCACGCGCACGGCATCGTCCTGTCGAGCATGGGATGGGCACATCTCCTCCATCTGATTGGGTCCGTTCAGCACGTTTGCTCGAGACACAAGCTGCGGCTGGCTGTGCAGCCCCGCTATGGCAGCATGATCCAGGGGCCTGCCGACATCGAGCGCCTGCTGGTCGGCACTGAGGCCGCGCTCTGCATCGACGTCGGACAGCTGGTGCTGGTGGGTGCCGATCCCGTTGAGGTCCTCGAGCTTGCAGCCGGTCGCATCCAGCACGTGCACCTCAACGACATCGACGAACCTCTCGCGCTTAAGGTGCGCGAGTATGGCCTCGACTACGGAGAGGCGGTGTCGCAAAACCTCTTCAAGCCATTGGGGACGGGGGACGCGCGAGTCGACCAGGTCGTGGAGACGCTTCGACGGACTGGTTATAAGGGCTGGTACACGCTCGAGCAGGACACCCGGCTGCCATCGGCGGATGACAGGCCGCTGGGCATGATCAGCCGCTCGCTGCAACACCTGAGGGAGCTGCTCGGCTCACCTGTTCCGGCCTAGATTCGCCGTCCGCTGGCGGCCCAGTACCGCTCTCTGATCTTTCGTTTCAACAGCTTGCCGGCCGCATCACGTGGCAAGCTCTCGACGAAATCGATCGACTTCGGTTTTTTGTAACCCGCGATGCGCGAGGCGGCGAACGCGATTAGCTCATCGGCCTTGGCGTTCGCACCTGGTCGCAGCTGCACCACCGCCTTCACGGACTCACCCCACTCATCGTCAGGCACTCCGATCACGGCCACATCAATCACGGAGGGATGCGCGTGGAGCACTGCCTCGACCTCTGCGGGATAGATGTTCATGCCACCCGAGATGACCATGTCGACCTGGCGGTCGCAGATGAAGTAATAGCCTTCAGCGTCGCGGGAGGCGATGTCGCCGACCGAGAAGTAGCCGTCGTGCAGGCTGCTGCCGGTGGCGTCTGGCCGGTTGTAATACTCGGCGAGCCACGAATTTCGCACCATGAGCTCGCCCGGCTCGCCTTCGGCAACCTCGGTGCCGTCAGCGGAAACCAGCCGTATCTCCTGGCCGGGGACCACAGTGCCGCACGACCCTGGCTTGCGCAGCTGATCCTCAGGCCGCAGGACAGTGTTGATCCCGGTCTCGGTGGCGCCATAGAACTCCCACAGCACCTGCCCGAACGCGGCTTCGGCTCGCTCCTTCAAAGCATGCGGGCATGGCGCCGCGCCGAGCAGAAGCGCTCGCAGCGAGGTGGCGTCTCGCGGGCTCCGGAGCTGGGCGTCCACGAGACGCTGCAGCAGCGTGGGCGCCATGAAGCTGGTGGTCACCCGGTGGCGCGCGATCAGGTCCAGCGCCTCGTCGGCCTCAAACCTCGACTGCAACACGACCGTTGCGCCGAGCAGCTGGTGCAGCGCACTGAAGAGCGACACCGCGCTGTGGTAACCCGGACCGCACATCAGGTGGACGTCCGAATCGCTCAGCTCGAAGATGGAGATTACCTGCAGGATGTTCTCGACGTTGACGCCGTTCGGACGCCATGCCCCCTTGGGATGGCCGGTCGTTCCCGAGGTGTAGATCATCGAAGCGCCAAGAGCGCCGGCGTCCGACTCGCCTGGCTGTTCGTCTGGGGCGCCCGCCATCAGCCGTTCATATTCGAGCCAACCTGCCGGAGCACCACCCCCCAGCGTGATGAAACGCAGATCGCCGGCGACCTCGGCGCGTGCTGATTCGACCGCTTCGACGTGTTCAGGCCCGACCAGCACCATTCGGGCTCCTGAGTCGTTGAGAACGTAGGCGATCTCGGCGCCGCGTAGCCGGTAGTTGACCGGAACGCCGACCAGGCCGACCTTGCGGAGCGCGTTCGAGATCTCAAAGCCTTCGACCGAGTTGAATGACATCACGGCGACCCTGTCCTGCGCCACGCATCCGAGGTCGCGGAATACATTGGCGGCCTGGTTGGCGCGACGGTTCAAGGTTCCGAAATCGATCTCCTTATCGCCGGATATCAGCGCCACCCTGGTTGGGGTGGACGTGGCGTGACGAGCTAGAAAATCGATGTCTGCCATGCATCAATCCTAGGTCCGCGCCATCGGCGAGGGCCGCGTCTAAGGCGAGGCCTTGTTGCAGAGCTCGTTCGAACCGAGACCGAAGGTCGATGCCGTTGCCGGCACGCTTCCCTTGATCACCACGCGGTAGCGCTGGCACCCTCCTAGCAGCGCCCACGATGCCGAGGGGGCCCAATGGTGGAACACCACTGTCGCCGCGATGGTCGGGTATTGCTGAACCAGGGCGGCCGTCACATCGGCGATGGAGGCGATTGGTGAGGTCTTGGTGGAGTCAAACTGCCACAGGTAGATCTTGGTCAGATACCGGCCGGCTGGGCTGTCGGCCGCGGCCGGCAGCTTGGTCGCCTTGAGGAGAGCGTCCACGGAGGCCAGCGGCCCAGGCGCAGCCTTGACTGAGGCGAAGCTCTGACCCGGGATCGGGCCGGACCAGTCGATTCCGCTCACTCCCCTGCCGACGAGATAGCTCTTGACGGCGGGGGTTCCGTCCTTTCCAGCCGCCTTGTAGATTTGGATCCCGCCGTTCACGGCCAGCGCCAGCAGAGTCGCATCGGGACTCCAGGCGAGCGCGTCGGCGTGAGGCAGCTTCGAATTCACCGCGTGTGGGGCGGTTCTGGGCGTCGGCGTTCCGGTGGTGGGTGTGGTCGCCGGCGACGGGGTGGCACCTGCAGCCGGCACATTGACATCGATCGGCTGGATCACAGGTCCGTGATCCGGCCTCGAGACCGCCACTGTGGTGCCGTCTGCGCTGATCGCTATCGGGCCGTCGTCGGGTCCGAGCTTGAGCGGAAACGCGTGCAGAACATTGGCGTCAAGGTTCAGCCAGTACCAAAGGCCCGTGGCGAAAGCACGCACGGCGACCAGGCCGCCGTCCCCCGGCACGGCGCCCTCGGTGAACAGTGCCGCCTGGCTCGGCGGCTTCGTCATCACCTTGATTCCAGCGGTCGACTTCGTCAGGTCGAGCGCGTCCACCTCGTACGAGGTGCAGCAGCCGACCGTGAGCGCCAGGTAGTGGCCGTTGGCGACGATGCCGAACGGTCCCTCGCTCTGGAAGTCATACGAGGCCGCAAGCGGCGTGATCGCCCCGCCGAAAGGGTCGACCCGGAAGAGCCAGTCGTAGGGCACGACTCCGGTGGTGGTCCGCCGTTCAGCAGGCCGGTCGTCGTGGATCGTGAAGTACAGCATTGGATGTGAAAATCCCGGCGCCGGCGCCCAGACAGGCCCTGAGATCCGGAACGCACCGCCCGCCGGCAACGGCGCGACGAGGGTGGACTTCCCGGTCGTCGGGTCGAGCACGCCAAGCCCATTTCCTGCGACGTATGCGATAAGGCCCTGACCGAGCGCTCCATCGACCGGCGAGGGCGTCACGTCAGCCACCGGCGTGCCGCCGCCGGCGCAGCCGGCCACGAGCACCACGAGGACGGCGAAAAGGCTCAGCTTCCTCAAGAGGCCGGCCGGCCATGGGCGCGCGGAGGTCATTGCCACTCGTGTGTTACGCGAATTCAGCGGAGAGCGTTACGTTTGAGCTGAAGGCTGTATTCGTTTGGGGCTCGTGGACGCGACGCTGACCTGCCTATTGGCCTGACGCGGTCCGGATGGCCGAGGCGATCGCTTCCAACTCAGCGCGGCTCCTCGTCTCCGTGTAATCCCTGGGGAACGTGAGGCCGAACCCGTCGTTGGGGTATCGGGGGATGACATGGACATGAAAATGCGGAACGTCCTGAAACGCAACCTCGCCATCGGCGACGAACAGGTTCACGCCGCCGGCGCCCAGCGAATCGCGGACGACCTGGGCCATGTGACGGGCGACTCGGAACGTACGCATCGCCGCTGTCTCGTTGAGGTCGGCCATCAACACTGCATGCTCACGGGGCGCCACGATGATGTGTCCGTGCGTGATCGGCTGAATGTCCATGAAGGCGACGACGGTGTCGTCCTGGTGCACAAAGGTCGCAGGTGAATCGCCGCGCAGGATCTCGCAAAACACGCACTCGTCAGCCATTGGGCAGAGCGAAGCTTAAAGCGGAGAGTCGGCCTCCGTTGGCGGTCGTATGCGAATCGGTGCGCTCGGCGCTGCATCCACATGGGCTTCGGGGAGCGACATCGGAGCCTCCGTGCCCCCGTTGGACCCGACCTCGACCTGATGATCATCGACGGCGGAAGTCACGCCGTCCACCGGGTCGCTAGAGGTCGCCTCGCCGTTGGTGGCACCGTCCGGGTGCTGGCCTCGCCGCCGGCGGCGGGCGCGACGCTCTCCGCGATGGGGCCGCGACAGGCGCTGAACCTGAGATCGAATGCCGACACGCTGGCACGCCGTGACCACGGCCCCCACCCCGGCCACCAGTCCCTCCTGTTTCGCGTGCTCGAACAGCGGCCCGAACAGCTCCGGAGCGCCGCCGATCACTGTCTTGGAGTCGCCGACGATGACGAGCAACTTCTTGGCGCGAGAGATGGCCACGTTCACGCGGTTGGGGTCGTTGAGGAATCCGATCGCGGCGCGGTCGTTCGAACGCACCAGCGAGAGGATGACCGCGTCTGACTCCCGGCCTTCGAAAGCGTCGACCGATTCGATGTCGTCGGGGGGCACGATGCCCTTGAGAGCTGACGAAAGCCGGTTTACCTGCGACGCATACATTGCGATCACGGCGAGCTTTGCCTTGCGCACACGGCGCCGGATGATCGAGGTGATGTCCTTGCAGAGGGCGACCTCAAACTCGTTGGCGACGGATCGCTGCGCATCGCGGTACTCGTCCTGCGCGCCGGTGTCGACCCAGACCAGCTCGCGATCGAACGGCCACGGCAGCGGCATGCGCTGATGCGGGGCTTCGTGGATGAGCTTGCCGTCGTAGAACAGGTCTGATACGACGCGGCCGATCGGCTCCCGCATGCGGTACTGGCGCGGCAGCATGATCTTCGAGCTCGCCGGGACCTTGTCCCAGATCCACCCATAAAAGCTTTCGTCCCTGACCATCTCGTCGAGCGGCTGCTCGACCTTGAACGTCGAGGCAGCCTCCTCCATCACGGGCGGCAGCTGCTTGAGGTCGCCGATCATTACCCATCGCTTGGCAAGAGGCATGAGCGCGAGCGCCTCGTTGGCGCGCACCTTGTTGGCCTCGTCGAGGATCAGCCAGTCGAAGACCTTGAATCGAAGCCGCGAGTCGATCGCGAGGCGGTTGCACGTGCCGGCGACCAGGTTGAAGGGCTCGAGGTCGTCCCCCTCGACGATGGTCGGGCGTAATCGCCGCGGCACCTTGCCCGGCTCCGCGACCCGCGCTTGACGCACGTGCGAGAAACCGAGAAGCCGTTCCTGCCCCGTGTCGACTGCGTCATTAGAGTGCGATGAGAGCAGGATCGAGGCGTTCGGGTTGCGTGCCAGGATGCGCCTGATCGATTCGACGATCGCGGTCGTCTTGCCGGTGCCGGGGGGCCCCTGGATGAGGTAGATCTGACCAGGCCGCATGCCCATGACGCGAGCCACTGCCTCTGACTGTTCCTCGTTCGGGTCAGGGAGGTGATGCGCCTTCTTGCCGTCGAGCGTCACCCGAGGAGGGCTCCCAAGCCACCCGGTGTCGGCGAGCTCAGCCGCGAGCGCTCCGCTGCGGGGGCTGCCGATCTGCAGCTGGCGGATCACCGAGCGCTGCGCCTCGAACATCTCGACGCTCGCGGTCGGCAGCACGATGCCCTCGTCAGGCAGCGGGTCGTATCGCCTGAAGCTGACCCAGAGGTTGGAGCCCTGGATGCGGTCGAGGGACATGCCCCTGTACTCGGGGTAGCCGGCCGACCGCACGGTCAGAGAGTCGATGCCGCGGTAGATCCTGCCGTCGGCGTCGTCGACCAGGTGGAGCACTGCGCGGACGTACTCGCCGCCGCGCATGTCCTCACCGCACTCAGGGCAGTGGATGCTGCTGGCGGTGGGCACCTCGGCCTCGCACTTCGGGCATTCCATCCACTGCTCTGTGGCCTCGTAGCGCCTGACCGCAGCCTCGGCGAGCTTCTCCCGGTAGTCCCGCAGGTGCTCGATGAAACGCATCGTGGAGTCCAGGATCGGCAGCGTCTTGGCTTCCTCGCGAAGGACGATGGCGGTGAAGCCCTCCAGGTCGCCGTCCCACTCTTTGACCAGCTGCAGCTCCTGGTAGCGAAGTCGAAGGCGGTTCTTCTCCATCTCGAACTCGCCGTCCAGGTCCTGCCAGTCGGTGATCTCGAGGGCCAGGCCTTGCGGGGTCCGTCCGAGCCGGCCGGTCAGCAGGGTCTGCTTGACCTGGCCCACGAACTCGAGCGGCTTGTCGGGTTTGACGACCGTGTACGTGCCATCGATGCTCTTCTGCTCCTCGAGGACTTGCCGCAGAAGCTCCGCCCCACCCGCCGCTTCCAGAGCGGACACCTTGAGGGCGGCCGGGGTGCCTGGGCGAACGCGGATGCCAAGCCGGCCGGCCTGGATCTCCTCGCCTGGAATATCGGGGTTCCAGAGGGGGAGAACGTCGCCAGGGTTGGGCGTGCTCACTTACGCGGACCTAGAGGTTCGCCACAAGTTGGTTAGGCGTGAAATAGGAGTCACCTGAGTTCAAAAAAGGGGGTCCGCAGGCGGGACCAAGCACCCCAATGGGCAGGACTTACGTTAGCACAGGATGGCTCGATTCGATACCCACCAGATTTCGCCCCCCAAGGTTTGCCGGCACTGCTGGCGGGTGATGCAAGAATTACGATCATGTGGACGAACCGCCTCAAGCCCTACGACATCCTGTCCGGCGAAGAGGTCGAGGCGATCCACGAGCAGGCGATGACGATCCTCGAGGAGATCGGAGTCGACTTCCTGCATGACCGCCCTCGTGAGCTGTTTGCCAAAGCCGGCATGGCGGTTGACGACATGAGAGTGCGCTTCGACCGGGGCTTCATCATGGAGATGGCGGCCAAGACCCCGCCCACCTTCAACCTCCAGGCGAGGAACCCGGCCCGCACCGTGACGCTGGGCGGGAACCATGTGGTGACCGCCCCCGTGTATGGGCCACCGTTCATCACCGATCTCGAGCGCGGCCGCCGAGGGGCCACCATCGAGGACTTCAACAACTTCGACAAGATGGCTCAGGCGATCGACCAGATCCATTGCGCGGGGGGGACGACCGTCGAGCCCGAAGACCTGCCTCTCGGCACGCGACATCTCGACATGGTCTATTCGCACATGCGCTGGACGGACAAGCCGTTCATGGGCAGCGTCATCTCGGATCAGAACGCGCGCGACACGATCGAGATGGCCTCGATTCTGTTTGGCGGGCGCGACAAGATAGAAGAGACGCCGGCGGTGCTCAGCCTCATCAACGTGAACAGCCCGCTCCGTTATGACGACCGGATGCTGGGCGCGCTGCTCGAGTACACGGAGGCCGGACAGCCGGTCATCGTCACTCCGTTCCTGATGGCTGGGGCGATGTCGCCGATGGGCCTCGCGGGTGCCGTCGCGCAACAGAGCGCCGAAGCGCTCGCGGGCATCGCCCTCGTGCAGCTGATGCGACCGGGTACACCCTGCGTCTACGGGTCCTTCCTCACCAACACCGACATGCAGTCAGGCAGCCCGGCGTTCGGCACGCCTGAGTCGGCGATGGGCATCCTCGCCAGCGCGCAGATGGCTCGCCATTACAAAATCCCTTTTCGCGGCGGCGGCGCATTGACATCGTCGAAATCCCCAGACGCGCAAGCCGCATACGAATCGATGATGTGCATGTGGCCGACCATCATGGGCGGCGTGCACTTCGTCCTGCATGCCGCCGGCTGGCTCGAGAGCGCGCTGCTCGCGTCCTACGAGAAGTTCATCATCGATGTCGAGGCGCTGCGCATGTTCGAGTGGATCCTCGAGAGAGGATTCCCTGTCAACGAGGAAGCATTCGCAATGGATGCAATGAGGGAGGTCGGCCCGGGCGGACACTTCCTCGGCGCTGAGCACACGCTGCGCAACTACAGGACCGGCTTCTACAGGCCATGGATCTCATCGACCGAAAACTTCGACAGGTGGAACCGCATGGGCGCAAAGACCGCCGACGTGGTTGCCTCGGCGCGCTGGAAGAAGGTGCTCGAGGAATACCCCGACCCCGGGATCGACCCCGGGGTTGACGAGCAGCTGCGCGAGTTCATCACCAAGCGCAAGGGAGAGATCGGCGACGACTGACGCGGATGGCGCGGATGGACCACTGGCCGCGCTTCTGGACGGCCTCGCATCGGACCGGCCGGTTCCAGCAAGCGGTTCGGCCGCGGCCGCTGTGATCGCCATGGCTTGTGCACTCCTCGAGAAGGTGTCGAGGCTGAGCACTGAAAAGTGGGCCGGCGCGGAGGTCGCGCTCGAGCAGGCTCACGCGCTCAGGCTGCGCGCCGAGGAGCTGGTGGAGGCAGACGCCAATGCTTACATGTCGTTCGTCGAGGCGATGCGATCTGCCAAAGAAGTCAAAGGCAGAGCGCGTGAAAGCGTGATCGCGCCGGCGCGCGCTGCCACCATCGATGTGCCGCTCGCGATCGCCCGCCTCGCTGCCGAGACGGTCGAGCTGGCGGGGGTGCTGGTGGCCAACGGCAATCCAAATCTGCGGGCGGACGCGATGGTGGCTGCAACTCTTGCCGCGGCGGCGGCCACGGCGGCGGCGAGGCTGATCGCGGTCAACGTGTCGGGCGCTCGCGATCCCCGCGCTGGCGAGGCCGATCGAATCGCGCAGGCTGCGACCGGCAAGGCCGCCGCCCTTTAGGGGTTCATCAAGGTCGCGCGCGGATTCGCCGAGTCGAGCTCCTTTATGACGGCGGCGAGCACCTCGGCCGGAGTGCCCTCGCGCACCACGACCGGTCCCCTGCGCCAACCTTCCAGGTAGGCGTCCATGTCGGTCGACCCCTCGCGCATCGAGTACGCGTCGATCGCGACCTGGAAACGGTCGGGCATCATGCCCTTGACGTCGGCGCTTGCATCCCACGCCTTCACCTGCGAAGGGATGTGCTTCCAGAACGTGACCTGGTAGTTAGCCAAACCGACCTCCTCGCTCGCCGGGGAGGTGGGCCAGAGGCCCGGAGGGGGCGTGCAACGGCCATGGACCGTCCGCCTCCACCAGCTGCGCCAGGCGTTCTTCGAGCTCCCCAAGCCCGACGTCGACGATTTCCAGCGGCAGGCCGAGGTATTCGGCGATTTCCTGCGCCTTGCTCGCCAATCGGGCGAGTGGAACCTGGCGCAGATACATCACGCCTTCGTAGTTGCCGAAGAGCATCGGCTTCAGCTCGGGATCGCGATCCAGGCCCAATCCACGCACGACCGCGCGATCGAAGTTACGAACCAGCCAGTCGGTGAGGAAGAATGTGCCGGGCCTCTCTTCAGAAACCTGGTGAAAGAGGTCTCTGCCGGCGAACATCTCGTAGCAATGCGGTCCTCGCACCTGCGACGCGCCCACCTCTTTCAGGACGGGATTCAGGCGGCCGTTGGTTCCGCAATCGCCGTAGACGACGACCAGGCGCTCGTACTGGGGACGCAGCTCGCGCAGCTTCGCGCTGAGCTCTTCGACGATCCGCTTCGGGTACAGGTGCAGCATCGCGGACAGGCCGTAAATGTCGACGTCCCACCCGCGCCGATCCACTATGTCCTTGACCTCGGCACCCAATGCGCCGCAGATGACGAACGCTGTCGTGCTCACACGACCGCCTCGAGGTGTGGAAAGCCCAGGACTGCCACGAATGAGTCGTTGAAGTCGGACCGCCCCGAGAGCTCGATGTATTCGATCCTGGACGGCAGCTCGAAAGCGACCTGGCGCTCGCGATAGGAAAGCAACGCGATCTTCGCGCCCTCACCGGCGGAGTTCCCCACAGCGATGATCTTGTCGACGTCCACATCCGGCACGAGTCCGATAATCCTCGCGCTTTCGGGATTCAGGTACGAGCCGAATGATCCGCCGAGCAAAACCTCCTCCAGGTCTTTCGCCTCCACGCCGAGGATATCCATCAACACTTTGATCCCGGTGGCGATCGAGCCCTTGGCGAACTGCAGCTCACGCACGTCGCGTTGCGAAAGGAAGACCCCCTCGGCGAGGAGAAAGGCCCGCACGCCATCGATCTCGATGAGGCGGCCGCCGAGAGGGTGACCGGGAACGTCGGTCGCGGCTTTCATGCGGCCGGAGTGGTCGAGCAGGCCGACGTGAAGAAGCTGAGCGACGGCGTCGACGAGTCCGGAGCCGCATATTCCCAGCGCAGGCACGTCGCCGCCGATCACCTGCAGCTCCACGGTGTCGCCAAGAGTCACGCCTTCGATCGCGCCTTCCGTCGCTCGCATGCCGCAGCGGATCTGGCTGCCTTCGAATGCGGGCCCCGCAGGCGCCGCTGTTGCGAGAGCTCGTTGCGCGCTCCCGAGCACTATCTCGCCGTTGGTGCCGACGTCGACAAAGACCCGCAGCTTGTCCTCGCGCACCACGCTGGTGGCGAGCACGCCGGCGACGATGTCTGCCCCAACATAGGCGCCGAGTGCAGGCAGCGTCTGGATGTAACCGTTGGGATGGATTTCGAGTCCGACCTCCGCCGCCACCACCAGCATCGGCTCCATGAAGGCCGGTGTGAACGGCATCACCGCAAGCGGGCTTGGGTCGATGCCGAAAAGCAAATGAAGCATCGTCGCGTTGCCGACGACCACAGCTTCATAAGTGCGGTCGCGCGACACGCCCGTCTGCGCGTACAGGTCAGAAAGGATGCCGTTCATAGTGCCGAGGACTGCCGCCTGCAGCTCGAGGACGGATTCCGGGCCGTTCATGCCGTGACTGATACGCGAGATGACGTCCGCACCGAAAGGCGCCTGGCCATTGAGCGTTGACAGCACTCCGGCGGCCATCCCGGTGCGAAGATTCATGAGCGTGCCGACGAGAGTTGTGGTGCCGACGTCGAAAGCAACGCCGAAGCATTCAGCGGTCGTATCTCCTGGCTCCAGCGCAACCAGCTGCTCGCCCCCAAGCACCGCCGTCACCTTGAAGCCGGAATCGCGCAGCGCGCGCGGGATTGTTCGCATCACGGGTACTCCCGCAACCATGTCGTGACCTTCCGCGGTGAGCGCTTCGCGCAGCCGCATAACGTCGCTGCGTTGATCCTCGAGTGTCGGCTCCGCCAGCTCCAGGTAGATCTTGCGTACGTTGGGGTCGAGGATGACCAGGCGGCCCAACCCCATCGTGGCCGCCTTGGGAACGCGTAAAAGCTGCGGCACCTCGCACGTGACGTCGTCGTAGATCCGCGTCTGGCACGACAGCCGCCAGCCGCCTTCGATCTCCTCCTTGCGCAGGAGTCGATGGTCGGCTGTGGTGACCTCGGCCGCGCCTTCGATGACGCGGACCTTGCATTTGCCGCACGTGCCGCGCCCGCCGCACGTCGAGTCGATGGGCAGGCCGATCCAGTGCGCCGCGCTGAACAGAGTGGTTCCGGGCGGGACTCGCGTCGTGCGGTCGAACGGCTTATAGGTGACCTCCAGCTTTCGCTGGATCATGCCGGCGCGGCACCCTCGCGAGCCGCCTGGGCTACGCCGGCGCGATAGCTGGCGATCCAGCGCATGGCATATTCGTCGTGACCGAGCAGGAGGTCGCCTGCGAGCACCGCCCGCCGGACCTCGGTCACGAGCGGGTTGGTGATCGCGCAGGTCAAGCCGGCATGCATCGCCAGTGGGAGAAATGCCGCGTTGACGGTCGCCCGGTCCGGCAGCCCGAACGAGACGTTCGAGGCGCCGCACGTCATGTTGTTGCCGAGCTGGTCGCGAATCAGCCGCATTGTCTCGAGCGTGACCAGCCCGCATGTGGGGTCGGCGGCGACTGTCATCGCGATCGGGTCGATAATCACGTCTGATTGCGGGATGCCGTAGTCAGCGGCGCGCTCGATGATCCGGCGAGCCAGGGCCACGCGTTCCTCGGGGATCATCGAGATCCCGGTTTCATCGTTCGCCATCCCGATGACCGCGGCGCCGTGCTTCTTGACCAGCGGGAGGATTCGCTCCATTCGCTCCTCCTCCGCCGTGACGGAATTGACGAGCGCCTTGCCCTGGTAGGCCGAAAGGCCTGCCTCCAGAGCCTCGATGATCGATGAGTCGATGCAGATCGGGACGTCCGCAACCTCGACAACAGCTTTGATCGCCGCGACCAGCAGCGCTGCCTCGTCAAGCTGCGGAATGCCGGCGTTGATGTCGAGCATGTGGGCGCCCGCCGCCACCTGTGCGATGGCGTCAGAGCGAACGCGATCCATCCTGCCTTCCTTCATCTCGGCGGCGAGCACCTTCCGACCGGTCGGGTTGATGCGCTCGCCGATGATCACGAACGGCCTGTCGATCGACACGACCACCTCGCGACCTCGCGAGGTGAGGATCGTCTCCACCTAGCGGGACACTCGACGATCAGCCCTTCTTCAGGGTTTCGTCGATCAGCTTGACCGCCTGCTCGAGCGCCTTCGCGCCGGCGGAAGCCTCGTTGCGAGCGCCGACGAGCTGCTTCGCCAGGCGCGTCGCCATCGAGGCATCTGGGGCGTAGCTGTCCGCGCCGACATGCTTCGCATACTCCTCAGTCACCGGGGCGCCGCCCACCGCGATGTGCACCTTGTCGCGCAACCCCGCCTTGGTGAGCGCGTCGATGTTGACCTTGAACATCGGCATCGTTGTGGTCAGAAAAGCCGAGAAGCCGAGAACGTCAGGCTGGTGCGCGATCACTGCCTCGACGAACTTCTCCGGCGGCGTGTTGACGCCAAGGTCGAAGACTTCGAAACCTGCGCCCTCCAGCATGATCACCACCAGGTTCTTGCCGATGTCGTGGATGTCGCCCTTGACCGTGCCGATCACGTAACGGCCCACCGGCTGGGCTCCCGTCTCTGCGATCAGCGGCCGGAGGATGGTCAACGCGCCCTGCATCGCCCGGGCAGCCATGAGCATCTCCGGCACGAAGAAGTCGCCTTTCTCGAACCGGCGGCCGACCTCTTCGAGCGATGGGATCAGCGCTTTGAAGAGGATGTCCATCGGATCCATGCCCAGGGCCAGGCCTTCCTCGGTGGCCGCCTTGACCTCGGGCGCACGCCCGTTGAGCGTGTCGTCGAACAGGCTCGAGCGAATCTCCTCTTCCCGGCTCATGCCGATCCTCCTGATTTCACGAAGTTAAGAAACAGCCGCGCTTCCCGTCTTCCAACTGTGAAGGCGAAAGCACGATTCGTGGCGGAATTCCGGATGGTTGTGTTGCGCATTGCTCAACAGGTGCTCAGAGGACAACAAGTTTAGCCCTGCCTCTAGTACCCCGCAGGCTTGTATTGTTGCGCAGTGAGCAACGGCGTCCCCCGAGATGCAGGTCATGTCCGCTCTGTCGACCGGGCCGTCGCGATCCTGGACCTGCTGGCGCGTGACGGCTGGAGGGCCGGCGCCGAGGTCGCCCGAGACCTGGGCGTTCACCGTTCCACGGCGCTGCGCCTGCTGAGCACTCTCGAGCGACATGCGCTGGTCGAACGCGATCCACGCACCTCCAAGTATCGGCTCGGACGGCGCCTGCCCCAGCTGGCGAGCGTGGTCACTGGAGAGCTCGACCTTCGTTTCGTCGCCCGGCCAGTGTGTGAGCACCTCGCGAGTGCGGTGGGCGAGACGGTGACCCTCGACGTGCTCGACGCCGACCAGATCGTTCCCATTGAACAGGCGACGGGATCCACCTCGGTGGTGAGCGTCAACTGGCTTGGGCGTCGCACCCCTGTCCACTGCACTGCAAGTGGAAAGGTGATCCTGGCTTTCGCTCAGGTCGCGGTTCGTGAGCGACTGCTGGCGCGGCCGCTCGAGCGAATGACGCCGCACACGATCGTCGACCGGAGGGAGCTTGAGGGGCAGCTTGGCGCCGCACTCGAGGCAGGCCTTGCGCGCACCTTCCAGGAGCTGGAGATGGGCCTCAACGCCGTCGCAGCGCCGGTCTTCTCAGCCTACGGCCAGGTGGTGGCGGCCATCGATGTCTCCGGCCCCGCCCACCGCCTTCGCGAGGGCGACCGACCGGAGCTGGTGGACCTGACGCGGGAGGCCGCCGCAGATCTGTCACGCCGTCTGGGCTACCGAAGCGCCTCGTCGACGGCCTGATGGCCGGTTGCATGCCGGCCTCTTAACCCGTTGCACCCCACCCCAGCGCCGTGCGCTCCTTGCAACAGCGTCTTGGAGGGTTCATCATGGCGCTGCAAACCTGGAAGCATCGTTTCCAAGCGGGTAGCCGGCCAACAGAAGTGGGGAGTCAACGAATGAACTGGCATCGGATCAATCGACTCGGCCTGGTCGTCGCCGTAGCCGCACTGGTAGCGGCCGCGTGTGGCGGTACGACACCAACCACAAGCGCCAACTGGAAAACAGCTGCATCTCTATCCGCCGGTGGGGGCATGGACGCGCTGGTTGCAGCCGCGAAGGCTGAGGGTCAGCTCAACATCATCGCCACTCCTCCTGACTGGGCCAACTACGGCGCGAGCATCGAAGCCTTCAAGGCGAAGTACGGAATCAAGGTCAACTCCGCCAACCCGGCTGGCGGCAGCCAGGATGAGATCGACGCCGTGAACAACCTTGCGGGGACCAGCAGCGCGCCGGATGTGCTGGACGTCGGGTTGAAGTACGCCCTTGCCAACACCGCGTTGTTCACTCCTTACAAGGTGCAGACGTGGGATGACATCCCCGCTGCGCAGAAGGAGGCGACCGGTCTCTGGTGGCAGGACTACGGCGGCTTTATGGGCATCGGTTACGACCCGAGCAAGGTTCCAGGCGGGATCAACTCGGTAGCCGATCTGTTGGGACCTAACTTCAGGAGCAAGGTCGCTCTTGCGGGCGATCCACTGAAGTCCAACCAGGCCGTCAACGGGATACTGATGGCGTCGCTTGCCAACGGTGGGTCAGCCGACGATGTGAGCAAGGGCGTCGATTGGTTCCACCAGCTCAAAGTCGCCGGCAACTACGTCCCCGTCATCGCCACCGCGGCCACCATCAAGGCCGGCCAGACGCCGGTCGTATTCGAGTGGGACTACCTCTCCAGCTCCCACGGTAAGGATGTTGCCGGCTGGAAGATCTTCGAGCCGTCGAACGCCGTCCTCGGCAACTACTACACGCAGGCGATCAACAAGGGCGCCCCTCACCCGGCAGCCGTGCGGCTGTGGGAGGAGTTTCTTTTCTCGAACGACGGGCAGAACAACTGGCTGAAGGGTGGCGCGCGGCCGGTCCGCATGGACGCAATGCAGACGGCAGGAACTCTCGACGCCACTGCCGCGGCAGCTTTGCCGAAGGTCTCGGGGACGCCGGTATTTCCGACCGCGGCCCAGCAGACTGCTGCCGGCGCCTATATCTCGGCGCATTGGAAAGCAGCTGTCGGCTGACATTTGACTGCCGCCGGCACCCCGGCCGCTAACACCGCCGCTCGCCCCACGGGGGGCGGGCGGCGGCTGCCTCTCACCTGGTTGGGCGTTGCGCCCTATTTCCTGTACGTCGGCCTGTTCCTGCTGCTGCCGACCGTAATCCTTGCGGTGGGCGCATTCACCGATAAAGAGGGAAACCCGACGCTCTCGAACGTGACGGCGATCGGCCAGCCCTATCTGTTCAGCTCATTCGTGGGCAGCGCCATCATCTCGATCGTGAGCGCCCTGGTCGGCGCGATCGCGGGCGCCCTGCTCGCGTATGCCGTTGCAACCGGAAATCCACGCGGAACGCTTCGCCGGGTCGTCACCTCAGCTGCCGGCGTCTTCGCCCAGTTCGGCGGCGTCACGCTGGTCTTTGCCTTTATCGCCACGCTCGGGACAGTCGGCCTTGTCACCGTTTTCCTGAAGGACCACGGTATCGACATTTTTGCCAATGGCGTGTGGCTCTACGACCCACGCGGGCTGACGCTGATCTATACGTACTTCCAGATCCCGCTGATGGTCCTGGTATTCCTGCCGGCGCTTGACGGCATCCGGCCCCAGTGGCGCGAGGCGACCGAAAGCCTGGGCGGCAACACGTGGCAGTACTGGCGTTACGTCGCCGGTCCCCTGCTGGCGCCGGCCTTCTTGGGCTGCACGCTTCTCCTGTTCGCAAATGCCTTCTCTGCATACGCGACCGCCGCTGTGCTCATCACCCAGGGCGGGGTGCTCGTGCCGCTGCAGATCGCCGCGCTGTTCCAGAGCGAGACCGGCCAGGCTCAGCCTGGCCTCGCCAAAGCGCTGGCGCTCGCGATGGTCGTGATCGTGACCATCGTGATGCTCCTTTACGCACTCCTTCAGAGACGAACGTCGCGGTGGCTGCGGTGAATCGATCCCGACGGCTGAGACTGAACATCTTTCGCGTCACCGTCTTCCTGGCGATGGGAACGTTCTTCCTCGTACCCATCGCCGCGATGATGGAGTTCTCGACACGCGGAAGGAGCGACACGGGTCCACGGACGATGGAGGCATGGACCAACATCATCAAGACTCCCGACCTCGTCGCTGGCATCCTCGCCTCGCTAGAGCTCGCCGCGATCACGTCCATCGCGATGCTCGTGCTGCTCCTGCCGACCATGGTCTGGGTGCGCCTCCGCCTGCCGGCGCTGCACCGGATCGTCGAGTTCCTGTGCCTGCTACCGCTCGTGATTCCGGCTATCGCCCTCGTGGTTGGCGTTTTTCCGATCAACCGCTGGATGCGGATAAACATCAGCGACTCGATCCTGCTGCTGTCCTTTTTCTATCTCGTTCTCGTCATGCCGTACAGCTATCGGGCCCTCGATGCCGGGTTGGCGGCGATCGACATCAAGACACTGTCAGAAGCTGCCAGGAGCCTTGGAGCTGGATGGTTCACCGTGATGATGCGAGTCATCGTCCCGAACATGTCGAGCGCGATCCTCAACGCCAGCCTGCTCTCGGTCGCAGTCGTTCTCGGCGAGTACACATTTGCGAACCTGCTGACTTACGAGAACCTGCAGGTCGCAATCGTTTACGTCGGCGAGGTAAGCGCAACCACGTCGATCGCCGTCGCCGTAGCGTCCTTGCTCTTTGCGTTCGCGCTGTTGATGGTCCTGTCTTTCGTCGGCCGCCCCCGGGAACGGGTGGCCCGGCCTGAAGATCCAATCCCGGCCCCGGCATCGCGAAGTCTGCCCCTATCGGACAGTTTCATTGGAGTGCCAAAGTGATGGCGACTGCGGCACGAGAAGCGGGAGCGGGAGTCGAGGTCCGCCTCGAGGACCTGCGCCGGAGCTACGCAGGCGTCAGTGCGCTCAACGGGCTCAGCCTGACCATGGCGCCAGGCGAGATGGTCGCATTGCTCGGTCCGTCCGGTTGCGGCAAAACCACCGCCATGCGGCTGGTCGCCGGTCTTGAGGAGGCGCAGAGCGGAAGGGTCATGTTCGGCGGCAAGGACGTCACCGCGTTGCCGGCCAACAAGCGTGACGTCGGAATGGTGTTCCAGGCCTATTCGCTCTTCCCGCACATGACCGCACAGCAGAACGTGGCGTTCGGACTCAGCCTGCACAAGGTGAATCCCGCAGAGCGCAATCGGCGCGCCGGCGAGATGCTCGAGCTCGTGGGACTTTCGCAGTACGCAAACCGCTACGCCCACCAGCTGTCCGGCGGCCAGCAGCAGCGGGTCGCGCTGGCACGTGCTCTCGCGATCAGGCCGACGGTCCTTCTGCTCGACGAGCCACTGTCGGCTCTTGACGCCAAGGTTCGCACCAGGTTGCGGGACGAGATTCGCCGTGTGCAGCTCGAGGTCGGCACCACCACCCTCTTCGTCACCCACGACCAGGAGGAGGCGCTGGCCATCGCTGACCGTGTCGGTGTCATGAACAAAGGCCGGCTCGAGCAGCTTGGTCCGCCGACCGAAATCTACTCACGTCCGGCGACATCTTTCGTCGCCGAGTTTGTCGGACTCACCAACCGCCTCGCCGGGGTGGTGAGCGACGGTGAGGTCGAGGTGCTCGGCATCCGCCTGCCTCTTGTTCAGCCCGATGCTGCCAACGGCCCCGCAATCGCTCTGGTCAGGCCCGAGGCGGTATCGCTGGCGGCGAACAGCGACGTGTCGGGTCCGTTGGTCGGCACCGTAATCGCAGTTTCATTCTTGGGCGCATTGAGCCGCGTCACCGTCGGCCTTGGCGACGACGTGACGGTGCTGGCGCAGCTGCCGACCTCCGAGGCGTCCGCACACCAATCGGGATCCCGCGTTCAGCTAACCATCCGCAGGGATCCGGTGCTGATCGCGAGGGACGAGACAACCGCGGCCGACGTGTGACGGCACAGACGGCGCTGACAACTGAGCGCCAACTCGATGCGGGCTCGGTAAGAAGGAATGGCACCGCCCGTGCCTATCGATCGGTGGCGGAAGTCGATGGTGAGCCCCATTCGATTCGTTCAGAGCTAGCTGCCCATACCGCAATTGGAGACATCAAGACGTCCGGTAGGGCGATCGCGTGCTTCGCCCAGATCACCGACCTTCACATGACCGACGTGGACTCGCCGGTGCGGTTCGAGTTCATCAACCGTGAATACGCCGACCCGCGTTTTCGCGAGATGCTTCCCATGTTCCGCGCGCAAGAGGCGCTCAACGCGCATGCCATTGACGCGATGGTCCGGACGATCAACGCAATCACGGTCGGACCGCTGACACGCCGTCCGCTGGAGCTGGTCGTCATGACAGGCGATGCTGTCGACAACGTGCAGGGGAACGAGCTCGCCGCGGTCCTCGCAATTCTCGATGGCGGTCTGGTGCAGCCCAACTCGGGCGGCAGGGCTTACGAGGGCGTGCAGTCAACGAGCTGGCCCAACGACTTCTTTTGGAAGCCTGACGGCGCGCCGGACGAAGACATGTACCAGAGGGAGCTCGGCTTTCCCCAGATGCCCGGTCTGCTCGAGCGGGCACTACATCCGTTTCAAGCCGAAGGCCTGAGCTTGCCGTGGATCGGCTGTCACGGCAACCATGAGGAAGTTTGTCAGGGCGTGGGCATCGTGAACCGCATGCTTGCCGGCGCATATGTAGGGCCGCGGAAGCCTTTACGGCTTCCCGATGGAATCGACTTCGAGAACATCGTCGAACAGTTCGTGCAGCGACCCGAAGTTTTCATGTCGGGACCATACGTCGATGTGACCCCGGACCGCGAGCGGCGTCGGTTCGTCTTAGGCGATTTCATCAACGCTCACCTGCAATCCCGCAACCAGCCAGCCGGCCACGGGTTCACTCTCGAAAACCTGCAGGAGGGTTCGGCGTATTACGTTCACGACACGCCCAAGGTTCGATTCATCACGCTCGACACCGCATGCCCAGGCGGTGGCGCCGAGGGGTGCATCACCGCCGGACAGCTGCATTGGCTGGAGCGCCGGCTCGAAGAGGTGCACTCGTCATTTCGCTCGCGGGATGGCACATCGGTCACGTCGGGGAATGAGGACCGCCTCGTCGTCATCCTGTCGCACCATCCCTACGCGACACTCACCAATCCGAGGTCGCACCCCTCATCGGGCCGCAGCGGGCGCGAGGATCCAGCCGCAGTTCATGCGGATCCCAATCGGCTGCTCGAGACGTTGCTGAGATTCGGCAACGTGGTGCTGTGGCTGAACGGCCACATCCACGCCAATCACATCCAGGCCCACCAAGATGAGGGCCACGATGGCGGGGGCTTCTGGGAGGTCACCACGAGCTCGATCGTGGATTGGCCGTGCCAGGGGCGGGTCGTCGAGCTCATCGAGGCCGGCGAGGGCCTGCTGGCGATCGCTTGCACGATGGTCGACCACGAAGGCTCGGAGCTGGGCGCCCTTCACCGCGAGCTGGCGGGCAACGAGCCGGGCGCAGGTTTTGGCTCGGGCCGGGCTGGGACCCCGCTCGACCGAAACGTGATCCTTCCTGTTCGGGCCCCTTTTTCGCCAGCCGGACGATGATTTGAAGCCGTTGCGCGGAGCGCGACGGTATCTTATGGTGCGACACCGTAGGGCTTGGTCGGAGAGGTGGGGTAGTGACTATCGCTGAGGCCAGCGTGCGGCGCCTGGGCCGAATGGACAGGTCCGGCCGGCAGGCGCTCGTGGCGTTGCTGAGCGCTCCTCGCTACGAGGTCCTCCCCACCGACGACATCGAGGAGCGTGTCCTGGCCACCGTTCCTAATGACGTGACCATCACGGTCACCGCCTCACCTCGCCGGGGCATCGAGGCGACCGTCGACCTCGCCGAGCGCCTTGGCCGGCACGGATACCAGGTTGTACCTCATATCTCTGCGCGCCTCATAAGGGATGACGCGCACCTGCGCGAGTTGCTGGCGCGCGTGGCGGCGATCGGCCGGCGGGAGATCTTCGTTGTCGCCGGCGATGCCAAGGAGCCGGCAGGCAAGTTTCCGGACTCCGTCTCGCTGCTGACCGCGCTGGCGGCGGACCCGCATGGGATGCGCGACATCGGCGTCACCGGCTACCCCGAGCGCCACAGCTTCATCGATGACGACCTCACCATCCAGGCGATGTGGGACAAACGGCATATCGCCACTTACATCGTGAGCAACCTTTGCTTCGATCCCCGCGTCGTGAAGAAGTGGGTTGGGCGCGTACGCCGCCGCGGCGTTCAGCTGCCAATCCATATCGGGCTCGCCGGGGTTGCCGATCCGGCGAAGCTCTTGCGCATCTCCACTCGAATCGGCGTTGTCGACTCGGCGCGCTTCCTGCGCGGCCACTCCAACTGGTTCCTGCGAATGGTCCGGCCAGGCGGCTACGATCCCGGCCGCTTCACGACAGGCTTGCTGCCCGACCTGGCGCTGCCTGAGCGGAAGATTGCAGGACTTCACGTGTTCACGTTCAACGAAATCGAGCCGACCGAACGCTGGCGCCAGGAGATCCTGGCTCGCATCGTGGCGGCCTGAAAGGAGACAGGTTCATGGCAGTCACCTTCCCGACCGACCTCGAGATCGCGCGGCGGGCTCGCCTGCTGCCGATGCCCGAAATCGCCGCGAAAATGGGCATCGGACCGCACCTGCTCGAGCCTTATGGATACGACGTCGCCAAGATCAGGCTCGAGGCGATCGACGAGCTCAAATCACAGCCGAAGGCGAAGTATGTGGTCGTGTCGGCGATTACTCCGACGCCCTTGGGCGAGGGGAAGACGACTACGACCGTTGGCCTGGGCCAGGCGTTGTCTCTAATCGGCAAACGCGCGACGGTGGCCATCCGTCAGCCGTCGATGGGACCGACCTTCGGCATCAAAGGCGGCGCCGCGGGAGGGGGCTACAGCCAGGTCGTGCCGATGGAGCGCTTGAACCTTCACCTCACGGGCGACATGCACGCGATCACCGCGGCGCACAACCTGCTCGCCGCGATGATCGACAACCAGATTCACCATCACGAAGCCCTCGTCGACCGCGACAGCGTCACGTGGCGGCGTGTGATGGACGTCAGCGATCGAGTGTTGCGCAATGTCATCGTCGGGCTGGGGACGCGTGAGGACGGTGTTATCCGCCAAACCGGCTTCGACATCACCGCGGCCTCGGAGGTTATGACGGTGCTGGCCCTCACCATTTCGCTGCGCGACATGCGCCAGCGGCTGGGGCGGATCGTGATCGGCAACACGAGGGAGGGCAAGCCGATCACTGCGGAGGAACTCTCAGCCGCCGGCGCTATGACAGTGATCCTGCGCGATGCCATCAAGCCCAACCTGCTGCAGACGCTCGAGAACACGCCAGTCCTCGTGCATGCCGGGCCTTTCGGAAACATCGCCACCGGCAACTCATCGGTGATCGCCGACCTGATCGGGATCCGCTGCGGCGATTTCCTGGTCACTGAGGCGGGCTTCGGCGCCGACATGGGGGCCGAGCGCTTCTTCAACATCAAATGCCGCGCGTCAGGCCTCGAGCCGGACGCGGCCGTGGTCGTCGCCACCGTCCGTGCGCTGAAGGTGCACTCAGGCCGCTTCCGGGTGGTGGCAGGAAAGCCGCTGCCGCCCGAAATGGTCAAGGAGAACCCGGACGACGTCTGGGCCGGCGCCGCCAATCTCCGCAAGCAGGTGGAGAACATAAGGATCCACGGCGTAACTCCTGTGGTCGCCATCAACGCATTCCCGACCGACCATCCCTCGGAGCAGGCGGCCGTCCGTGAGATTGCCGAAGAGCTTGGCGTGCGCTCGGCTGTATGCAACAACTTTGCCCTCGGCGGCCGCGGTGCCACCGAGCTGGCAGAGATTGTCGACGAGGCGGCGCGCGAGCCGAGCTCGTTCCACTTCCTCTATTCGTCGGAGGCGACCCTTCGGGAGAAGATCGAAACCGTCGCGACCAAGGTTTACGGAGCGGACGGCGTCGAGTACTACCCGCCGGCGGCGGAGCAGATCGATTCGTTCGAGCGCAACGGCTTCGGCAAGCTCAGCGTATGCATCGCCAAAACGCATCTGTCGATCTCCTCAGACCCGAAGCTCAAGGGAGCGCCAACGGGTTGGAAGCTTCCAGTGCGCGAGGTGCGTGCTTCAGTCGGAGCCGGTTTCGTCTATCCGATCTGCGGCGACATGCGGACAATGCCGGGCCTTCCATCGAGCCCTAACGCTGTGCGCATAGACATCGACGAGGAAGGCGAGATAGTCGGCCTTTCCTAAGGTGTCTGGCCGCCCGCCGCGTCTTTAGCCCGCTTTCGGTCGACGGCCTCCGACAAGAGGGTCGCGAGGTCGACCACCTGCAACTTGGCACCTGTCTCCCGCACGCCGTCGTCGAGCATCACAGTGCAGAAGGGGCACGCCACCGCAATGGTGTCGGCACCCGTGCCGGCGGCTTCGCGCACGCGCTCCTCGTTGATCGGCCGTCCGCGCCTCTCCTCCATGAACATGCGCGCCCCGCCGGCTCCGCAGCAGAACGTCCGCGCCCGGTTGCGCGGCATTTCCACGGCCTGGCCCGAAGCGGCCACGAGCTCGCGCGGCTCATCGATGACGTCGTTGTGGCGCGCGAGGTAGCAGGAGTCGTGGTAGGTGATCTTCCTGTCCCCGGCAAGCGTCTTGAGCCGGCCCTCGCGGACGAGGCCCGCCAGGAACTCCGTGTGGTGGATCACCTCATAGCGGCCCCCGAAGTCGGCGTACTCGCTGCCGATCGTGTTGAAGCAGTGCGGGCAGGTCGTGATGATCTTGGTCACCCTGGCCGCGTTCAAAGTCGCCACGTTCTGCTTTGCCTGCTTCTGGAACGTGTACTCGTCGCCCATGCGGCGCGCTGGATCACCGGTGCAGGCTTCGCGAGGCCCGAGGATCGCGAAATCGACCCCTGCTTCTTTGAGCAGCTTGGCCGTCGATATCGCGGAGTTCTTCGCGCGTTCGTCGAAGGATGGAGCGCAGCCCACCCAGAACAGGACGTCAGGCGGCGCCTCGCCGGGCTGCAGCACTCGCACGTCGAGTCCTTGAGCCCACTGCGCGCGGTCGCCCTGCGCTTTGCCCCAAGGATTTGAAGCACGATCGATGTCGCGAAGCATCGATCCTGCCTCTTCTGGAAAGCGCGACTCGACCATCACCAGGTTGCGCCGCAGATCCACGATGTGGTCGATGTGCTCGATGCCTACCGGGCATTCGCGAACGCATGCCCCGCAGGTCACGCAGTCCCAGACCACGTTGTCGGTCACCGCGTTCGGAACGAGCGGCTGAAGTTTGGCGCCAGGCGACGCCAGCGCCTTCGGACCATCAGCGAGCACCCGGTCGCGCAGATTCATGATCAAGAGCTTCGGCGACAGCTCCTTTCCCGTGTTGTACGCGGGACAGACATCCTGGCAGCGGCCGCATTCGGTGCACGACAGGACGTCCACCGTCTGCTTCCAAGTCATGTCGGCCACCGTCGCCGATCCGAAGCGAACTTCTTCCGCGGGCGCCTCGAAATCGACAGGTTCCAGGCGGCCCCTCGACTTCGTTCGCCCGAAAAACACGTTGACCGCCGCCAGAAAGATGTGGAGGTGCTTGGAGTACGGCAGGTAGACCAGGAAGCTGAGGATCAACAGCACGTGCGCCCATACGGCTACGCGCTCGACAGCTGGGCTCAGCAGGCCGTCCCATGCATGCGCCAGCAAGTTGGAGATGGGCGCCCACGCGGCTGCGTATTCGTTGAGGCCGAGAGCGATGCGGCTCGCGTGCCACAGAAAAAGCGTGATCACGATGCCCGCGATCCACAGCAGGATGACGTCCGCCTCGCCAAGATGGCTGCCAACGAAGCGCGGTGGTTGTTGGATCTTGCGGATGACAAAAGCAGTGACCACGCCCACGAGCACGAGGAGCCCGAATACATCGACCATCAGCGCATACCCGCCCTGCTCGCCGAGCCATGGCAGGGTCGCGTGGACGTCGACGATCCCGATCATCGCGATGGCGATCGTCGGCAGCAGCACCATGAAGCCCCAGAAGATCGCAGCGTGCATGAGGCCGGGCAGCAGCCGCTGCAGGAGCTTGCTCTGGCCGATCACCACGACGGCTTCAGCCCGAACGCGCCCCGGGAGATCGTCAAAGCGCTTGGACGGCTTCCCAAGCCGTACGAGGCGGTAGAGCAGGACAGCGCGGCGCGAAAACAGTGCGATGGCGATGACGAAAACGACACCAAGAGCGATCGCCGGCACCGTGTTCACGCCCTCTCCCCTCCGGGGAGAGGACTTTCAGCCAGCACCGCCAGGTGCTTACGGATCTCGGCTGATATCGCGGGCACTATCTCCTTCAGGTCGCCAATGACGGCGTAGTCAGCATTCACCATGATCGGAGCCTCGACGTCGGAGTTGATGGCGAGGATGCGCTTGGCGTTTCTGCACCCCGCCATGTGCTGGGTCGCGCCTGAGATTCCACACGCGATGTAGAGATCAGGCGCGATCTTGGTCCCGGTCTGCCCGACCTGATCCGTGTGCGGGCGCCAACCTGCGCTGGTGACCACTCGCGAGCAGCCGACGGCGCCGCCCAGGAGACCCGCGAGCTCCTCGATGATGGCGAAGCCTTCCTTCGAGCCGACCCCCCGTCCGCCGCTGACGACGACCTTGGCCTCTGTGAGCAAGACGCCTCCGCCGGCAGCCGCCACATGTTCGGAGACCCGAACCAGCATGTCCTTGTCTTCGAGCTGCGTGAGGAATGGCGTCACGTCGACCTCGCTCGGCAACGGCCCGTCCTCGATGGCAAATGTGTGCGGCGCGACCGTGATGATGGGGCGCGGGCTGTTCAGGCGGGCGATCTCCCATAGGCTGTCGCCCCACCGGAGCCGAGTTAGTGATCCCTGGTCTCCTGGCTCAGCGACGACACAGTTCGCGGCAAACGGCAGGCCCGTTCGCGCTGCAAGGCGCGCCATCACGTCATTGCCGCGATCGGTGCCGGCGGCCAATACGGCGGAAGGGTTCAAGTGGTCGGCAACCAGGGCCAGCAGCGCGGCCACGGCGTCAGGCGCAAAGGGCTGGACCGCGTCCATGCGCACGGCGTGCATTTCAGCACCGAACTTGCGGGCAAGCGTGAGCGCCTCCATCGACGCGTCGCCGTGCTCCATCAAGACCAGGACTGTCAAAGTACCCCAGCCTTGCGCAGCATCTCGACCACCGCAGGCGCAGCGGACGGCCCCGTGCCGAGCACCTGCACGCTCTTTCCTTTGCCTTCCGGCACCGCCAGCCGCATGAGCTCGAGCCGAGGTTTGGGTCTGGCGGGGGTCGAGGTCGCAACGGGTTTTCGCGCGGCTCGCATACGGCCGGGGACCGAAGGGTAGCGCGGCAGGTTCAAGCCTTCCCTGACCGTCACGACGGCAGGCAGTGGCAGTACGTAGACATCGCGCCCGCCTTCTACCTCCTGCTCGCACCGTACCGAGCCATCGGCCGGCACGACTCGTTTGAGTCCCGTGGCGCACGGCCTGTCCAGGGCGCGTGCCACACGAAGGCCGACCTGGAAACCAGCAGAGTCGGCAGACTCGTTACCGAAAAAGATCAGGTCGAAAGGGCCGGATGCGGCCTCGTCGGCGCGGATCGCTTCGACGATGGCCGCCGCCGTGGCCCCGGCGTCCCATTCGCTGCCATCTGTCTGCATGTGGATCGCTCGGTCGATGCCCAGAGCCATCGCATCGCGCAGCTGCTCGGCCGCCTCGAGCGGCCCGAGGGTGAGCACGACCGATTCGCCCTTGTTCGATTCGATCAGACGAACCGCCTCTTCGACGCCGCACTCCTCGTGGGGGCTGATCGTGAAACCAAGATGCTTGGTCTCGAGGGACATCGCGTCCGGTGCGAGCACCATCTTGCCGCCCGTGAAAGGCACACGTTTGATGCAGACCAGGACTTTCAAGCGCTCACGCCTTGATGCGGAGATTCTCGGGGTCAAAGACCGGAGTCGCGCCCGCGACCGCCACCGTCACCGGGTAGCGCTCGCCCATGTACTCGACCGCGAGCGGTGCGCCGGCGATGGCGTGCTCGGGGGGCAGGTACGCCATGAGAATGTGCTTGCCGATCGATGGCCCGGCGCCGGCACTCGTCACGTATGACCCGCGGCCTTTGCGGTCGACGATTCGTTTGCCATCACGGGTGAGGATCGGCTCGCGGCCGAGCATGTAGCGCTTCTCGCCGCTCTTCGAGGTGTGGTCGTCGACGGTCAGCGTGCACATGACCGCGTCAGGAGCTGCTTCGCGGTGGCGCAGGTGCGCCTCTCTGCCGACGAACTGCTCCTCTTTGACTCGCGGCGCGGCCATGCCCGCCTCGATCACGTTGTACTCGGTCTCGAGCTCGTTGCCGTGAGCCCGGTAGCCCTTCTCCAGGCGCCCGGTGGTGCCGTAGACACCGATGCCGCAGGCGGCCAGGCCATGAGCTTTGCCGGCTTCCCATAGAAGATCCCAGAGCTTCAAACCCTGGTCCATCGGGATGTACAGCTCCCAGCCGAGGTCCCCGACGTACGAGATGCGTGAGGCGAGGACCCGAAGGGTGCCCACCTCGACTCTGCGGCACGTGCCGAACTTGAACCCGTCGTTTGACACGTCGTCCATCGTCAGGGACGCGAAAATGTCGCGCGCTCGCGGGCCCCATAGGCCGATCGTGGTCAGCGACGTGGTCAAGTCCGAAAGCTGCGCGGTTCCGTCTTCGGCAAGGTGATCGGCGAACCACTTGCGATCCGACATGCCCGACGCGCCCCCCGTCACGACTCTGAAGCGCTCCTCGGCAAGCCGCATGACCGTGAGGTCCGATTTGAAACCGCCGTTGGCGCTGAGAACAGGGGTGTAGACGACGCGTCCCACCGGCACGTCCATCTGTCGGAGCGTTACCTGCTGCACCGATTGCAGCGCGCCGGGGCCACCGATATCGAAGATTGTGAAGGCGGAGAGGTCAAAGAGCCCAGCGCGCTCGCGCATGGCCAGGTGTTCCGCGTTGATGATGGGCGACCACCACCGGCTCTCCCATTCCGCCGAGCGCCGCGTCACCCTGTCGCCGAACTCTTCAAGCAGACGCGAGTTGGAGTCGTACCACTGAGGCCGCTCCCAGCCCGCCGCTTCGAAGAATGTCGCGCCGAGCTCCCGCTCTCGCATGTTGAATGGCGACAGTCGCACATTGCGGTTGGACGCCCACTGCTCGCTCGGGTGGACTATGCCATAGGTCTTGTTGAATCCCTCGGCCGCGCGCGCGCGAACATGCCCGCGTGTCTTTTGATGTTCGTGGAAGCGGGCGATGTCTGACGAGTGGAGGTCGATCTCCGACTCTCCGTGCACCATCCACTCGGCGATCGCCTTCCCGGTGCCCGGACCCTCCTTCACCCAGACAGCGGCGGCAGCCCACAGGCCCTTGACCTCCGGCGACTCACCCAGAACGGGCATGCCGTCAGGTGTGAGCGACAGGATGCCGTTGATGGCGTACTTCACTCCGACCTTCTCGTCGCCGACGATCTCCGGCATCAGCTCGAGGGCGTGCTGCATCTGGATCTCGAAGTCGGCCTGCGTGAAAGGAAACTCGGTTGGCGACAGCGCCGCTTTCTCGATTGGCGGGATGTCCTCGGGGTCGTACAGGATCGGCCTGTGCGCGTAGGAGCCTATCTCCAGATCACCTCCGGCCTGCCGCTCGTACATGTTGGTGTCCATGTCGCGGACGATTGGGAACTCGATGTCGCTCTTGGCTCCGGCGAAGCGGGGGACGGGGCCGACGTCGATCATCTGGTGCACTGCCGGCGTCAGAGGAATATGCGCCCCCGCCATGCGTGCAATTCGCGGACTCCAGACTCCGCATGCGATAACCACGGCCTCGGTTTCGACATCGCCGTTGGTCGTGTGGACCCTTCGGACGCGCCCATGCTCGACGTCGATGCCCAGCACCTCGGTCTTGGCGGAGACGGTTATGGCGCCATCCGCCTGGCCGCGTTCTCGCATCATCGTGCCGGCGCGAAGCGAGTCGACGACTCCGACGCCCGGCGTGTAGAAGCCGCCCAGGATTATCGATTCAACGATGTACGGGACGAGGCGCTTCACCTCGGCCGGCGCGACCAGCGCCACGGGGTCGATGCCCCACGACCGAGCCGACGCCATGCGGCGCGTGAGCTCCTGCATCCGCTCCTTCGTGCGCGCGACCTCGATACCCCCCGACTGCGTGAAGACGCCCAGCTCTCGGTACTGGTTGACGCTGTCGACGGTCAGCGCCGTCATCTCCTTGGAGTGGTCGACCA
>JBDUAO010000151.1:0-5591 GCA_040004595.1 Candidatus Dormiibacterota bacterium | reverse complement strand
CCTTCTTCGAGAACCGGTGGTACGAGCCGAGCACCAGCTCCTTGGCGTCCTCCCATGACACCTCGCGCTTGGCCTCCTCGATCGGCGCGTAGCGGTCCCATTCGTGCAGGTCGCCCACTCCCAGCAGCTTCCTCTTGACTCGGTAGTAGCGGGCGCAGATGTCATACCGCCCGGTGACCGCCTCGACCAGCGCCTGGACGGCGGCATCCGAAGTCTCGTTCGACAGGTTCCGCGAGGAGATCCACGAGGGGAACTTCCGCAACCGATCGTCGATCGCCTTCTCTTGCAGAATCACATTGAAGATATAGGCACGCGTGCGAACGTCGGTCCCGAGCGCGATGGTGATGGCGCCACTGGCCCGCCGGCGTGCCTCCCGCTCGGGCGAGTACAGGAGTGTAAGGGCCTCGGCGAGCCCCAGGTTTTGACCATCCACATCGACCCTGATGCCTGCGCACAGCTCCTCGTACAGCCGCGTCCACGCCGAGTTGACGACGGGGCTGTAGTCCGTGAGCACCCGTTCCTCTGGCTCCGACAGCTGGTGCGGCCTGAACTTGCGGGCCTCCTCGACAGCGTGACGGTACTTCGCAGACTCGGGGTTGGCGAAGAGCCGCACCGCCTGCTCGTCACTCGTCTGGGCGAGCTCAAGGGCGAAGAACACTCCATGGCTGCCTCTCTCCGCGCTCGCCTCGCGCACGCGCGCGAGCAGCCTTCCGGCGGCGGGATCATGGGTGTTCTGGCTGTGGAGCAGGTAGGAGTACGCCTCCGGCTTGGCGGCGGCGTCCTCATCGTCTTCCAGCTCGCGCATCATCGCGGCGAACTCAGCTGGCTCGAGGGACGAGACACGGCCCCTGTACCTGGCCTCGAAAGCCTTGGCGCGCTCCAGCGAATGGGCCAGCGTCGCCTCGATTTTCGGGTCGGTCGGCGAGGCAAAGAGGTCGCTGAGGTCCCAATGAACCTCCTCAGCGCCTGTGTGCTTCATCGTTTTTGCCACGGCGGGTCAGGATAACGGCTCAGTGGGCGAGTTTCATCCCTCGTAACGCGTATTTACCCGCGGCGTTATGGACTGTATGAGACCGACGGTGCTTGCAGCGGCGTTGTTGGCGCTGGTTGCGTGCAGCGGTCCAACCGGCCCCACTGGACAGTTGCAATCGCCAACGCCGCCAAGCCCCACTGCTTCCTCATCCTCCAGCCCAGGTGCGTCGCCCACCGCGGGTCCCCAACCCGCGATTCCGGTCTCGATGTCATGCAAGTCCCGGACCTCCAGCGGCAAGAGGTTTGCGCTTGTGACCCTGGGTAATGTCCGGGCCGCCGTCGTGCGCGATATCACCGACATCGCCCATCCGACTACACGTTGCACGATCTACGGCGGCACGTTCCACCGCTTCGTGGACGCAACCCACGTCTCCTATATCGCCAGTCAGGCCTCCCGCCCGGATGCCCTTTACGTAATCGACCTTCAGACCTTGCATCAGGCATTGATTCGCACGTTGAGCCAGGGAGTGTTCAACGGCGTCTACGCCTGGAGCCCTGACGGCAAGACCCTGGCCTATATCAGCTCCGACGGTAACCGGGCGGCATGGCGCCTGTGGTCGACCGGTGGCGACGTGACGTTGGGCGATCTTGGATCGATTCCGGGTCGGGGTGTCAGTCCCAACAGCGACGACGCGATGGTGGGGTTCTCTGCCGACGGAAAGTACGTAGCCGTCGAGGAGACGTTCACCGCCACCCCATTCCAGATCGTTCGCCTCTCCGATCACAAGCTGGTTTACAGCCGGACCGATGGGACCATGGCAGTGTGGGCGCGCACCGGCGCGACGCTGTACTACCGCACCACATCGGGAGTTTCTTCGTGGGATGCAAGCGTTGGGACGCACCTGGTGATCGCGCAGGGATTTGGCTGGATCCATCCGTGGGCAGGCGCGGACGGCAAGCGAATTGCATACGTGGACGTTGACAGCAAGGGCTACCACTTCCCTGGGTATATGCAGCTTTCGGACAGCCAAGCGTTTCGCGTCTCGTCGCGACCCCGCACCCGCGCCGTATTCCTGACACCCACATTGATGTGGTACAGGGCCGAAGCCACCTGCAGCGGCCCGAACGGGGCGTGCGGCCTCGGCGAACCGACGGCGACCGGCAAGCCTTACATCTACGACGTGATCGCCAGGACGGAAAGCGTTTCGATCATCACAGCCTTCTTCGACTCGTGGCCTCACTCCCCGTAGCGCTCACATGAAGGGCGCGGCTCTCGCACTGACGCTGGTAACCCTCGTCGCATGCACGAACCCGCCACTCGCCTCGGCCAGCCCCGCCTCGATCGTAAGTCCGAGCCCTGGCCGGACCGCACCTCCCGCGCCGATGCAGCTGACATGTGGCTCGCGGATTCCCGCCGCGGCCAATCTGACGCTCGTGACATTGCCCGACAGGACTGGAATCTCCATCCGCGACATCAGCGACCTGTCCAGTCCAATATCCCGCTGCCTGATCCACGGCACGGGCGCGACACACCCACGGTTCAAGGACGCCGGCCACGTCTCCTACATCGTCAGGAACGCCGCCGGCCGCGGGGCCCTGTACGTGGCGGACCTTCTGACTCGGCGCACCTCATTGGTGCGATCCTGGACTGACGCTGCATTCATGGACTGGGTTTACGCGTGGAGCCCGGATGCGAAGACGCTCACGTATCTCAGCTCGGACTCGACCGGTGTTGCGTGGCATTTGCTGTCGGCGGCCGGCGACCTGACGCTCAGCCGCTTCGGCCCGATGCCGGGCCGTGGAGTCGACCCCGAGTCCGACGATGGGATGACCGGGTTCTCGGCCGACGGACAGTACGTCGCTCTCGAGAACACATTCACCGGTGCGGATTCGGCCTCGGCGCTATTTCAGGTCGTCCGCCTCTCAGACCACAAGCTCGTCTACAGCCGCAGGGACGGGACGATGGCGACCTGGTCCGGATCCGGCGCCCACCTTTACTTTCGAACCATCGCCGGCTTGGAGTCGTGGGATCCGAAGGCCGGTGCGCAGAACGTTGTGCCGGGGCTTGCGTGGATCCATCCATGGGCGAGCGCCGATGGACTGCGAATCGCCTACACCGCCTCAGACGGTACGGGCAACCACCAGGTCGGGTACCTGCGCCTGACGGATCAATCTCCGGTAGGCATCGTGTGGATGTTCAAGCATCCTGGCACCAAAGCCGTGTTCTTGAACTCGACGCTCGTCTGGTACGCCGAAGAGGCTTCATGCGCACAAGCCCAATGCGGTCTTGGAGGGCCGCCACAGACCGGGCGGACATTTCTCGTCGACCTGGTCGTGCAATCGGAACGCCCCTCGGTCGATACGGCCGTGTTTGACTCCTGGCCACGCGCCGGCGCTGCCTGAGTCGCCTCAGCGCAACTGCTTCGTCAGGTCGCGCACGCGGTCCGGCTCTGGCCATCGACCAGCGTAGACGCCCTCGTTGACGGCATCGGTCAGCTCATCGAGCAGTGGCTCGATCGGCCCGGCCCGTGCCGCCCGCTGGTACTCGAGAGGAGTTTCCGGTGGCGCCCGACGTCGCTTGAGCCGACGCTGAACATTTTCGTAAAGGCGCAACAGCTCCGATTCGCCTGGCGCTGCTCGGACCCCCCTTCCCCACCTTCGCGTGCGAAACCACGCCCACAGCAAGACGACCACCAGCGCGATGGCGACGGCGGGCGGGATCAGCGCAAGGATGCCGAGCGATCCCAGAGCGGCCAGCGGGGCGCCGAGTGAGATGTGCGGGATGAGGCTGGCGAGACCCGCGGCCGCCCAGCGATTCGGAAACCGAGTCGCGGGCAGCGCCGAGAAACCTGGCGATGGGTCGACCGGCACCCAGCCGTGGCCCGAGAACCACACCTCCACCCACGCGTGCGCATCGTGCTCGCGCACTATCGATTGGTTGAGCACCGGGTCGTAGTCGCCCGTCGAGTAGCCGGTGGCAAGCCGCGCCGGGATGCCGAGGCTGCGCAGCATCAGGGTCTCGGCGGTCGCGAACTGCTCGCAGTAGCCGATCTTCGCGTCAAAGAGGAACCAGTCGACGGGGTCGCGGCCCGGGGGCACGACGCCCAGCTGCAGGGAGTACTGGAAGTTTTGCTGCAGGTATGTGGTCAGCGCCATCACCTGGTCGAACTCGGTGTCGGTGTGACCCGCAATCGCCTGCGCGGCGAGCTGGGCGGCCGGCGCGGAAAGCGCCTGGTGGTTCAAGTATTCGGGGTTGTTCTCCGGGGTTTCGGGCACGAGCGGGTCCGATTGCAGCTCCTGCGCTGACAGGTTGGGTAGGTACGAGACCACCGAGTATGTCTGGCCTGCGCGCAGCACGTCCGGCGTGCGGAAAGTTCCGTAGACGTCACGCCGCAGGGCGGTCACCGGCGCGTACAGGCTCTGGATCGGGTACGCCGCGCTGATCACGCCGGGCAGCGTCCTGACGACGCGGAACACCTGCGCGAACGTGCCGAGGTTGTGCTTGGGGGCCGGCGGCAGGAAACGCGGCTGGATGTAGGGCTGGAAGGTGACGAAGCTGCGCTGGGACGCCGTCCACTGCCCTCCCTGGTAGCTGTCAAACACCAGACCGCGCCAGTAGGCGGGCGCGCCCGTACGCACGTACATGACCGGCGCGTCCCCGAGCCGGCCCCTGAAGTGCAGGTCGATGCTGTTGGTGGCGCCCGACGGATCGCCGCTGATCTGCACCAGCGGCAGGGCGGGATTTTCGAGCTGGCCTCTGAAGCTCGTGAAGCTGGGCAGCGACACCACCAGGGGCGTCGGGGACAGGGCGGACGGCTGCGGGATGAAGATGAAGGCGACGAGGCCCAGTGCCAGGGCGCCGGCCAGCGCAAGTGCCAGCGGGCGCGCCGGCGCGGCGACCCTGGCATCGATGCGGCGCAGGTGCGAGGTCATCCAGAAGCCGGCCAGGCACACCGCCCACAGCGCGACCAGGATGCCGAACTGGTAGTCCCACGCGAAAACTGCGGCGAGGTAGAGGATCGCGAGGCTGATCCACAGGGTCGAGTAGCAGTTGCGGCGGGTTTTCAGGTCGAAGCTGGTGACGGCGACCAGCAGGATCGCGAAGTTGGCCTGGGGCAGGATGCCGCCGAAGATCGCTAGCACGGAGTCGGCGAGGAAGTAGGCGAGGGCGGCCATCACGAGGCCGGCAACCAGGATCTGGCCCGCAGTCCTTCGCTTCTTGTGGCGCCCGCGGTAGCTCACGACGTGACCGATTGCCGCGACGACAACACCCGCCGCGGGAACTACGTAGTCCTGGCCGTAGATCGCGACCGCGACGGACGCCACGACGAAACCGCCGAAGACGAACGCGCGAGCCTGCAGTGAGTGCTCGATTGGCGAGGCCGGGAGCTTGAGAAACCGCGGCAATCTCAAGTTGGACGTCCCCTCCGGCCGGCTTCGCCGTCCACCTCCCCGGCAAGCGGGGAGGACAAATTATTCATAGCAACTCCCCTCCGGCCGGCTTCGCCGTCCACCTCCCCGGCGAGCGGGGAGGGCAAATCCCTCCTCTCCGAACCTTGCCTCCTTGCGCGTCCCCTCCGGCCGGCTTCGCCGTCCACCTCCCCGGCAAGCGGGGAGGG
>JBDUAO010000150.1:0-5605 GCA_040004595.1 Candidatus Dormiibacterota bacterium | reverse complement strand
GGTCAGGCAACGGCGGCACTGGAGGCCTCGGCAACAGCGGTAGCGGCTCAGGCAGCGGCCAGGGCTCGAAGCCGAGTGAAAAGCTCTTCGTCCCCGGCCAGCCGGTTCCCGGTCAGTTCGAGAACGATCCGACGCCGCTGGGACCCGGCCAGACGGTCCCGCTCACTCCATACACCCAGGTCGTCCAGGCCTACCAGCAGGCCGCCCTCGACGCCACCAGCCAGAGCCTGATCCCGGGCAGCGAACAGGACCTGGTCCGCCAGTACTTCTCGACGCTGGGCGGCTCGTGATCGCAGAGGAACCACGCGTCGATCCGACCAAGGTCACCGCGCTGGCCACCGGCCTCGAAACCGAGCTCGGCCGGCTGATCGTCGGGCAGAAGGAGCTGCTTCGCGAAACCGTCATCGCCCTGATCGCGGGCGGCCACATCCTCCTCGAAGGCGTGCCCGGCCTGGGCAAGACGATGCTCGTCCGCTCGCTCGGCCAGGTGCTCGACCTGACCTTCTCCCGCATCCAGTTCACGCCTGACCTCATGCCGGCCGACATCGTCGGCACCAACATAATTCGCGAGGACGCCGGGCGCCGAGAGTTCGTCTATCAACCGGGGCCCATCTTCGCGAGCCTCGTCCTTGCCGACGAGGTCAACCGCGCGACGCCGAAGACCCAGAGCGCGCTGCTCGAAGCCATGCAGGAGCGCACCGTCACGGTCGGCAATGAGACGCGCGCCCTTCCCGTCCCCTTCTTCGTGCTCGCCACGCAGAACCCGATCGAGCTCGAGGGCACCTATCCCCTGCCCGAGGCTCAGCTCGACCGCTTCTTCTTCAAGGCCCTGGTGCCATTTCCAAGCGAGACGGATCTGCTGGAGATCGCGCGCCGCACGACAGGCGCCACGACTCCCGAGCTGCACGCGATTGGAGACGCCGAGGCGATCGGCGCCGCTCAGCGAGTCGCCCGAGAGGTTCCCATCGCCGAACACGTGCTGCGATATGCCGCGCGCCTGATCATGGCCACTCACCCCAATCGAACCGAGCTCGACTCCGTTCGCAAATACGTCAGGTACGGCGCGAGCCCACGTGGGCTGCAGACGCTGGTCCTCGCCGGCAAGGTGCGGGCGCTGCTCGAAGGTCGCTACAACGTCGCTTTCGAGGACCTTGCCGCGATCGCGCGGCCTGCGCTTCGCCACCGCGTCTTCCTGCAGTTCGAAGCTGAAGCCGACGCAATCACCACCGACCAGATCATCGACGAAGTCCTGGAGCGCACGACCAAAGAAGCCGCCGGCTCATAGCCATGGCGGCCCTGCTGGATCCCCCGCTGCTGCGCCGGCTCGAAGCGCTCGCGCTGCAGGTGCGCCGCTCGGTCAGCGGCAGGATGGGCGGCGAGCGGCGATCGAATGCTCGCGGCCGGTCCGTGGAGTTCGCCGACTACCGCAACTACACGCCCGGCGATGACTTCCGCCTCATCGACTGGAATGCGTACGCGCGCCTCGACCGCTACATGCTGCGACTGTTTGTCGCGGAGCAAGAGCTGCCGCTCAGCATATTCGTCGACCTGAGCGGCTCCATGGATTGGGGCAATCCGAACAAGGCGATGACCGCGAAGCGGCTGGCCGGAGCCATCGCCTACGTGGCGCTGGCCGCGCTCGACCGCGTGCGACTCACAGTCTTTGCCGAAGGCCCCACATCGGGAGGCGCGCCTTACCGCGGCCGCCGCGCGGTGGCCGACCTCTTCTCGCGCCTGGATTCGTTTCCGGTCGGAGGCACGACCGACTACGCGAAGCTGGTCTGGCCGATCGGAAAGCAGCGACCGGGGATGACTGTCCTGATCAGCGACGGGTTGGGCGAGACCTCGATGGATGTGGCGACCGCGGCTCTCGGCCGCGCCCGCCAGGAGGGTGCGGTGCTGCAGCTCCTGGCCCCCCAGGAGATCGCGCCGGATTGGACCGGTGACGCCCGGTTGCGGGATTCAGAGACCGGGGCCGAGCGCGAGTTCACCTCCACACCTCTGACGCAGGGGGCATACCTCGCTGCGCTCGCGGTGCGGGAGCAGGAGATCGAGAGCTCGGCTCACCGCCACGGCCTTCGCTATGCGCAGCTCTCGACCGATCAACCGATAGACGATATGGTCCTGCGCACGCTGCGCAGGCTCGGCCTGCTGTCATGAGCTTTTTGGTTCCGGGCGCGGCATTCCTCGCGCTGACGCTGCCGGCCATCGTCGCCCTGTACTTCCTGCGCATCAGGCGGCCGACCCGGATCGTGCCTGCTCTGAACCTGTGGCCGGACGAGATCCGCGACCGCCAGGCCAACGTGCCGTGGCAGCGCATTCGCTTCAGCTGGCTCCTGCTGCTTCAGCTCCTCGGGGCCGCGATCCTCGTGGCGGCAGCGGTCCAGCCGGCACTTTCGGCCGGCACCAGCCTCGCGCGCCATTCGGTTGTCCTCCTCGACGTGTCGGCATCCATGCAGGCGCGCGATGTGACGCCGTCCCGCCTGGACGTGGCCAAGAACCAGATTGGCGCCCTCATCGACCAGATGGGCTCGCAGGATCGCATGACCCTGCTTTCGGTGGGTTCGACGCCGCGGATCATCGCTTCGGTGGTTGGCGACCGGCAGGCCCTCCATCGCGCACTCGATCAGATGAGCGCCACCAACGGCCAGGCTGATCTGTCTGCCGCACTGACACTTGCGGCAGGCCTGGTGAGGCCAGGTGACGACGCTCGCGCCTACTTTTTCGGCGACGGCATCGTCGGCCCGCTTCGCACGGATTCCGCGAACGGGTTGCCGTTTGCGGCCGAGTACCACCGTGTCGGCGTATCCAGTGAGAACGTCGGACTCACATCGCTGGTCGTCCGCGCCGGGGCTCAGTCCCGCGCCGGATTCCTCCACCTGCAGAACTTCGGCCAGCAGGCCCGCTCGATCAGCCTCGAGTGGCGCGCCGACGGCCGGCTGGTTGATGTGCGCCCGCTGACGCTTGCTGGCGGCCAGGCGGAAGATCTGGTGCTGCCGGTCCCAGCCGATGCCACCCTGGTGTCCGCTCACGCCGTCACCAGCGACGTGTTTGCGCTCGACGACACGGTGAGCGCGATCGCGAGGGCTCCGCGTCAGTTTCGCGTGCTGCTGGTGACCGCAGGCAACGTGTTCCTGGAGCAGGCGCTGCGCCTGCGCTCAGACATTCAGCTCGACGTGGTGGCGCCGGCGGCATACAGGCCATCGGCGTCCTACGCCATGAGCATCTTCGACCGCTTTTCGCCTCACGCCTTGCCCGATGGCCCGCTGGTCCTGCTCGACCCTCCGCCCAACACCGCACTCGCGGGCGGGCCTGCGATCGGCATCGGCCGGACGCGCGCCACCGACGCAGGCGACCCCCTGCTCACCAACGTCGATCTGCGAGACGTGCACATCGCGCGCAGCCAGGACCTTCGCGCCAGCACGTTCGGCCGCCCGCTCATCACCAGCTTGCAGACGCCGCTGGTTCTCGTCCGCGACGAGCCCTTCCGCCAGGTCCTCTTCGGTTTCGACCTTCACGAATCCGACCTGCCGCTGCGCATCGCGTTCCCGATCCTCGTCGAAAACCTGAGCGAATGGATGCTGCCGCCGAGCGTGCCGAGCCACAGCTCTCATCCCGACGAGCCGGTGACCATCGTCCCAGAGACCGGAGCCACCTCGGTGACGGTCATCCGCCCGGACGGCGGCCGGCGCCCGCTGGCCGGCAACGCGATCGCCACATTTGGCGACACCGACCTGACCGGTCTCTACACCGTCGAGCAGCTGGTCGCGGGCAGCGTCCGGAAATCCTGGTTCACGGTCAATCTCTTCTCCGAGCAGATCTCACAGCTCAAGCCGGCGGAACGGCTCACCCTGCCGCCGGTCAACACTGCGGCGACCGTTCACGCCCTGCATCGTGGGCAGCTCGAGATCTGGCCATGGATTGCTCTCGCCGCCCTCGGCATCGTCGTCATCGAATGGCTGGCGTTCCACCGTGGGCTTTGAGCTGACCCGGCCCCTGTTCCTGGGGGCCGGTCTCCTGGCGCTGGTCGCAATCGTGTCCATCTGGCTGCGCCTCAGGCCGCCATTGGCACGACGCCGCGCACGAATGTCGCTTGCTCTTCGAATCCTCATCGTCGTCCTCCTCACCGGAGCGATGGCCGGATTCCAGCTCCAAACCACGCCGTCTTCGCAATCCCTGATCGTGGTGGCCGACCTTTCGGCGAGCGTGCAGAGCGCGCAGGATACCGAGCTCGCGACCATACAGCGCATCCTCGCGTTGCGCCGGGGCGACAACCGAGCCGGCGTGGTCAGCTTCGGACGCGATCCGCTGGTCGAGCTGAACGCGAGCACCGACCCGCAGCTCAGCGGGCTGCAAAGCCAACCGAACCCTCACTACACAGACATCGCCGCAGCCCTTCAGCTCGCTGGGTCGATCCTCCCCACCGACACCCGCCGGCACGTGGTCGTCGTGAGCGACGGCAGGGGAAACCTCGGCGACGCGATCGGCGAGGCGCGCCTGCTCCAGGCCGAAGGGGTGCGGGTCGACACGGTGGCGGTCAGGGTGCAGGTCGGCGCCGAGGTGTTGATCGACCGGGTGGACGCTGCGCGCGCGCTGGCTGTGGGTCAGCGCGCCGACGTGACGGCCGTCATCTCAAGCAATATCGACACCGCCGCGACCGTGCGCTGGTATCTCGACAACACGCTCATCAATACGGTCCGGCTGCAGCTCAAGGCCGGCGATACGACAGCGATACAAGCGGTCACGCCGACGCAGACGGGATTTCACGCAGTGCGCGCAGTGATCGACCCGATCGTCGACACGTATGCGGAGAACAACGTCGGCGAAGCTCTGATCCAGGTCGTGGGACCCCCGCGGGTCCTGCTCGTGGAGAATCCGCCGGGCAGCGCCACGAGCCTCGAGTCCGCCCTCCACTCGGCCGGCATCCTCACCGCGGTTGTGGCGCCATCGCAGCTGCCTCGCTCGGCGGCCGACCTCGCCGCCTACTCGGGCGTTGTGCTCGTGAATGTGCCGGCGTCGGGCCTCGGCGCGAACGGCATGGCTCTTCTGCAAGCAGCCTCGCGGGACCTCGGGATCGGGCTTGTCGTCATCGGCGGCGCGGACAGCTACGGCCCCGGCGGTTATGCCGGCACGCCGCTGGAGACGGCCCTTCCGGTGCAGATCCTCTTGCCGAAGAACACGCAGAAGCCTCCGGTCGCGGTGATGCTCGTCCTCGAAAGCAGCGAGAGCCAGCAGAACGATCGGGTAGTTCGCGGAGCAGCCGAAGCTGTTGTCGACCAGCTGACGCCGCGCGACATGGTCGGCGTCACCAACGGCACGAACGGGACGGTTGTGTTTCCACTCACCACGTTGAGCGACAAGGCCAAGGTCAAGCAGCAGATCGAGGCGATGATCCTCGGTGATCCGCCGTCTTACATCCCCGACCTCACCGCGGCCGACGCGCAGCTGGTCCAAACAACGGCTGCGATCAAGCACATCATCATGCTCGGCGACGGCGACGCCACCGTCGGCGATTATCGGAGCGTGATCGAAACCATCCACAGCCACCGCATCACCGTCTCCACCGTCGCCATCGGATCCGACGCCGGCGGCCCCGCCCTGATGC
>JBDUAO010000043.1:0-18972 GCA_040004595.1 Candidatus Dormiibacterota bacterium | reverse complement strand
CAGCGCCTCGCCGAGCAGCTGGAGACGCGGCTCAAAGGCGGCGAGGTGCCGTTCCGGTACGAGTCGGCCCTCATCACCAAGGAAGGCCGGCGCATCCAGGTCGAAACTGCGGTGCGTTCCCTCGCGGCCGAAGGCAACCACCGCTTGCTCGCCGTGGTGCACGACATCACCGAGCGCCATCGTTCCGAGGTGGCGGAGCGCGATAGCGAGAGGCGCTTCCGCACTCTTTTCGAGCAAGCGCAAGCGGCTATGGCGTTCTCCGGTCTCGACGGAAAGATCTTCTCTGTGAACCCGGCCTTCTACGAATGGCTCGGATACACGGAGGGCGAGCTGCGAGGCATGTCGTTGTTTGACATCACCCACCCCCAGGACGTGGCCAAAACGCAGGACGCATGGCGCCGAGTCATGGCGGGCGAAGAACCCGGATTTCGTTTTGACAAGCGGTTCATCCGCCGCGATGGCCAATCGCTGTGGGCCGATGTCAATGCGCGACTGGTCAGAGACGACTCGGGCAAGCCGCTGCACTTCCAAACCGTCGCTGTCGACATCAGCGACCGCAAGCGCAACGAGGTCCTTCAAGCCGCCCGCTTCGCCATCACGCATGCGCTGGTGACTTCGCCGGGGTGGGAAGTGGCCGCCCCCAATGTTCTCGAGGGCCTTTGCCTGGCCCTCGATTGGGAGCTCGCGGAATACTGGGAGGTCGACACCGCCAGAGAGGCGATGCATTTCGTCACCGCCTGGAAGCGTCCTGGCCGAGACACCTCTGCGTATGAAGCCACGGCGCCCGAGGTCACCTACAAGCGAGGCGAGGGACTTCCCGGCAGGGTCTGGCAAACCGGCACTCCCCTCGCCTTCAGCGACGTTAGCGTCGACGGCTCAGCTCGCGCCACGGCGGCGGTGGCAGCCGGTCTGCACGGCATAGCCGGGTTTCCAGTGCGAAGCGGGCGGCGTGTGGTCGGCATGATCTCTCTTCACACATGGGCCGCTCGCGAGCTCGATGAAGGGCTGGTGGCCGTGATGAACGATGTTGGCTCGCAGATCGGCGAGTTCGTCGAGCGCAAGCGGGCGGAGGTGGCGCTGCAGGACAGCGAGAAACGGATGAGGTCGGTGCTCGACAACGTGTCAGACGGCCTGGCGACGATCGATCAGGCCGGCATCATCGAATCGGCCAACCCGGCGGTGGTGAAGCTCTTCGGCTATGAGGAGAAGGACTTGATTGGCCAGCCGGCGGAGATCCTCATCGCCACCACGCATCGCAGCGGCTTCACCAATTATTTGCAGCACCGTCTGAAGCAGGACATCCCCATCAGTGCGGCCCACGAGTCGATGGGTAAGAGGTTGAGCGGAAGCCTGTTCCCGCTGGAGTTCGTCGTCAGCTCGATGCAAGTGGGGTCGCGCCACCTGTTCATCGCGACCATGCGTGACATCTCGGAGCGCAAGGCGCACACCGATGCACTCGAGTATCAGGCGCTGCACGACGCACTCACCGGCCTCCCCAACCGGAGCTTGTTCGGCGACCGTCTCCGCCAGGCGCTCCTCTCGGCCAGGCGAAACCAGAACATGTTCGGCGTCCTGCTCCTCGACCTCGATCGCTTCAAGGACATCAACGATGCACTCGGCCATGACCGCGGCGACACGCTCCTACAGGAGGTCACCGCACGCTTGCGCGGCGTGCTTCGAGCGACCGACACCATCGCGCGGCTGGGTGGCGATGAGTTCGCGGTGCTCACCACCGATGCGAAACATCCCGATGATGTGGTCGCCACAGCCCGCAAGATCCTGACAGCGCTGGAAGGGCCGTTCGCGATCGCCGACCAGATGGTTGAGACCGGCGCGTCGATCGGCATCGCCCTGTATCCGGTGCACGGCGACGACCCCACGACCCTGCTGCGCCGCGCAGACGTGGCAATGTACGTGGCGAAGCGGTCGGGCGGCGGCCACGCCGTTTATGCCCCCGAGCAGGAGGCGCAGACCATGCGCCGCTCGGGGCTCGCCGGCGAGCTGCGTCGGTCGATTCCGCAAGGCGAGCTGGTCCTGCAGTATCAGCCGCAGCTCACGCTTGCCAGCGGCATGATCCAGGGCATGGAGGCGCTCGTTCGTTGGAATCATCCACGCGAGGGCATGATGCCGCCGGACCGTTTCCTTCCCCTTGCCGAGGAGATGGGGATCATCCACCCGCTGACCGCGTGGGTACTGGACAACGCTCTCGCTCAGCTGGGCAGGTGGCTTGCCAAGGGGATCGACGTGACCATGTCGGTAAACGTCTCGCCGCGTTGTATCGAGGATCACTCCCTCGAGGAGATGGTCTCCCGCGCGCTCGAATCTGCCCAGATCGAGCCGCGAAGGCTGACTCTGGAGATCACGGAGGGGGTGGCGATGGCTGCCGCCGCAGGCAAGGCGCTGGCCAGGCTGAGCGAGATGGGAATCCGACTTTCGCTGGACGACTTCGGGACCGGCTACTCGTCGCTCCTCTATCTAATGCGGTTGCCTGTCAACGAGATCAAGATCGACCGTTCCTTCGTGACGGGGCTGGCGACCGACCCGGACTCGGGCGCGATCGTGCGCTCCGCCGTCGGGCTGGGACACAACCTGGGCCTGCGCGTCGTCGCCGAAGGCCTCCAGGATCGGGCTGCGCAGGCGATCCTGGTCGAGGCGGGATGCGATGCCGCGCAGGGATTCCTGATCGGCAGGGCGGTTGACGAAGCAGAAGCCACCCAGCTCCTCTTGCCGCGGGACGTCGCCGCCGATCACATCGACGGTGCGTCAGGCGAGGTCGCCGCGGCCACCGAGCAAGGACATCCTGTAGATCTCGAGACGGCCTGACCGGCCCCGGACTGCGGATTGCGAGGTCAGCTCGCTCTGGAGCATGCTTTCCATCGCCCGGTAGACGGTGCCCGTCATCAACACCTCGCCGGGTCCCGCCTGGGTCACGAGCCTGGCGGCGACGTTGACCGCATCGCCCAGCACGCCGAGCTCCGAGCGGTCGGCTGAACCGACGGCGCCGACCACCACGGGACCAGATGCGATGCCGACGCCTACGTCCAATCGGAATCCCCACTCTGCCGCGGTACGGCGGTTGAGCGCTTCATTCGCCCCGATCAACCCAATCGCGGCCGCCATCGCCCGACCGACATGATCGTCCTGGTCGCCGCTGGCGCCAAAGGTGGCCATCACGCCATCGCCGACAAACTTCTCGACGACCCCTCCGCAAATCGAGATCGACCTCAGGACCTTTTTCAGATGCGCGTTGAGCACCTCCATCAGGCCCGCCGGGTCGTGAGCGAAACGTTCAGTGAGGCGGGTGAAGCCGCGGAGGTCCGTGAAGAGGATCGACGCGGTGCAGAGCACGGGCATCGGAACCATCGGCCATGCCTTGATGTCTGGACCGCTGATCGCGAACAGCTGCCGCAGGCGGAAGAGGCGGTCGGCATCGTCGGCCGGGAGGCTCGGCTGTGGCCGCTCCACATCGGGCATGGCCATCAGCGCACCACCACCAGCTGAGCCGCCAGGGCGTTCTCGATCAGGTCCGCTGCGGCTGTCGATATGCCGGGCCCTTTTCGCAAAACCCCGTTCACCCCCAGTTGCTGCAGAGCCAGGTTTTCTGAGAGCTGTAGATCCTTCAGTGTGATCACCACGACTGGGATGGCCGGCCCGAACTTCTTGCGCATCCGCTGCAAGAATGCTTCGCCGGACAAACCCGGAAGCAGCAGGTCGAGGACCACCGCCCTTGCCTCGTTCCTGGTCATCAACTGCTCTGCCGTCTCGGCATCTGCAGCCCAAACCGAGCTGATTCCTCGATTCGTCAGCTCCGCCTGCAGCAGGTGAGCAAAACCGGAGTCGTCCTCGACCACCAACACATCTCCCGCGTGCGACTGCTCGCCGCCGGCGGGAAGAGTGAAGCAGAAGATGGATCCCAGGCCCGGGCCGGCGGACCTGGCGGTGATGGTGCCGCCGTGCGCCTCGACGATGTTCTTGCTGATGGCGAGGCCGAGGCCGGTCCCTCTGATCGCTCGCCGATCAGCCGTGTCGATTCGATAGAACTTCTGGAACAGGTGAGATACAGCGTCGGTCGGAATGCCCAATCCGTGGTCCTGAACGGAGATCTCGACCAGGCCGTCAACCAGTGTGGCGTTGACGACGATGGCCCCGCCGTTGGGAGAATACTTCCGCGCATTCGACAGGAGGTTCGCGACGACCCTGAATATCGAATCGGCGTCAGCGCGCACCAACGGCAGGTCACTCGCGAGATTCGTGGTGACCACGGTTTCGCCCGCCTTGCCGAACACCTCAACCACGCGCTTGATCACCGCGCCGATATCCACCGGGGCGAAGCTCATCGTCATGTGGCCGCCTTCGATGCGGCGCAGGTCAAGGAAGTCGTTTATGAGCGCGGTCAAACGGTGACCTTCCTGGAGCATCACAGTGAGGTATTCCTTCCGCTGCTCGGGAGTCACTTCGCGAGTCGTCAACAGCTCGGTGAAACCTACGATGCTGGCAAGTGGCGTGCGCATCTCGTGGCTGACGAGCGAGACCATCTCGTCCTTGGCGCGCCCCAGGGCTGCGCTGGCCTCCGCACGAGCTTGCGACTGATGAAGCTCCAGCTCCAGCCGCTGACTCTCGGTGAGGTCCTCAGCGAGCACAAATCGGGCCTCCTTCTCGCCGAAGCTGACCGCATGCGAGGTGACAAGCACCTCGACTGTCGATCCGTCCTTCAGGAGGTGGGTCCAGGGACCTGACTTGTCAAATGCCGGCGGATGACCGGTCAGCTCCAGAAACTTCGGCACATCCTCGGGACGCCGGATGTCTTTGATCGTCATCGTGAGGAACTCTTCGCGCGAGTAGCCGTAACGGTCGATGGCGGCGTCGTTGACGCGAAGAAAAGCGAGCGTGTGTATGTCGTAAAGCCACATCGGCTGGGGATGGCCCTCAAAGAGAGAGCGATAGTTGCGCTCGGAGTCGACGACCTTCTCCTCGCTGGCAAGCCGATCAGCCAGATCCCCTTTGATCGTCGCCATGAGCTTGTCGAAGTCCTCGGCCAGGTCGGTGACCTCGCGAGCGCCAGTTCCCACCGCTGCGCTTGCGAGCTGACCGCCTGATGAGGTGCGCATCGCCAGGCTCAGACGCCGCACCGGCTCCGCCACACGCCGGTAGACGACGAAGGTCACGAGCGTCATGGCGCCGACCCCGATGACGATGACTACTAGAAACCGGCTGTAGGTAAGGTCAGCCAGTGCCAGTGCCTCGGCTTCGTCGGCTCCCACATACAGGTGCCACCCGGCTGAATTCGTGATCGCACTGCCGTAGATACGATTCGTGCCATTGAGGTCGGGGCTGCCGGCGCTTGCCGCCGCAACCGGAGCTCCGCTCAGCTTTTTGCCGACCCACTGGGCGGCATCAATCGATCTGACGATGACCGCCTTATCGTCGGGGCTCGTGATCATGAATTCCAGAGAGTGGATGGCGTTGCCAAACTCGGAAGCGAGACCGGGACCGATGGGCACGAGGTCGAGGAGCCACACGACGGCACCCAGTCCCGAGATCGGATACGAGATGACGACGACCTGCCCGCCGGTGACGGGATCAAGCACGGGGGCCACCACAATCGGTGATGTCGCAGCCAGCCAACTCTGACTGTTGTAGGGTGCCGCGCCACCGGCCGCGGGGGCCGTGGTGGAGGAGCACACCACCGAGCCGTCGAGCCGGACGAGATCGATGCGGCCTGTCCTGAACGCCCCCAGCGGCGCGTATCCGAGCGTGCACTTTGTCGGATCGGCGAATAGAACGCGGACGCTCGCACTCCTGCTCAACGGTACCGACAGCTCGTTGATCTGGTCAAAACCGGACTTGAGCTCAAATGCCGCTTTTGCGGCTGCGAAGTTGGCGTCTGCGAGCGTGGCCTGTCGTGCGTCCTGCTCAGACATGTAGCGGACTGAGAACGCCGCCACGGCCGCGACTGCCAGCAGCACGACCATGAACAGCGACATGTAACTGCGCAAGGACCAGCCCCGGCCACCAAGCCGGACCTGTCCCCCTGGCTGGCGCTCCACCATCAGAGCTGGAGCGCTTCTTCTACCCGGGTCAAGAGGTCCAACGGGGAGAAGGGTTTGGTCAGGTAGAAATCGGCGCCGGCGATCAACCCAGCTTCGACGTCGCTCTCCTGGGCTTTGGAGGTCAGGAGGATCACCTTGGTGGCGCTCAGGGTCGGATCTGTCCTGATCGATCGGAGCACCTCGATGCCGGTTCGGTGGGGCATCTGAACGTCAAGCAGCACAAGTGACGGTTTGTGCTCCTGGACCATCGCCCACGCTTCAGCGCCGTCGGACGCCTCCACAACCGCGTAGTCGTCCGACTCGATCGTGGCGTGAACAAGAAGGCGCATGCTCGGCTCGTCGTCGGCGATGAGCACAGTCCGCATGACGTGCAGTGCCGTCGGAGTTCGCCTTCTCATGATGGTCACGGCGTCAGGGCCTCGGCGATGATGGCGGCCGCGGCTTGTGGGGCGCCGGCCTCTTTGGGCAGCACCTCCACGCCCAACTGTTCCAGCGCCGACAGGTCCGCGGCTGGGACCTCTTTGGCGGCTAGCATCACGATGGGGACGCTGGCGCCCCGATCGGCGCGCAGCCGGGCGAGGAAATCGCTCGTGGGGAGGCCCGCATACCGGAGATCGAGGACCACCGCTCGCGGCGATGTGCCGGCAAGCATCTGCTCTGCCGTCTCGGCGTCTGACGCTCGAAGGGTTTCGAGGCCGGTTAAGGCCAGCTCAGTTTTGAGCAGCTTCGCGAATGCGGCATCACCGTCGACGATCAGGACGTAATCAGATCTGCTCACGCTTCGAGCGAGGGGCAGCGTGAAGTGGAAACGGGCTCCCTTGCCTGGACCCTTTGAGGTGGCTGCAACCTGCCCACCATGGGATTCGACGATGCGGCGGTTGATGGTCAGCCCAACCCCTGCGCCAGGGCCGCGCATGCGAATGCCGTTCTCGGCGCGGTAGAACTTCTCGAACACCTTGGGCAGCTCGGCGGCCTCGAGCCCAATGCCGTGATCGCTCACAGAGATTTCGACCATGGCACCCTTCCGGCGCGCCTCGATGGTGATGACGCCTCCGCCCAGGGAGAACCGGCCCGCGTTGTCCAGGAAGTTGGCGATGACCTCGAGGATGGCTTCGGCGTCAGCCCAGACAAGGGGCAGATGGTCTGGCGCTTGCACATCGATGGGAATGAGCTGCTCATCGCCTGTGGCGAGCACGGCTCGACGAATCAGGGAACCAACATCGACCGGGCCGAGGTCCAGGTCCCGACGCCCGGCCTCGAGGCGCTGCAGCTCGAGGGCATTGTCGATCAGGCCTGAGAGTCGGCGGCTTTCGCGCCGCAACCTGGTGGCATAGTGCCGGCGCTGCTCCTCGGTCACGTCTTTGTCGGCGACGAGATCGGCGAGGACCACCATGCTCTCCACCGGAGAGCGCAGCGCCTGGCTGTGAAGGGAGACGAGATCGTCGTCAGCCCCTTCGTTGGGGGTAGCTGTTCCCTCGAGCCGGATCCGCTTCAACGCGCTCACAGCCGTCGCTCAATACCCGTGGCACCCGCGACCATCGCGCCAGTGACCGAGAGTGATACGGGCACGCCCTCCTCGTATGCGCGCTGGGGCTGCCTGAGCACCACGAAGGCTGTCCAGACGCCGAGGATGTAGCCGCATGTGAATAGGGCAAGAACGAAGCCCCCAAGTCCCATGTCCAAAGTTCTACGCGCAAGCAGTTGCGAAGTCGCCATGCCCTGACACTGGACGTGTGCCCTATATCCCTAGGGCCCCAAGCGGCCATGCCGACCGCGAGGCTAAATCAGATCTCGATCAAACCCAGGCGGGCGGCGGCGACAACCGCCTGCAGCTTCGAGTGCACTCTCAGCTTTTCAATGACGTGCCGCACGTGCCACTCGACCGTATGCGGAGCGATGTTCAAACGGCCGGCGAGCGTTATCGTGTCGTGTCCCTTCGCCAGCAAATGGAGAACTTCAAGCTCGCGCGGAGTGAACTGGGCGCTGAGCTTGCTTCGGGCCTGCTCGTCGGTAACCACCTTGTGCTGGCGCGCAATGGCCTTGGCGAAGAGCTCTACCGGGATCAAAACTTCCCCCACCGACGCTTTGCGGACGGCGTCGACGATCTGGTCCGCGGTCGCCGATTTGGTGAGGTAGGCGATGGCACCCGCATCGATTGCGTCCAGGAGGGAGGTTTCTGTCTCGTCCGCGCTGTGAAAGACGATGGCCGAGCCCGGGGCGGCGAGCTTGATGTTGGCGGCGGCGGCGGGGCCACTCGCGTCGGGAAGCCGAAAGTCCATGAGGACCACCGTCGGCTTTTCCCGCGCGGCCATCAGCGCGGCCTCGTCACCACTGCGCGCGATACCGGCAACGGTCAGGTCGTCTTCGCTCTCGAGGATTCTCGCGATCGCCGAGGCGAGCAGCGGATGATCCTGCACGATCAGGATCCGGGTCGGCGGGCTCGGCGGGCTCACAGCACCTCCTGGGGGCAGACAACCCTGTCCAGATCCTATGACAACGCTCTGCAATAATGTAAATCTGAGATGAGCAAAGTGCATGAAAGCGATGTTTTGCTTAATACCAAGGAGGCCGCCAGGCTGCTGCGCGTAAGCGAGGCTTCGATCCGGCGCTGGAGCGACTCCGGCCTCCTGTCCGCTCGGCGGGTGGGTGGTCGGCGCGAGCGTCGCTTTGAACGATCCGTGTTGGAGCGATTCCTTGGTCAGGCCACCGCCGAGCGACAGCCCGCCCACGCCACCTCGCTCAGAATTGGCGGCGCCTCGTTTCCGATCGGGGGGCATTTCGCTCCGATCTACAGCACTGATGCGGGCGCGCTGAGGCTGACTTTGCCCTTTCTGGCCGATGGTTTGAGGGCGGGCCAGACCTGTTTCCTGGCCGCGAGCGGTCCGGTACTAGACCGTTATGCGGAAGCTCTTGCCCATGAGCCAGGAGTCGATTTCGACGGAGCCCGGCAGGCCGGCCGGCTGGTGGTTCTGGAATGGCAAGGTGCGAAGGCTACGGATGTCATCGCCAACTGGGAGCAGCTGTTCGCCAATGCTCTAGCAGCGCGCCCAACCGTGCTGCGTGTCGCCGGAGACATGGCTTGCGAGCGCCCCATGTTTCCTTCAGAAGCCGAGATGATGGCTTACGAGGAGGCATACGACCGCATGGCCAGACGATTTCCCCTCGTCACTCTCTGCGCGTACGACGCGCGGGAGTTTGGAGGCGAAACAATTCTGCGCATGCTCAAGGCTCACCCGGACATGTTCCAGCAGCACCTGGGCCTGTTCCTGAGCTAGCACGAGTGCCGCGTGCGGCCGACCTGGCCCATAAGTGGCAGATGTTGATGGCAGGATCGATTGTCTTCGCCGGTTATGGCGATCGGTCGTCAGCGCGAATCGCCCGCGAGGCGGGGGAGCTGATCCTCGAGGCGGCGCTCAGGACCTAGGGCGGGGTTGGCTACCCATCGATATTGATGGGTAGATGACCTGCTTTCGCAGGTCGACTTGTACAGGCGGCAGGCGTATGACTGGTGTATGCGCTCAACGCACCTCCGAAGCCAAGGGGTTTCCACGTGAGCCTCACCACCCGAAGCGGGATCCATAAGCGGCAGACGATCTTGATCGTCGACGACGAACCGAATCTGCGCAATCTCGTCCATGCAACGATCGACTCTCCCGTGTACCAGGTCATCGAGGCATGCGACGGCGAGGAGGCCTGGGCCCTGATCAAAGAGCGAAAGCCCGCGCTCGTCCTGCTCGACCTCAACATGCCGAAACGCTCTGGCCTCGAAGTCCTCAAGGCGATTCGCGCCGATCCCCAGCTCCGTGGCACCCAGGTGATGGTGCTCACCTCCAGCGATCGGCAGTCGGATATCGACGCAGGCATCCTGGCGGGAGCCGACTACTACCTCACCAAACCGTTCTCGCCGGCGGATCTCGTCGCCCGTGTATCGGAGGCGATCGGACAGCGAGTCCCGTCCTGGTAGGCCGAAGGTCGAGCTCATTGCAGATCCGACGAGGCCCACCGGCCGGTGCATTCGCGTTGGGCGCTAAGTCCGGGGTGCCTAGTGAGGCCTCCATTGTTTTTGGGGATTCTGACCAAAGGGTGAGACTCGGCCGAGCGCTCGCGGCCCGCGTCACCGAGGCGACCCGCATGACTGCCGACGCAGCGGCCGCGGCGGGCCTGTCAGAGCTGGCCTCGCGACGATTCGCCAAACCCATCCGCCACATCCACAACCTCGCGGCCCGCGGCGTTGCAAGGTTCCTGATGACGGGGCAAATGACCTCTGAGAAGGAGCGGAACTTCATCGGCCGGCTCGGGGTCATGGCAGCGCTGTATGGCTTGCCGGTCGCCACCATGACGCGGTCTTACCTTCTGTGGCGCGACAGCAATCTCGCCGTGCTGAATGAAGAGTCACTCGCCCTCGGAACGCCTCCAGCGATCGCCGCCGAGGTCAGGGCGATCATCAGGTCGAGCGCCGATACCGGCATCGTCCGGATGGCGAGGGCATACGACTATCAGATGCACCTGGTGGAACGCCGTGAGGACGCCGTGACGGTCGCGCTCCATGACAGCGAGACGCGGCTGCAGGTGGCGGTTGTCGACGTCTCGAGAAAGAACGATCAGCTGTCAGAGGCGATGGCCGAGATCTCGGTGAAGAACGTGCAGCTCAACGCAGTCAACAGGCAGCAGTCGGACTTCATCACGAATGTCAGCCATGAGCTGCGAACGCCTTTGGCCGGCATCCTCGGATATACCGAGCTTCTTCTCGACGGGGCGGACGGCGAGCTCCGGGAAGAACAGCGCCGAGACGTTATGGAGGTGCAGTCGGGCGGCCAGGTGCTGCTCAGCCTTGTCAATGACATTCTTGACGAATCCCAGATCGAGGCCGGAAAGATGACCCTGAAAACGGGCTGCGTCGACCTCAAGACGCTGATCGGTTCGGTCCTGGCCACCGTCAAGGCGCTGGCGGACCGCAAGGGCCTGTTCCTCCACGCAAACATCCTTGATGGGGTGGAGGCGCTTGGGGACGAGGGACGCCTGAAGCAGATAGTGACCAACCTGGTCGGCAATGCGATCAAGTTCACCGATGCCGGAGGTGTGACCATCAACTGCCTACCCTGGTCCGGCTTCTGGCGGGTGAGCGTCATGGATACAGGCATCGGGATGCCCGACGACAGCCGGGAGCTCGTCTTCGAGCGCTTCAAGCAGCTCGACCCCACGACGACGCGGCGATTCGGCGGCACCGGGCTGGGCTTGGCCATCGCCAAGGGCCTGGTGACCATGCAGGGGGGTGAGATGGGCGTCGACTCCACCCTGGGGCAGGGCAGCACGTTCTGGTTCACGGTGCCCGCATACACCGACACCCAGCCGACGCGAAACGACGCCCCGCCTGAGAGGGGCATGCGCGCTACGAGCGAACCTGGGTGACCGCCATCGCCTCAGCGAGCTTGCGAAGGTCCGCAACCAGAGGGTCGTTCGGGTCCGAGGTGACCAGAGGGCGCCCGCTGTTGGCAGCCCGGTCGAGGCTGTCCGAATGCTGGACCACGAAATCGGGCCGGCGGCCGAGAACGCTGGTCGCGGTGTCGATGTCAATGGCATGAGTCGTGCTGTAGTTGAGGATCAGGCGAACACGCCTGGCGACAACGCCGAGCTTTTCGAACAGGTCGAGGCACCCGCGTGTCGCCTTCAGCGAGGGCAGCGAACCTGAGGTGACAAGGCACACGAGGTCGCTCGTGTCGAGGGCAGTCAGCGTGCGTTCGCTGAACGATGCCGGTGCGTCGATCAGGACGTAGGCGCAGGTCAAGCTCAGACGGTCGATCGCCAGCTGAATCGCCGGCAGCGTCACCAGCTCCGCGCGCTCTGGGAGGTCGGCCGCCACAACCAGCCTGACACTTCCGGATTCGGTGATGAAGCCCGCGAACAGAGCCTCGTCGACAATGGTGCCGGGAGGCGCTTTGAGGTCGGCGAGCGTTTGGTTCGGATGCACGTTCAAGTAAACGGCGGAGTCGCCGAACTCGACGTCGAGGTCGAGCAATCCGACCGGTCGCGAAGACTGGGCGGCCAGCAGGACTGCGGTGTTCACCGCGAGCGAGGTCGTGCCGACGCCACCTTTGGCGTGAGCGAAGAGGATCACCCTGCCCCGGTTGGCTTTGGTCGCTGCTCCGGCTGACCGTCGCAACATCGATTCGACCTTGGCTTCCAGAATTGCGAGCTCGAAAGGCTTCGGCAGATAGTCGTCGGCTCCGACTGCGTAACCGGCCAGCGCGTCCCGTGCCTCCCCGAGGTCGGAGAACATGAGTATCGGTATGCCCGCGGTCCGGTGATTGCCGCGGAGGCGCGATGTCAGTTCGATTCCGTTCAGCTCAGGCATTCGCACATCGGTGATCAGCAGGTCGGGCACGCGTTCGTTGACCAGCTGGAGGGCCTCGATTCCGTCGCTGGCTCTGCGCACGCGATAGCCCGAACGCTCCAGGAAGCCGCCCACCATCTTCTGGATCACGCGATCGTCGTCGACGAGAACGATATCTTCGGCGGCCATCAGAGCGCTGCCAGTACCCGGGTCATCAACTGTCCTCGCCGGTCAGCCTTGCGGCGATCGCACGCGCAAGATCTCTTCGCGTGTAGCCGCCCAGGTCCGACACGTCATCCTTGCCAGTGTCTCTCATCATCGCTAGTCCTGCGGCTCCGAAAGCACGGCGTGCTTCACGCGGGTCTCCCGCGAGCTCCAGCGCCGCACCCAGCTGGAAGTAGGCGACCGCCACGTTGGGGTCCAGGTATGTCGCCTGGCGGAATGCGCGGACGGCCGCGCGAAGGTCCCCGGCGGTCGCGGCATGGTCGCCTTCGGCAAGCAGGCCCGGGAGGTTGGGAGCCGTGGGCACGACCGGCTGATGCCGTCCAGCCACAGGTTTCGGTGCGGCGGCCACGCCCAGGCGGCGGTAGCAGAGCGTGCCTGCCACGTGCACAGGCTCAAAGTGTCGGGTCATCGGACCGGGCGAGTCAGAGTGGCCCATGAAAAGGTGACCGCCTGGAGCAGTGCGCTCGGCGATGCGTTGAATGCCGGCCTGCGACTCTTCTCGTCCGAAATACATAAGAACGTTTCGGCAGAACACAGCCGCAGCCTCCGGTAGCACCGACTGAGCGCCGGCGAGCGCGAGATTGTGGTGTTCGATGCGGACATTGCGTCGAATCGAGGTCACAACCTCAAAGCCGCTTCCCTTGGGCCGCAGATATTTATGCCGGCGCGCGGCCGACAATCCCTGGATCTCGTTCTCGGTGTACTCGGCCTTCTCCGTTCGGGCGAGAGCATGAAACGAGACGTCGGTGGCGACGACATGCCAATTGCTGCAGCCGATCTCATCGAGAAGGATCGCAATGCTGTACGGCTCCTGGCCGTTCCCGCATCCTGCGCTCCAGACGATGCGAGGCAGGTGGCGGCCATCGCGAGCGAGCTGGGCGAACGCGACGAATTGCGCGGGGTCTCTGAAGAAGCTGCTGTGCTGTACCGTGACCCGGTCGAGCAGGTCGTCAAATGCAGCGGGCTGGGTGTCGACCGTGTTCACGTATGAATGCACAGGAATGCCCGCGAGGGCCGCGCTTTCCTGCAGCAATCTCTCCAGTCGCGCGCGGCCGGCAGGTTCGGCTTTCAGGCCGGCACGCGTTTGAATCAGCTCGGCGGCGCGGTCGAGGGGGCTGACCGTCATCGCGACCTGGCTGGTTGGGTCGGGAGGTCTGCCTTGGTCCAGCCGAGTTCCCCCGATCCGTTGTGTCTGTGCACGGTCGGGTCAAACTCCCGACCCAGAAGACGCGAAACAGCGCTGAGCAGACCTGCCTCGTCGAATGACGTTTTGACGATGTAGCCGTCAGCACCGGCGTCGAGGCCCCTCTGATGGTCCTCTGCGCTCGCCCGCGAGGAAACGATCAGGACCGGGATGTTCGTCAGCCGAGCATGCGCCCGAATGCTGCGCGTCAGGGCGAAGCCATCGACGTTGGGCATCTCGAGGTCGGTCACCACGAGGTCGGCCGGCTGGTCCGAGAGCAGGGCGAGGGCTTCGGCGCCATCGCTTGCGGTGCGAACCGCATAACCAGCGCGCTCCAGTATCGAACGCTGGAGCTCGCGCACCATGAGAGCGTCGTCGACGACCAGGATCGTGAGCTGGCGCGCCGGACCAGCGGTTTTGTCCACCACCCTCGACGCGTGCTCTGCAAGCTGGTCGCTGCGGTCGATAAGCGTTGGCACGTCAAGGACCAGGAGGATGGAACCGTTTGGCTCGATGCTGGCTCCGTTGACTGCCGTCAGGTCGCGGAGACGACCTGTCAGACCGCGCACCACCACGTCGCGTTTCTGCAGCACGGTCTCGATCTGGAAAGCGTGAGCACGCGTGGGCGTGCCGAGCAATACCCACGGTCCTTCGTCCGCAGTGGGCAGGCCGAGGAGCGTTCCCAGGTTGGAAACCGGAATCGCCAGGCCGTCGATGACAGCCAGCTTTCTACCGCTCACGACCTGGATGTGCTGCGCGTCCAGCATGCGAATTATTCGATGGAGAGGGAGGGCGAAAGACTGCCCGGCAATCGACACGATCAGGCAGGAAACGACCGTGAGGGTGATGGGGACAACGATTCGAAACTCGGCCCCAAGGCCGGGGTGGTTCACCACCTCGATCGCGCCGTGCACTGCCACCACCGCGTTGGCGACGACATCGAGGCCAACGCCCCGACCCGACTCCTCGGTGAGGACCTTGGCCGTCGAGATCCCCGATCGGAAGATCAGGTGCAGTGACTCTTGCTCGCTGAGTCCGGTTACATCCACCCCGTTCTTGGCGGCGGAGGCTCGTACAGCCGCCACATTGATGCCGGCGCCATCGTCGCTGATCGCGATGACCACCTTGGACCCCACCTGGGTCGCCTGAAGCCGAACTGTCGCCTGTTGTGGCTTGCCCGCCGCGAGCCGAATCTCGGGGAGCTCCACCCCGTGCCCGACGGAGTTTCGAACCAGGTGCTGAAGTGGAGAGACCAGCTCTTCGAGGACGCCGCGGTCGACCTCGATGTCCTCGCCGAGCATCTCCCACCGTACGTCCTTGCCGGCAGCCCGGGCTGAATCGCGCACGGTGCGGTGGAGGATGGGCGCAAGGGTCGCGACGGGAACCATCCGTGTGCGCTCGGTGACTTCCTGAAGCTGGTTGAGGACCTTCGTCAGCTCGCGATACTCGGTGACCGCCTCCGGATCCCTGTGCATCTCCGTGCCGAATATGTGTCCGACCCTGAGCTGTGCCGCCGAGGCCTCGCCGACCAACCGATTGAGCTCGTCGATGCGCGCCACAGGGACCTCGAGCGTGGCGGTATCCCGGTGCTTGCGGGCCGGCTGAGCGACGGATGGAGGCGGCACTGGCTCAGATTTGGCCGGTGCAGCGGCCGGCACAGCTTCAACCAGGACGGCCGGCGGCGCGTCAGCGAACGTCTCGATGGGGACAGGAGCCGGCACTGCCGGCACCGGCACCGGCTGCGCGGTGGCCGGCTCGGCCTTGACGACGGCGGTCGATGCCGCAGGCAAGCTTGGAAGGAGGCGCTCCAGGGCGGCCTCATCGCTCGAGTCCTGCTCCGAGCCAGAAGCGCTGGCGATGAGCCGGCCGAGTCCGTCGACCACAAGGAGCATTGCATCGGTGAGCTCCGGTGTTGCGCGGCGTTTTTTATCCCTCAGCTCGACAAGCAGATCTTCGAGGCGGTGGGCCAGGCGGCTCACACGCATCATGCCGACCATGCCGGCAGCGCCCTTCATCGTGTGGGCCTCGCGAAAGATCGCGTCGATCGCCGCCTGGTCGTCCGGTGCGGATTCCAGCGTCAGCAGCCCGGATGCGATGCGTTCGAGGTAGCCCTTCGCCTCCTCCATGAAGAGCGGACGGAACTCGTCCTCTAGCTCGCCCGTTTCAAATCCAGCCGGCTCTTCACCAGCTCCTCGACGTCGACGAGCACCACGAGGCGCCCGCCACTGCTGTAAACACCAAGCTCGCCCGGCTGAGTTCCCGGCCCGACAGGCTCCTCGAAGTCTGCGGCGATAGGCAGGGCCTCCACCGCCAGCGCGACCATCTCCGTTTCGCCGCTGACGAGGACGGCGTAAGGGGGTTCGGTGAGATTGCCGGTTCCTGTCAGCACGCCGCTGTCAAGGAAGGGGACGATCTCTCCCCGTACGTTGACGACGCCCAGCAGGCCTGTGGGGGCAAGCGGGACGCGGGTGACCTGCGGATTGCGCAGCACCTGATGCACGGTCGCCATGGGTACCGCAAAGAAGGCATCGTTGACCGCCACCACCAGCACGCGCATCATCGGCCGCGCCCTTGATTCCATCCGCCGGCAGAGAGCTCAGCCGCAAGAGTCGCCTCAGCGGCGGCGGTGGCAGCCACATCCTGAGCGGCGGTCGCAAGGGTCCTGCTCGTGCCCGCGATGAGCTCAATTGCAATCCTGACGCTGTTACGCGAATCAGTCTGCTGCAGTACTGCCGGCCCGATCTTGCTGCTCGCCTCGGCCAGGGCTTCGGTCAGGCGCATCCAGCCTTTCAGCTGCTCGCCACGCCGCTCGATCGCCAACACAGCTTCACCACTGGTCGCCAGCGCGCCATCGGTGAGCTTTGCGATCTGCGAGGCCGCGGCCATCGAGCGCTCGGCGAGACGGCGGACCTCATCAGCGACCACCGCAAAACCCCGGCCGGACTCGCCTGCGCGTGCGGCCTCGATTGCCGCATTCAGCGCGAGCAACGCGGTCTGGTCCGAGATGTCCTTGAGCAGCTCGAGCACCGTTTGGATCTCGTCGACACGTCTCGCGTTGGCCTGGGTGCGGTCGCTGGACGCCTGCAGGTCCGTGTTGGCGATCTGGATGTTGGAGCGCAGCTCTTCGGTTGTCGTGATCATGGCCGCCACCGAATCCGCAATCGAACCGGAGCTGACAGAGAGTGCCTCCAGCCCCGCCGACGTGCCCGAAGCGGCGTCACCCTGCTTGCTCGTGGCGCTGACCAGCTGCTGGGCCGCGCCGGCAAGGTGAGTCGCGGCATCGCCGGCTTTCCCGAGCATTTGCGGCAGTTCATTGGCAACGCTGTCAGCCAATGAATTGAACGTCTCGGCCAGCCGTTGGGTCTCTCCGCTTCCACCGGGCACCGCACGGGCCGACAGGTCGCCCGATTCAAAGGCGGCGGCGGCGCGCGCCAGTGACATCACCGGCCGAGCCGTCAACCAGGTCGCACCCGCAAGCAATCCGATCATCACGACGAGGTAGATGAGCCCGAGCCAGGAAGTGAGCAGCCATGGGTTGAAGGCTGCGAGCACGAAACCGGGTACAACCACTGCGAGCGAGCCACCAAGCGCCCGAACAAAAAGGGTTGCCCACGGCCGGTACCGGGCAACTTGCGCTCGTCCGGGCGGAACGATCTTCAACGCCACGACCTTCGCTGCGCCGGGGGACGGTCCAGTGACGCGAGGCGTCCTAAGCTCCACTTTCAGGTTCCTCCTTGGGCTCCCAGCCCGACTCGGCAAGCTCCGCCGCGAGCTCGCCTTGCCTGACGGCCGCTGAGGCGATCTCCTGGGCGGTGATCGCCACGGTCCGACTGCCTTGGGCGATCCGCTCGATGGCCATGCCCACCTCATCCGTGGAAGCCCGCTGCTGCTCGTGATCAGCCTGCATCTGGCCTCCCGCTTTGGCCACGGCCTGCATCAACCCCAGCCCGCGCTCCATTTGCTTGAGGCTCTTCTCGAGCGCCATCACGGTCTCGCCGCTCTGGGTCTGCGCGCCTTCGACGATGGTCGCGATCTGTGCAGCTGCGGCCTTCGAACGTTCGGCGAGCCGTCTCACCTCGTCGGCGACGACCGCGAACCCGCGACCGGCGTCCCCCGCGCGGGCCGCTTCGATGGCCGCGTTCAGTGCGAGCAGGTTTGTCTGATCGGCGATGTCGTTGATGAGGTCGAGGATGCCCTCGATCTCGTTGACACGAGCGGCGAGGGCCATGGTGCGATCGCCAGAAGCCCGCAGGTCGGTTTGAGCGAGCTCAAGACTCGATTGGGCGTCAGCGGAATGGGCCGCGACGCGGTTCATCGTGTCAGCCATCGATACGGTGCTGCGGGCCAGCACTTCCATGCTTGCGGAGGTTGCGGTTGCCGCGGTCGTCTGCTCGAGCGTTGCCGCCGCCAGCTCTTCCGCAGCCGTGGAGAGTTTGGTGGATGAATCCGCCACCTCTCCTTGCAAGAGCGACAGCACGCCGCTGAGGCGTTGCAGCATCCCGTTGAAAGCGGCGCCGAGCACACGCATCTCATTGCCACCGCTGAGACTCACCCGCACCGTGAGATCACCGGCCTCGACGCGGGCAGCGACTCGAGACAGGGTGGTGATGGGACGGATGGTCAGCCGGGCAATGAAGATGGCAAATCCAACGACGAGCAACGTTCCGACAAGCAGGATGCCGATCGTGAGCCTTCCGAGGGTGTACGCGGGAGCGAGGCCGGCCGCGACATCAGTCGAGGCGACCACGACCATGTCGGTGTCCTGGATCGGGGCGTAACCGGCGAACACGTCGCGATTTCGGTAATCGGAGATTTCGGCGGATCCCGTGCCGGTGGTCAAAGCCTGGTTGACAACCCCGACCTCTGACCTGGTGCTCAACGCGCCCTTCGCTTTGAGGCCCTCGTCGTTTGTCAGCGACCCCCAATCCGAGCTCAGGACCAGGACGTGCTCGGTGTTGGCGACATGCACCTCCTGCTCGGAGGCGGGCCTTCCCAGGAGACCGGTCATCTTGGCCACCAGCAGATCGCCGGCGATAGCGCCTTGCGAAGAGCCATTCGCGCCGACAATTGGCTCCGTGATGATCCAGACCAACCCCGTCGCGCCGTCGCCGACCGGGTGCTGGGTCGGGATATAGAGAGCCTGTCCAAACCATGGCGCCTTGCCAACCTCCTTGAGATCGGCA
>JBDUAO010000149.1:0-5647 GCA_040004595.1 Candidatus Dormiibacterota bacterium | reverse complement strand
GCTAAACACGCTCGCCACGGCGGCAAATGGTTGCCGCCAACCGGTTCGCATAAACGCCTCCTGCCCGACACCTGCTTCGACTAATCTGTTGGGCGGGAAAGGGTGGGACTCCAAACGGTAGCCACCAAAGGCGCGCGCGCTACAAATGGGGTGGCGGCCGCGCATGGACCGGGGACCAATGGCTCCCTCGCGCCCCAGGCCGTCGTCAAGCTAACCCACGTTTCCAAGCTCTATGGACGGACACCCGTGCTGACTGATATCAGCCTCTCGGTCGCCCCCGGCGAGATTCTCGAGGTCACCGGGCCCAGTGGCTCCGGCAAGACCACCCTCCTGAGGCTCGTTCACGGCCAGCTCCGTCCGAATCGGGGTGAGGTTTGGGTCAAGGGGCGGGGGCTGCACCGGTGGTGGCGGCGCGGGCTCGGGCGGATTCGCCGCGAGGTGGCTTTCGTCTATCAGGAGCAGCGCCTCTTGCCACGCCTTACCGCACTCGAGAACCTCGTGTTTGCGATGCAGATCAGTGACCCGGAGATGCCCCACCGCATGATCCGGCGGCAGGCCCTGGACGCGCTCGAATCGTTGAGCCTGGGGCACCGGCGCCGCGCTTATCCGCACCAGCTCTCTGCCGGGGAAAGGCAGCGGGTGGCGGTGGCTCGCGCGCTGTCAGGGCGGCCGCGGGTGCTGCTGGCGGACGAGCCGCTCGCGTCGATCGACGAAGACAACGGTCAGATCGTGATGCGCCTGCTCGAAGAAGCGGCCGCGAACGGCACGGCCGTCATCGTCGCCACGCACCATCAGACGTTCGCCGCCCACCGCGTGCTCCGGCTCCCGAGCGGCCAGCTGCTGGTGAACCGAGACCTCTCGCAGTCCAACGGCAAGCGTTTCGGCCTCTCGCTGTGGCGACGCGTCCACCCGGCGCCGGCCCGAGCCGGCAAGAACGGGCATGTAGTGCCCGGGCGGCTGCCGCTGTGGCGCCGGCTCATCGCTCTGTGCGACAACGGCTTCCGGCTCGTCGTTCTCAGCGGCCTGAGCAGCTGGGCCCGCGATCTCCGCCAGACGGCGCCCGCCCTCGGCTCGATGGCGATGACGCTGGTCCTCTGCGGGATGCTGGCTCTGGTCGGTATCTCGATCGCCACCGTCGCCGGCCAGGAGGCGGGGCAGGCATCGATCGTCAGGGTGTACCTCGCCGCGGATGCCCAACCTGCCGCGGTCGCCGCGCTCGAAAGCCGGCTACGGGCCGATCCGCGCGTGAGCACTGTGACCGAGATCAGCGCAGAGCAGGCTCTCCGGGACGCCCGAAACAAGCCAGGTCTCGGCGCGTTCGCGGGCCTCACCGGCTCCAACCCCTTCTCGGCCAGCCTCGACGTGCAGGTGACGCAGGTGACCGCGGTGGCCGCTGTCGCGGCCGAGGTCGTCGGCGACCCGGCGGTGGACGCGACGTATCCGACGTCGTATGACCCCGACACCTATGCCAGGTTGCGCAGGATCGCACTGATCATCGGTGGCATCGGCGCCGGTCTGCTGCTCCTTTTCATCGCCGTCGCGTATGCGGTTTCCGCCAACTCGATGCGGGCGATCGCCGCCGCCCGGCAGAGCGAGGTCACAGTCATCCGTCTCCTTGGAGCGCGCGGCTGGATGGTCCGCGGACCGTTTGTCACCGAAGGTCTGCTGACCGGAGCCTTCGCCGGCGCTCTGGCGGGAGCGGTGGTGCTGGGCGTCTGGGCCCTGGCCGAAGCCTTCGCATCGCAGACGTATTCGCAGATCCTCCCCGGGGTTGGCCCGGATTCCGTGCGCTACGTGGGTGCGGCGGTGATGGTGGCCGGTCTCGTGCTCGGCGCCCTCACCGCGATGCTCGGCTTTCGGCGAACCCGAGCGTGATGCGCACTCTCGCGCGACTGGCTGCAGCCTGCGTGCTGCTTGGATCGCTGGTGTCCGCCGCGATCACGGTGAGCTCCGCCGGCTGCCCGCCGCCGAGCGCTTCGGGGTCGCGCGTGAGCTGTCCCCCAGCGGATCCCAATCAGGCTGCGTACGACCGGCTTCGCCGGCGCCTCGGTGGCGACCTGGCCCGGGCGCTGTCCGGCCAGCAGCAGCTGAGCCTGGCGCTCATGGAGTCCGCCGCGCGCGAGCAGGACCTCAACACGCAGATCGCGGGCGAGGAAGCCAAGGTCACCGCGCTCGAAGCGCAGATAACGCAACTCGAGGCCGATATCGCCGGCACCCAGAGCCGGATCGATCTCGAGCAAGCACAGGTAGCTGCCCTCGCCCGGGCGATCTCGCGGCAACCTGACTCCATGCTCGTGCAGATCGCGCGGGCGGGAAATCTTCATGACGCACTCGTCGCGGCCGCCGACATCATCGTGGCCGGCCAGCGCGCCCACGCCCTGGAGGCAACGCTGGAGGGTGATCTTGCCAAGCTGCAGGCGGATCGGGCCGCTCGACTGGCTGGCCTGACCACAGAGAACGGCGTCGTTGGCCAGCTGACCGCCAACCTGACAGATTTGAACTCTGCGATTGCTGAACAGAACACCATCACCACCCAGTTGAGCGCCCTGAGCGCTCAGCTCAGAGCGGCTCAGTCGGGTCTGACCAACCAGCCGCCGGACGTGACCGCGGCGCTGGCCCAACTGCTCGAGCAACAGGAGCAGCTGCTGATCCAGCGGGCATACCAGGCGGCGTGGAGCCAGGCACAGGTCGGGGCGGGCCTGGCGATGGTGACGCGGACTCTACCCGTCGGGACGACGCTACCCGGCCTTGCGCTCTCGTGGCCGATCGCCGGCGCCCAGATCACCCAGCCATTCGGCCCAAGCGGGCTGGTGCTGGAGCCGCCAATGGGCGCCTACCCCCATTTCCACACAGGGATCGACATCGCGGCACCCCTCGGCACGCGGGTGACCGCGGCGGCGGTTGGCATCGTGGTGGCGGTGGCCCACACGCAGGTGGGTTACGGCAACTACGTAATCGTTGCTCACGGGGGCGGGATCATGACCCTTTACGGCCACCTGCTCGAGACAGACGTGAAGGTCGGCGACCACGTCGCCAGGGGACAGCGGTTGGGCCTTGAAGGCACTAGCGGGATGTCGACCGGCCCGCACCTCCACTTCGAGGTTCGAGTGAACGACCAGGTCACCGACCCGATGCGCTACCTACCGGCTCTGAACGGGCAGCTCACGCCGAAACCCTGATCCCCGCGGCCAAGCAGTCGATGGGTGGCAGCTCGCGCCGGGCCTGTGGGGACGCTTTGAAAATGCGTTTGGTGCACCCGGCTTTCCACAATAAGAACCTTTTGACAGTTCTTAACGGAGGTGAGATCCACTTGGCAGGTCGGCACGCCAAGGTGCGCAGCGACGGCTACGGGTTCCGCTAGGCCTCTGCCACGTAGCGAACCCAGCCTTCCACAACAGAACCGCTTGATAATTCTTAACGGCTGGGAGATCGCATTCAGCGGACGCAACGCAAAGATCCGACAGGGCGGCTACAGGCGATAGCCTCAGGCCCGCTCCGTGACCATCACAGCTGGGCAAATTAGGCCCTTTCGCCGATGTGCTCAGCCGGATTTGCTGCATACATTCTTGTAGCCCAAGTCCGGACATCGAGGAGGTCGCCATGTTTCGTCCTATCGTCCGTCTGTGGTTGCTGGTGTTCGTTCCGTTTGCGATTTTGCCATTCGTGTTCATATCCGGGGTAGTGGTGCCGCAAACAGCGCTGTGGGGCCACGCGGTGTTCCACATCATCTATTTGCCGATCATTGTGGCCGCGTGGTGGGCGCTGTGGCGTTTCGTCCGCGAGACCCCCAACCTCGCCCTTCGCGCGATCGCGGCACTGATGTTGCTCTGCCAAAGCTCGTTTGCTTTCGGACACGCCGGCGAGCTGGTGACGGTGGTGCAGGCGGGCTTCTTCAGCGCGCCGGAATCGATCTTCAATCAGAACCCTCATATGTTCTTCGCGAGCTTCGCGGTCCTTGGGATCCTGGCGAGCGAGGTACTGCTCATCGTGCTCACGATTACTGCGGTGATCCAGCGACTCCGGCGCCGTTCTGCAAGATTGGCCGGCGGGCCGGCGTCCACGTCCGCCTGAACCGCCTGCGGTCCGGACATGGAGCTGATCGATGGACGCATACCCTTAGGGGCGCAACCCATTCCGCCGTATTCTCTTCCCTGGGAGAATCTACGTGTGCGTGTGAAGGTACGAGCGGTCGTGGCCCTCGTTCCTCTCGGCATCGCTGTCGTTGCCGTGGGCATAGCGGCGTTCGCGGCGCGGACCGTCGGCCCCCCGTACTTCGGGACTGAGCCTGTGGTGGTCGCATCGCTCGGCGTTGGCGCCCTGGCCACCGCGGCCATCGGACACGCGACCTGGCGGAACGACCGCGCGGTCGGTTTGACGATCGTGCTGGGCGCGTGGTCACTCGTGGCCTATCTCGTTGTGCTGAGTCTCGCCAGCCTCACTCACGCGATCCCTGGGCAAGATCTCATTGTCGGCACGGCGGCCAGGCTGGCGATCGGCGGACACATTCCACCGCTGACGCTCTTTGTCATGACGGGCCTCCTTGCAAGGCGCCGTCTGCTGGCAGAGCGCGCGATTGGCTGGCCGCTGCTCGTGACAGCCAGTCTCGCCGCGGTTCTCTACGGAGCTACTTTCACCTTCGCGCATCCGAGCACTCCGTTTCCAGACGTGTCACCGATAGTCGACCACCTCCCTCCTCCCGTACTGGCGGGGGCCATGTCGCTGAGCTTAGTGTGGCTGGCAACGTTGCTCCTGCCGCCAGTGCTGCTGATCTGGGCTCGGCGCGGCGCACCCCGGGCAGATTCGGGACGCCTCGCCACTGCCGCGGTCGCATCGTTTGTGCCCGTGTGCCAGATCTTGCTGTGCACCTTGCTGGGTTTCGCAGTGGAGGCCAGCGGAATCAGCCAGCAAGGCGGCGCGGTCGTCCTGCTCGTGGGCCTTGGTGCGGCCTGGCCGCTCACTGCGGTCGGGTACGGACTGGCCGTTCGTGGCCGCGGCGCGCCCTACACCGTCAGCACCGGCGTGCTCGCGCGGGCTGGTTCTTTAGTACTCGGCTTAATAACCGCGATGATCGCCATTTGCGCAGGGCTGCTCATAAGCTTTGGTCGCGGTCTTGGGACCACTCTCGCAATCGCAATCGCGGTCCTCGTCGTCGCGATCGCGCTGAGGCCTCTAGCGGTTCGAGTGCTTGCCGCGGTGATAGGCGAGACCGTTCAACCCGGTGAATCGGTCGCGATCGATTCCGCAGCGAACGGGGCCGGGTCAAATGGAGACCTGGGCGTGTCCGCTGTTCCAGCTCGTCGTCAGACCTCTCGCCTGGCAGCCCTGTCGGGGCGCGAGCGCGAGGTGTTATGGCTGCTTGCGACCGGACTGAGCAACGCCGGCATAGCGGCTGAGCTAGTGCTTTCGGAGCGCACGATCGACGCCCACCTCAGGTCGGTGTTCGGCAAGCTCGACCTTCCCGACTCCAAACACGACAACCGGCGCGTCCAGGCCGCCACCCTCTGGGCGCAGGAGTCGCACGCCCCGGATTAGGCAGACAGCCCGGCCGGTCCACGTGTACCAGTCGGATGACAAGACGGTGACCTCTAAGCGTGGTGCCCCCGGAGGGAATCGAACCCCCGACCTTGACGTTAGGACCGTCCTGCTC
>JBDUAO010000042.1:0-19029 GCA_040004595.1 Candidatus Dormiibacterota bacterium | reverse complement strand
GTGGAACGCGCCTAACCTGGCGTTTACACACAAGATGGATCACGAAGCTGTTCTGTATGGATCGGATGAGTCAGGAGAGTCGATGGCTATGGTCGAGCTCCTGAACGAGCTGGGCGTGGAGTTCACGTACCGGCGGGTGAACCGCGACCCCTCCGCCATGCGCGAGTGGGAACAGCTGGATGGGGAGAGCGTTCCCCTGCTCCGGGTGGGGAAGAACTCGATCGTGCGCGGCTTCGACCGCATCAAGGTTCAGCAGCTGATCGGCTGGGTGGGCTGCTAGCGCTTATCTCGTCGACCCCATCCCCGGCCGGGTACATGGGTTTGAGGTGGGCGTTCCCCTCTTAGAGGCGCGGTTGCGGCTTTTGTTATGAGCAACCGGCCATTGTGAGTTGAGACCCCTCTCGGCTCTATTGGAGATGTAGATATGAAGCGTTTGGCCATGGGTGCGGCTGTGGGTAGCCTTGCCGCCTACCTTTTCGATCCGAAGCTTGGCGCGGAGCGCCGCGAGCGCCTTTACTCCGTGTGGCAGGACAACAAGGGAACCGCGGTGCAAGCGGGCAAGACCGCCTCGCGAGCGGTCGAGTCGGCACGGCCCGTCGCTCTCCGAGTGACCAGGGCGGTTGGCGCAGGCGACTGGGCCAAGGTGCTGGAGCCACGACGCCGGTCTGCCGGCTTCCCCAGGCTCCTCGGTGCCGTTGCCGTGGGTGGCGCGCTCGTGTACTTCCTCGACCCTGTTCGCGGACCCGAGCGCAGGCGCTCAAGCGTCATGGCCGGCCGCCGCGCGTTCGCCAAGATCGTCAGCGCCGCCAAGAGCGTTCCTGATCGTATTGGCGCCTCGTCTGCCGACCCAGGTCAAGGCGCCAAGTCCCGGGTTGGCTGACGGCTAGATCTCTCGGTCGCACGCAGCGCCGCCAGCTTTGTGGTGCTGACATCAAGAAAGGAGGTGAATAGACGTGATCCATCTGCTTCTCGTCGCTGCGGTAATTCTTTTCGTCCTGTGGCTCTTGTTCCACGCGGCGGGCGCCATCGTCAACCTTATTTGGATCGCCATCGTGGTGCTCGCAGTCATCTGGCTCGTAGGACTCTTACGCGGCCGCAGGGCCTGACGAAAGCGCGCCGGGGTGCCATCTGAACTCACCTACAATTCATAGCCTTTTTCCGGAGTAGCTCAGGCCTTCGGCGATTCACGACCTGGCAGGTTAACGCGCGGCCCGGGCGCCGTTAGAAGGTCGCATGATCGGGATCGTCCGCCTGCCGGGGCGAATGGTCCCGGGCGTTTCGGGACAAACCCCCCATTGCTAGGGCGCCACCGTCGCTGGTCCAATGACTAGGCCTGTAGCGGCCGGACCTGCCATGCCGGAATCGCACACACGTGGAAAGTAAGACGAAAGGTGGGCGCCGGATGACGACCAGGGATTTCAAGCGAGCGGTGCTACGGGGTGCGCTCACCGTGGGCGGCACTTTCGGGCTCGCCCTCGCGATGGTGGCGACGGGTTCCGACCCAGTCGCGGCTGCGGGCCCCTGCCAGAGCAGCGGCCCTGCGACCGGCGCTTACACAGCCACGGTGTGTTTAACCGAACCGACCGACGGTTCAACCGTGGTGGGCAATGCAACGATCGTGGCCACAGTATCGATCTCTGGTGCCAGCCCAGGCGTCCGCCGAGTCGTCTTTTACTTGGACGGGGCCTACCTGTTGACCGACTACTCAACCCCGTATACGTTCGTTTTGCCCAGCGCCAAGCTGATCGACGGAGCCCATATCATCGAGGCTGAGTCACTTCTCCGCGACAACTTCACGACAGATCGGGCCGCAGTCACGCTCACGTTCAACAACGGGTTGTCGCAGCCGCCGGTCAACACCAATACATTCACGCCCTCGATCGGATCGACGCCGGCTCCGGGCAAGGCTTTCGTAATTGCGGCGGCCGGTGACGGGGCGGGTGGGGATCAGTCGGCGGATGACGTCACAAACCTCATCGGGTCCTGGAATCCCAACCTGTTCCTTTACCTGGGCGACGTCTACGAGAAGGGCTCAATGGCCGAGTTCTACAACTGGTACGGAACGAACAACGTCGATTTCAGCCGGTTTCGTTCGATCAGCGACCCGACCATCGGCAACCATGAGTACACCGCCGGCCAGGCTCCAGGCTATTTCGACTACTGGGACAACATCCCGCACTACTACAGCTACAACGCCGGGGGCTGGCACTTCATCAGCCTTGACTCGAATGACAACCCAGGGTTCCACGGCCTCCAACCGGGCACCGCGCAATACACCTGGTTGCAGAACGACCTGAAGGCCAACAAGTTGGCGTGCACGATCGCCTACTACCATCATCCCCTCTTCAACATTGGCAACGAGCCCCCGGCAGTCGGCACCGCGGCGATCTGGGCGCTGCTCGAGCAAAACGGCGTCGACGCGATCCTGAACGGCCACGACCACACGTATCAGCGCTGGACGCCGATGGATGCTTCCGGCAACCCGAATCCCAACGGGATGCCAGAGCTCATCGATGGGACCGCTGGCCATGCGCTGGGCACGCTGCCCGGCACCGACAGCCGGGTGCAAGCAGGGTTCACCCAGTTCGGTGCCATGCGACTGGAGCTGAACCAGGTGGGCGCTGCGTACCAATACGTGACGACGACCGGGGCCGTACTCGACGCCGGGTCGTTCCCGTGCCGCGGGACCGCGCGCGACGTCACCGCCCCATCGGTGCCGACGGCACTGACAACAAGCACCCCGTGGCGCGGCGAAGTCGATCTCAATTGGAATGAGTCCACTGACAACCTTGGCGTCACGGGGTACGACATCTACCGCGACGGGGTCCTCCTGACCACGGCCGGCCCGCAGACGACTTACCAGGACCTGGCAGTATCTCCGTCGACGACCTACACGTACCAGGTTCGGGCGAGGGACAACGCGGGCAATCTGTCCGCCATCAGCGGATCCGCCACCGCGACCACGCCAAAGCTTTCAGTTCTCTTCAGTGACGGCTTCGAGAGCGGTCTCGTGCAGTGGTCGAACAATGGCCTCACGCTCCAGCAGCAGAACGTCTTGACGGGGTCCTGGGCGGCTCGAATGAGCAGCACTGGCACCGGAGCTGCCGACGCCGATTACATTCTGCCGACCCCAATCACTGATCTCTATTACGAGACGCGCTTCAAGATCCTCAGCCGGGCCGTCAACTCGGTCACGTTGATGCGACTCCGCACAGCTACCACGTCTCCGATCCTGAGCGCCTTCATATCCAGCACAGGGAAGCTGGGTTACCGCAATGATGTCCTGGGCGTAGCGACGACCAGCACGACGGCGAGCGTAAGTCAAAACGTTTGGCACACAGCGCAGCTGCACGTGTCTGTCAACGACACTGCGAGCCTGGTCGAGATGTGGTTCGATGGCGTCCAGATCTCCGATTTGAGCAATGCGGCGTCGCTTGGAACGAACCCCATTGCCCGCCTCGAGCTGGGCGAGAGCTCAACCACAAGGACGTTCGACATTGCCCTTGACGACGTTGCCATGGATCCGGCGTTCATTCCCGACTCGGCGGCGCCGACAACGCCGGCCTCCCTCCACGCCACTGCACCCTCCGGCATCGAGGTCGATCTCTCTTGGACAGCTTCCACCGACGACGTCGGAGTAACTGGCTATGACGTTTTCCGCAACGGCTACCTGATCGCGAGCCCCGGCCCGTCGACAGCGTTCGCGGATACGACCGCTTCACCACACAGCTCCTACTACTACCAGGTGCGCGCAAGGGACGCGGCGGGCAATGCTTCGGCTCTATCCAGCCTGGTCAGTCTAGTCACGAAAGCGGTGTTCAACGACGACTTCGAGACTGGCGACCTGTCGCGCTGGAGCAGCGTCTCCGGCTTGACGGTGCAACAAGATGTCGTCGCCGCGGGAGCGTGGGCGGCGCGAGGGACCAGCAGCGGTACCGGAGCCTCTGCCTATCGACAGCTTATCGCCGGCCAGCCTGACCTCTATTACCGCCTTCGTTTCAACCTCCTGAGCCACGGGCCGAATTCTGTCAACCTGGCACGGCTCCGAACCGGCACGGGCGGCGCTGTCACCACGATGCTGGTGACATCGACAGGCAAGCTCGGTTATCGCAACGACGTGACTGGCGTCAGCTACGTGAGCACGGTCGGCGTCGCATCCGGTTGGCACGAGCTTCAGTTTCACGTCTTTGTGAATGACACCGCCAGCGCGGTCGAGGTCTGGCTCGATGGCGTTCCAGTGGCCGACCTGACTCGCCAGGATTCGCTTGGAGCATCCTCTATCGGTCGAGTGGAACTCGGCGACAGTTCGGTCGGGCGAACATTCGACGTCACCTTCGACGACGTGCTCGTCGACACAGACTTTATCGGCGACTCAATCCCCCCGACCGCTCCGACGAACCTGGCGATGAATGCGGTTACGGCCACCAGCGTCAGCTTGACCTGGACTGCCGCCACCGACGACCAGGGTGTCGCCGGATATGAGGTCCTCCGCGACGGCACGCTCCTCGGTACCGTCGGCCCGACCACCTCGTACCAGGATCTGAGCGTGGTCCTCGGCGCCACTTACAACTACACAGTCCGGGCCTTCGACATGGGGGGCAACATCTCGCCGGCCAGCGCGCCCGTCACTGTCACCGTCATCGACACCGTGCCACCTTCCGCACCGACACTGGCGGCCAGCACACCGACAGCCACCGAGATCGACCTCTCCTGGAGTGGTTCCAGCGACGATGTCAGAGTCACTGGCTACCAGGTCGAGCGCGACGGCTCTTTGCTCACCGTGCTTGGGTCGGTCACCGTCTATCAGGACACTGGTTTGGCTCCGTCCACGACTCACACGTACGCAGTGTTCGCGCTGGATGCCGCCGGCAACGTTTCGGCTGCGAGCAACTCGGTGACCATGACGACCAAGGACATCACGCCGCCATCTACTCCGGCCGGCGTTGTGGCCACCGGAGTCAGCGCGACCGAGATCGACGTGAGCTGGAACCCGTCCACCGACGATGTGGGCGTGACCGGCTACATCGTCCGGCGCAGCGGCGTCCAGGTAGGCATTATTGTCGCGCCCGTGACGACATACGTCGACACCGGCGTCCTACCGCTCACGACTTACACATATCAAGTCCAGGCCCAGGACGCCGCCGGCAACATCTCGCCGTCTAGCGCCGGTGCTTCGGCCACGACTCCCGCCGACAGCACCGCACCGACGCCGCCCACCGTGATCGCGACATCCCTCTCGGGCACACAAATTGGTCTTGCCTGGTCAGGTGCGATCGACAACGTTGGGGTCACGCGCTACATGATCTTCCGTGACGGCAAGCGCGTAACCGCGGTCGACGGCAGCCAGTCGACATACACGGACGGGGGCCTGACTCCGGCGACAACTTACATCTACACCATCAAGGCCTCTGACGCGGCAGGCAACCAGTCTGCGCTTAGCGTCCCGGTTTCAGCGACCACTCTGGACACTGCTGCGCCGAGTGCGCCGACGCTGCTCACAGCGACGCTGGTAACCGGGCCGGCCATAAACCTGGCGTGGAAAGCCTCCATCGACAACGTTGGCGTCACCGGTTACCTGGTCTTCCGCAACGGCGCCCAGATCGCGCAGGTCGGTCCATCGCCGACCAGCTATGCCGATGGCTCGTTGCCTGGCGCGGGCACGTTCACATACACCGTTAAGGCGACCGATGCGGCCGGCAACATCTCAGCTTCCAGCAACCCGGGGTCGGTGAATATCGCCGATCTGATCCCGCCGGCAGCGCCCTCCGATCTTGCGGCCAGCCCTGTCGCTGCCACGGAGGTCGACCTCAGTTGGACCGCATCGACCGACAACATCGGTGTCGCGCGCTACCTGGTCTACCGCGGCACAAGCCAGATCGCCACGGTGACGGCCCCTGCGACGACATTCAAGGACACAAAAGGAGCGCCTACGACCACTTACAGCTATACGGTCAAGGCGGTCGATGCGGCCGGAAACGTCTCGGACCCCAGCGCGGCCGCTTCTGCGACAACCCCCGCTGACACTACGGCACCGACCGTTCCGGCGGGAGTCAGCGCGACCGCCAACAATGCCTCATCTGTGCTCGTGAGGTGGAGCGCCTCCAGCGACAACGTGTCGGTCACCGGTTACGCCATCTATCGGGACGGAACCGCGATCGCGACGACGGGAGCGGTGACCAGCTACACGGACAACGCGGCTTTGGGAGGTGCGACCTACGGCTATACGTTGACCGCTCGCGATGCGGTAGGAAACACTTCAGCCGCGAGTGCCGTCGCCAGCGTGGCGATGCCGCTGTTTGCTGATGGTTTTGAGACCGGAAACCTATCCCTGTGGTCGGCCCAACAGCAGATGAGCGTCCAGAGCCAGACGGTCCACGGCGGCGCTTTCTCGGCCAAGGGAACCAGCACGGGGTCGCCGGCTTACGCAGTGGCGCAGCTCCCAAGCAGCCAAGCGTCGATCTACTGGAGCAGCTACGTGAGGGTCTCCAGCAACAAGACCGCCGCCGGCCTGCTGGAAGTCCAGACCGCTACAGGGACCCCAATCGTCACCGTCTACATCACCGATAAGGGCAAGGTCGCGTTCGCCAACGACATCCTTGCCACCACATTCGCGAGCTCCACGAACATGGGCAACGGGTGGCATCAGTTGAAGGTTCACGTCACTGTGACCGGAACCTCAAGCCAGGTGCAAGTGTGGCTGGATGGCGGCATCGTGAATCAGCTCAGTGTTACCACCAACCTTGGGAGCGCCGCGATTGGCAAGGTGGTGCTTGGTGACACGGCTGCCGGTCGCACTTACGACATCGCGTTCGACGATGTGTTAGCCGACACGAAGCCGTGATGTTTGACGCTTAGCAAACGTGCCGCGCCTTTGAGTCGTTAACGCCGCGATGGATGGTCGTTTCGTTCTTGAGAAGGAACTCGAAGAAGTTCCACCTTGGGTCAACCAGAAAGCCGTAGATGTCGAACAGCGCCGGCACCAGTCCCGGCCGAAATCCTCAGCTACGTCCTCCGTCGTCCGGCCAGTCGCCTCGGCGACGCTGCGGAGGAGCACCTGGAACCCTTTCGTCGGGATAGTTCGAGTCAAAGCGGTATCCCGTGGCGCCACTTCCAGTCAAATCGCGAATCCGGGCCAGTGCGTCGTCCCCCAACTCGCGCACTGCATATCTTTCGAGCTGGTCGAAAATGACTCCCTGCACCTGACAAGCCCAAGCGTCGCAGAATGTCGATAGCTGCGGATTCCCTACTCGAACCAACCGCGGTGATGACGTCAGCCGATTGCCTTTTGGCGCTCTGAGACCATGTGCGGCATAGCTGGGCAACGCGAGGTTCGGGTGCACCTCACCCACTTGTACGGTGACAGTAGCTTTTCGTCCGTGTATCAATTGAGAGCCATTTGCGGTGGCATGAAACCGGGATCGCTGGTGAGGAGGTAACTCAATGGCTACTGTCGCGCCCAAGCTTGAATATCCACTCAACGAGGCTGGTCGCCTTGCGGCCATCCGTCGCTACGACGTGCTCGACACCCCGCCAGACGGGGCGTTCGAGCGGGTGACGCGGCTCGCAGCACGCCTGCTGGGGACGCCGATCGCCATCGTATCCATCGTCGACGAGGATCGGATCTGGTTCAAGTCAAGGTACGGACTCGACGTCAACCAGATCGACCGGGACCCAGGGTTGTGCGCGTCAGCGATCCTGCAGGACGAGCCCTGGATCGTGGAGGACGCACGCAATGACCCAAGGACCCTCGCCAATCCGCTGGTCGCGAGCAAGTTCGGCTTGCAGTTCTATGCCGGCGCACCGCTCAAAACGCAGGATGGCTTCAACCTTGGCACGCTGTGTGTGATCGATCGGCAGCCCCGTCACGTGACCGAGGAGGAGAGGCGGGTGTTGGTCGACCTGGCAGCCATAGTGATCGACGAGCTCGAGCTGCGGCTCGCCGCCCGCAACGTGGTCGCTGCGGCGGACGAGCGCCTCGCGCTCGGCCGTCAGCGCGAGGTTCAGGCGATGCAGCTAAACGATGACGTGGTCCAGTCCCTCGCGGTTGCCAAGCTTGCGCTCGATATGGGAGAGATCAGCCAGGCAGCCAGTCGAGTCGAGTCAGCACTCGAAGCTTCGAAGCGGTTGCTATCGCAGATGGGCGAGGAAGCCCTGACGCTTCGCCGCGATTCGCTCCAGGGAGGCGAGAGGGCAACCGCCTAAGCGTGGATTCCATCGGCTGGGAGGAGCGGATGGGCCCGGCTAAGCCGGGTCGCCCCAATTTTCGGCTGCGGCACGCACAGCGGCGACCATGGCGGCCGGGGTCGCACCCTTCTCGAGGTAACCGCTAGCGCCCGCCCGGAGGGCCTGCGCCCGGATACGCTCCGATCCAAAGGCCGTGAGGATCAGGACACGTGTTCCTGGGGCCGCCTTGAGAATCTCGGGGAGCGCCTCGATCCCATCCATGATGGGCATGGCGATGTCGAGGATCATCACGTCGGGTTGAGTCCGAACAGCCAGTTCAACGGCCTCCCTGCCGTTGGCCGCCTCCCCGACCACCTCGAAACCCGGCTCCCATTTGAAAACAGTGGTCAACAGCTGGCGAAAAGTAGCGACGTCGTCGCAAATGGCAACACGACATTTCGAGCTGCCAGGTGCTGGCGACTGCGGGGCGGAGCGGCCCAAACCAAGGACTATCTTCCCAGGTCTTTTAATGGCATGTCGACCTGTCGGTGTGCCACGCAACGAACATCTGCCTATCGATGAACTGGTTCAGCCCCATCTTGTAGCGGCCGATGATTGCGCCTTCAGCCACAGAATGCTGATACCGGACCTCGTACCTCGGCTCAAGCGTTACCTGTTGCGTTGCCGCGCATCTAGACTGACTTGCCGTAAGTGTTCACAGGCGCCAAGTACGCTCGCAGCGGCGATGTCAACATCGCTTACCAGGTCGTCGGCGACGGACCGATCGACCTCATTCTGGTGCTGGGGTGGGTTTCCCACCTCGCCTATGTGTGGGAGCTTCCCGCCTTAGCGGCTTTCCTCAACCACCTTTCCTCCTTCTCGCGGTTGATCCTCTTCGACAAGCGTGGCTGCGGCATGTCGGACCGCGTGCAGCCCTTGCCGACCCTGGAGCAGAGGATGGACGATGTTCGCGCCGTGCTCGACGCGGTGGGATCGAAGAGAGCCGCCTTGATGGGCATCTCAGAGGGAGGTGTCATGTCGGCTCTGTTCGCTGCTACCTATCCCGAACGCACCGCCGGGCTGATCATCGACGGCAGCTATCCGTCAGCGCTGAAGCGGCCCGCCTATCCATGGGGCAGCGCGGAAGAGGCCATACAACGAGCGATCGATCGCGTGGCGGACGTGTGGGGGACGGTGATCAACATGGAGCGCTACGCGCCGAGCCAGGTCGACAACCCCGAGGTCGCCCGGTGGTGGGCCACCTTCATGCAGATGAGCGCCAGCCCCGGCGATGCAAGGGACCTGCTCAGCATGAACCTACACATCGACATCGGCCACATCCTCCCGGTGATTCGTGTGCCGACGTTGATCATTCATGCGAAACGGGATCTGATCGCCCCCATCGCGGCCGGTCGCTATTTCGTCGAGCACATCCCGGGCGCACAGTTCCTGGAGCTCGACTCCGACGACCACTGGCCTTACTTCGGCGACGCGGATCGCGTGATCGGAGAGGTGCAGGAGTTCCTGACGGGTGTGCGCACCGTTCCGACCCCCGAGACGATGCTTGCGACCGTGCTCTGCACGAAGGTGACGCAGGCCGGCGCCCATTCCATTTTGCTCGGCGACAAGCGCTGGAACGAGCTCGTCGACCGTCATCACAAGGTGGTCCGGAAAGAGCTCATCCGCTACTCGGGGCGCGAGATCGAGGCTGGCGAGGATCGCGTGACCGCCGTGTTTGACGGCACCGCGCGGGCCGTTCGGTGCGCGCTAGACATACGGGACCAGCTACTCGAGCTCGGGCTACGCATCCGGGCAGGTATCCACGCCGGCGAGTGCGAGCTTCGGGGCGGCCGGCCGCGCGGCGTTGCTCTCCAGGTCGCCTCGAGCGTGATGGGCGCCGCCCAGCCGGGGGAGGTCCTCGTCTCCGGCACGGTGAAGGACCTGGTTGTGGGTTCGAGTCTTGAGTTCACGGACCGTGGCATCCGCGAGTTCGGAGATGTGCCCGGTTCATGGAGCGTTTTTGCCGCTGGCCCGTCACCAGCTGGCCGCTCCGCCGAGCCGCTGCGGCCGGCAGCTCAGGTCGCGCTCAGCCCACGCGAGCGCGAGGTGGCCCAGCTGCTGGCCGCCAGCCTGAGCAACCGCGAGATCGCCGGTCGCCTATTTCTATCCGAGCGCACCGTCGACAACCATGTCCAGCACATCCTGGACAAGCTCGGGTTTAACTCTCGCGTCCAGGTGGCGACGTGGCTTGCAAGAAATGAGCACTGAGCTGAGTATCGGTTGAGCCTTCTCACGGATGGCGGCACGGTCGGGCGCGCCTAGCTTGATGTGGACGGCGGCCCTCCCGGGTTGCCACCAAATCAAGGAGGTTCAGATTGGCGCGATTCATGGTCGAGCGTTCATTCCCCGACGGCCTGGAGATCCCCGTGACCGACGATGGAGCACAGGCCTGTTTGTCGGTGGTTGACACCAACGCCGAACTCGGGGTCACGTGGCTGCACTCGTACGTCACCGAGGATCACAAGAAGACGTTCTGCATCTACGACGCCCCCAGCCCAGAGGCCATTCGGAAAGCGGCGAAGCTCAACCAGCTGCCCGCCGACACGATCACACCGGTGCGGGTTCTTGACCCGTACTTCTACAAGTAAAGGGGGAATTCAGTTGAGAAGTTTCAAGGTTCGCTTGGCCCTCGTAGGGCTCTCGCTCGTGGCGCTCGTCGCCGCCGTTCCGGTCGCCGCCTCCGCGAACGCCATGCCGAGCGGCGAGCGAATGCACGGCAATGTGTCGGTCGAACCCGCCTACAACGACGCCGACGGCAGCATCATCTACATCCAGACGCCCAACCATCTCGCTCCGCTCGGTCCGACGAACGTCATCCAGAACGTCAATGCGCACGCCGTCGCTCCGCTGTTCCTAATCGTGTATCCGAAGCCGATCGCCACGTTCAACTGCGCGGGCGTGCCCGGCAACTGTCCGGATCACGCCGGCCCGATCGCGGGAATCGCCGTCTCGCTGCAACCTTCCGTCTACGGCACCGACGCCAACCTGATCCCAGGACATGACCATCTCCTCGCCGGCCAGCACGCTGGTGACTTCAACATAGCGTGGCGCGTCTACGTCGAGCTGTTCACCTCGCCGGCGGCTGTGACGCACATCACGACGCTGACCGCGCTGAACGCAGCCAAGTCCGCCGGTGCGATCCAGGAAGTGGACACCGGAATCGTGTTCCTGTGCTCGATCGTTTCACAGTCGGCTTACCTCGCCGGGACGCCTGTGGCCTGAAAGGACTGCCGGGAGAGCGCTCTCTCCCGGCTCCTCCGGTCATGTCAAGGCGTCGCCGGGCACCGAGACCTTCACAGAGACACTCAAGGTTTCGGGGTTCGACTCTCTGCGTCTACACCATCGTGCAGTCGGCGGCGTAGCTCGACCCTCCGGGCATCCGCGGCGCCTGCCGCGTGAAGGAGATCTTCTCCAATCGGAACGACTGCCGCTGCGCCTCGAGGGCAGTGAACTTATGATTCGCGCGGAGTGGGCTGAGTGCGACCGACGACGCGCTACGCGAAGAGCGGCGACTACAGCATTGCCTATCAGATCGTCGGGGACGCTCCCCTCGATCTCGTACTGGTCCCCGGCTTCGTCTCGCATGTAGAGCATGCGTGGGAGGATCCGGAGTTCGCGCGGTTTCTCGATCGCCTTGCCTCCTTCAGCCGGCTGATCCTTTTCGACAAACGCGGCACCGGCCTCTCGGACAGGGTCCCGGTCCAGAAGCTCCCCACGCTCGAGCAACGCATGGACGACGTGCGGGCGGTCATGGACGCCGCAGGCTCGGAAAAGGCGGCCCTGTTCGGCGTCTCCGAGGGAGGGCCGATGAGCATGCTCTTCGCCACCACGTACCCCGAACGCGTCCAGGCCCTGGTCCTCTACGGCACATACGCGAAGCGAGTACGGGACGCCGACTACCCCTGGGCGCCCACGATGGAGGAGCACCTCGAGAACCTCGACGTCGTGCAGCGCGAGTGGGGCGGCCCCTCGCAGGTCCAAGCGTGGGCTCCCAGCGTCGTGGACGACGATCGGTTCAGACGATGGTGGGGGCAGTACCTGCGGCTCGGCGCCAGTCCAGCTGCGGCCCGGGCCGTTCTGGAAATGACGCTCGAGATCGACGTCCGGGACATCCTGTCCGCCATCCGTGTCCCGACACTGATCCTCCATCGCACCGGCGACCGTCGCATCGACGTCGGCGGCAGTCGCTACATGGCCGAGCGGATCCCTAACGCGCGACTCGTCGAACTTCCCGGGATCGACCATCTCGTCTGGGTCGGAGACTCAGATGCAATCGTCGACGAGATGGAGGAGTTCCTCACCGGTACGCGTCACAGCGCCGAACCGACCCGCGTCCTGGCTACCGTGCTGTTCACCGACATGGTCGAATCGACGAGCCGAGCGGTCCGGCTCGGCGACGCAAGGTGGCGCACTCTCATCAGCGACCACGACCGCCTCGTGCGCAATGAGCTCAGCCGCTTTCGTGGGCGAGAGATCGATCGGAGAGGCGACGGCTTCCTCGCGATCTTCGACGGGCCGGCTCGTGCGATAAGTTGCGCCCTTTCCATAGTCGACCGGGCCCACGAGCTCGGAATCCAGGTGCGAGCAGGGCTTCACACAGGTGAGCTCGACAGGATCGAGTCCGGGATCGCCGGGATCGCCGTCCACATCGGTGCGCGCGTCATGAGTCTCGCGGGCCCGGACGAGGTCCTGGTCTCGAGCACAGTGAGAGATCTGGTCGCCGGATCTGGGCTCACGTTCTCCGACAAGGGAACGTACGAGCTCAAGGGCGTGCCCGGCAGTTGGCGGATCTTGCGGGTCGAGACGCCGACGCCGTGACACCCTCCGACGAGCATCGTGACGAGATCGCCGCTCAAGAGCAGCTGATTCGAAGTATCGACTTCTTGCGCGACCTCGACCGCGTCGACATCGCCCGGCTCATCGGTTCGAGCGAAGACGCGCATTTCGCGACAGGTGCGGTCATCGTGCGGGAGGGCGAGGTAGCCGACTCGCTCTATCTCCTAGCGAGCGGCACGGTCGAGGTGAGCGTCCAGGCGGGAGGGACTGATCGGTCGGTCACGTCAATCACCGCACCGGCCAGCTTCGGTGAGTTCGGCGTGCTCCTCGCCGAGCGCACTGCGACTGTTCGCGCCATCACTGATGTCCAGACGTGGCGCATCCCGCGCGACCGCTTCGAGCGCATCGTGCGCGACCGACCGGCTCTCGGCCTGGCCATCGCACGCGGGCTGGCAAGTGCGATCGACCGACGCGATCGCAAGCGGGTCGGCGCGCCACTCCCGCCGCACGAGCAGCTCCGGTCGATGGTCATGGCGCCTCTGGCCCGGCGTTCATCGTTCTCTCGCATCGTCGCTGTAGCGGTCTCGATCGGCGTCCCCGCGGCCCTCTGGCTCGTGCCCGCGCCGTCCGGCCTCACTGAGGTGGGATGGCATATCGCGCTCGTCATGGTGGGCGGCGCGATCGCATGGCTGCTCGAACCGGTGCCCGACTTCGCGGTCGCGCTCGGCATGGCGGCGGTGTGGGGCGCAGGCGGCCTCGCTCCGCCGGCGCTCGCGTTCACCGGCTTCGCCAGCTCTGCGTGGGTCGCGGCACTCGCGGCTCTGGGAGTCAGCGCGGCAATGGCCAGTTCGGGCCTCCTGTTCCGCGCTGCGCTGACACTCCTGCGTGTTTTCCCGCCGACCCTTCGCGGGCAGGTTGCCGCGCTCCTCGTTGGCGGCGCCGTACTCACGCCGTTGGTGCCCACCGTTTTTGGTCGTGTCGCGACAGTCGCTCCCATCGCGCACGAGCTCTCGCAGGCCCTTGGATATGCGAGGGCAAGCCGCGGAAGCGCCGCCCTTGTGTTTGCGGCGATTCTCGGCAACACAATTCTTGGTCCGATTTTCTTGACCGGCATGGTCACGAACTTCCTGATCGTCAGCCTGCTTCCGGTCGCGGAGCAGACGCGCTTTGGCTGGATCGGATGGCTGGCCGCCGGCGCACCGGCGGGGGCGATCCTTTTCGTCGGATCGGCGATCACGTTGTTCGCGCTGCACCCGGGGTCTGGGGCGCGGGCGAGCAGCACGGTGCGACTGAGCCAGGAGCGTTCCCTCGGTCGCATGTCGAGGCCCGAGATGATCTCACTGCTCGCGCTTGGCGTCTTTGTCGTGGGTTTGCTGTTGCAACAATTCGTGCGACTCGATATCGGAGTGATTGGGATGGCCGCGCTGCTGGTCGCGATCGGCGGCGGCGCACTCGATCGTCAGACATTTCGATCAGGGATCGATTGGGCAACGCTCGTACTCTTCGGCGTGCTGTTGGGCGCCGGCGCCGTGTTGCGGTCTGGAGGCGTCGACCGGTGGATCACGGAGCTGATCGCACCGATCGCACGCTCGCTCGGCGATCCGGCGCGTGTGATCCTCCTGCTGGCGCTCCTGGGCGTCGTCGTGCGGCTTGTCCTCCCGATGGTCCCGGCGGGGTTTCTCCTGTTGGTAACGCTCGTTCCCTCCGCCTCGCAGCTGGGTCTGAGCGGCTGGGTGGTTGGCTTCGTCTCCTCCGTCATGGTCCTCACATGGGTGCTGCCGAAGCAGTACGAGGTGCTTCGGATGGTGCGCGAGATCACCGGCGGTGAGATGTTCAGCGAGCGGCAAGCTGTGGCCGTCGGGGTGGCGATCACGGTGATCGCCTTGCTGGCGATCCTGATAAGCGTGCCGTATTGGCGTGCGATCGGGCTCTTCTGACCGGCGAAGGTATGATCGGCGAGGTGTAAGGGAGGGCACGGATGGCGGTTCAAGAGGATGTCGCCGACACCATTGCCGGATTCGCTCTGTTTGCCGACCTCTCCGCGCCACAGCGGGAGCAGGTCGTGCATGTCTTCGACGAGGCGTGGTTCTCGGAAGGCGAGCGAGTCTTGCGGCAGGGATTCAGCGGCTCCGGGCTGTACATAATCCTCGAGGGCGCGGCGGCGATTCGAATCGACGGGGTCGACCGGTCGACACTTAGACCCGGCGACTACTTCGGCGAAATCTCGTGCCTGTTGGGTGAAGCTCCGGTGGCCGATATCGTCGCCTTGCGGGCTCTGCGTTGCATTGTGCTCCCCAGCACGCAGGTGGAGACCTTCCTCAAAGCGCATCCCTCGATCATGTTCAGGCTGCTGCAGGGAGAGGCGCGCAAGGTACGCAACACGACCAAGTGGCTCAGCTAGAGGAGCGACCTTTTCCGCCAGGCCGCTACTCGCTGATCGTCGTCGGCAGCGGCCCTGGCGCTCTTCAGCTCACCTACTGTCTGCACCGGCTTGGCATTGAGCACGCCGTGCTTTCCGACGATCCCGCGCCCGGTGGGATGTTCCGGAGGTGGCCGGTCTTCCAGAGGATGCTCAGCTGGACCAAGCCCTTCACGGGCTTCGAACGAAGCTCGCGAGCGTACGAGCGGTTCGACTGGAACAGCCTCCTTGCGGACGAGCCGCCGAACCGCGCTGTCATGACGGGAGTGATGGACGGCACCTCTTACTTCCCATCTCGCCCTGAGATGGAGAAGGGGCTGGTCACTTTCGCTGACGCGACGTCTCTGCGAATCCGGTTCGGCTGCCGCTGGGAAACGACACGGAAGGAAGGGCCCGATTTTGTTCTGGGGACGTCCGACGGCGAGTATCGCTCTCCGCTCGTCGTATTTGCAGTCGGCGTGGCCGAGCCATGGCGGCCCACCGGGCTGGAGGCGGTGCCTCATTACGGCGATCTGCGGCCGGTCGAGACGTATAAGGATCGGCGCGTCTTCATCGTCGGCAAGCAGAACTCGGGCTTCGAGATCGCCACAGGACTGCTCCCGCTGGCGCGTCAGATCGTGCTCGCCTCGCCGAGCCCAACCAAGCTTTCAGTCAACACGCATTCACTTGTCGGGGTTCGCGCCCGATATGTGCAGCCCTACGAGGATTCGGTATTGGCCGGCGGTGTGCTCGTTCTCGACACCTCCATAGATGAGGTCAAGAGGACTGGCGACGGCTACCAGGTGCGCACCCGGAGCGCCGGGGATGATGGCGTCCTCACATTCGAGGTGGACGATGTGGTCGCTGCAACTGGTTTCGCAACGCCGCTGCGGGACCTGCCGGACCTGGGCGTCGCCACATTCGGTCAGAGCCGGCTGCCTGCCCAAACACCTTTCTGGCAAAGCGCGACGGTGCCAGGTATTTACTTCGCCGGAACGATCATGCAGGGCTCTCGGGGTCTCAAGAAGCACGGCATCCCGAGCAATTCGGGAGCTGTCCAGGGCTATCGGTACAACGCGAGAGTGCTCGCCGCCCACCTCGCGGAGGAGCGATTCGGCGTGCGCCTTCCACGACTCCGACTCGAAGCGTCCGACGTCATCTCGCACTTACTTGCCGAAGCCAGCCACGCCCCCGAACTCTGGCATCAGCGCTCGTACCTCGCGCGGGTCGTGTTGGTAGATCCCGACCGCGGAATAATCGACGACGGTATCGCGCCCCTGGCTAATTTCGTGGACGCCCCCGGCCCGGACGCCGTTGCGGTCGCCCTGGAGTCCAACGGCCGCGACGATCCCTATCCGGCCATATATATCCGTAAGCAGGGCACGGTCACCGAGCACCTCCTGGAGCCGAATCTGCAGCTTAACTTTGAGGATCATGCCCATCGAAAGGCGCTGACGGCGGCCCTTGAGCGGCTGTTGAGTCCGTCGCTTTCCCAGCCGCAGCTCTGACCCTCCCGGATCGACCGGGAGTTGTCCGTGGTTCTACGTGGCGTCGAAGGCGCGTGCTGCCGCGGCGACAATCTCTCGTGTGGCACCTCACGCATTTCAAACGATGAGTCCGGCACATGTACTGCGAGTTCACGGCGGTGGCAGAGTCGGTGGCTGGCCGAAAGGAGTAAGCGGGCAGGGTGTCAAGCGCCGACAAGACAGCAGGTGAAACCTTCAGGCCAGTGGGCCGACTCCACGTGACGCCACCGTCGTCGCTGACCGCACCGCCGCGGTCGCCGCCCTCGAAGAACCGGCCCCCGGTCGCGTTTAGACTGTGGCAATCTCGCAGGGCCCTGGGACGGTGCCCTTGCCACGTCCGCCCCCCGTCGGCGCGGCGGACCACAGCGCCGTATTCGATCCCGGCGATAACGACGTCGGGATCGGCTGTGGAGACGGCGATCCCCTGCACGTATGGCGTGAAGGGTCGCTCGGACGGTGAGAACCAGAAGAACCGCCGCACGCGCTGGAATCCGACGAGCTCGTCCCAGTGGCCGCCGCGGTCAGCGGAAACAAACAGATGGGGCGGTTTGGTGCCGGCGTAGATAAGGCCTGGCCGCGCCGGGTGCACCGCCAGCGACTTGACGACCAGTCCGTCCAGGCCGGCCGGCTGGAACGTGTGGCCGGCATTGTCGGACCGGAGCACACCGCCGCCCTGCGTACCCGCAAACACTGTGCCCGGTGCGTGAGGGTCGGCGGCGAGGCACCGAATGTCTGCGTTCGGTGCAACCACCTCCACGTTCCATTCGCCTCCCGGTGGTCTCTCTGCACGCGCGAGGCCGGGCACCAATGTCGACAGGTAGACGGTCATCGAAGCAGCAGTCGTCGCCCAGCCTCCACCAGCCATCTCTCATACCGGCTGGGCGTCCAGCCCCGCTCGTAGACCAGCTGCCGGAATGTCTCTGGACCACCGATCGTGTACAGGACATCGCTTGCGGTTCGAACGTCGACGCCATCACGCAGGGCCTTCCGCGCGTGGAGCGATCGCGCCACTGCTCCGACCGCGGCCAGGTGACGGTCCTGCCAGGTCCGCCATACCTTTGAGAGCGCGGGGTCCGTGCGCGCACCTGTTCGCAGAACGTCGGCCAGCATCTCGCTCCGCTGATGCAGCCGGCGCAGGAGCCCGGCGCCCACCTCGAGCATGCGGATGGGCTCGGTTTCCGCGAGTGCATGGCCGACGCTGAGGTCGGCTGAGCTGGCGACGAGGTCCGCCAGGCTGCGGACCAGTGCCGGCTTGGTGCCGAAGTAAAGGTAGACAGTGGGGAGGGAAACACCGGCCGAATCGGCTACCGCCTGCATGGTGGCCGCGCCATAGCCGCGCTCCCTGAACACCTCTTCCGCGGCGTTGAGGATCGCCAGCTGGGTTCGGTTGCGCTGGTCCTGGCGCTCCGGTGAGCTGTATCGCCTACTAATCGGGCGTGCGTTGGCCATTGGCTATATGATACCCCTACTTCCCTATATGCTCCCTATAGCAAATTCAGGGTAGGAGGCAGTGCATGTCCGAAACGATCCACAACCCGATCACTGGTGCCTCGCTTACGTTTCTCGAGTTGAATGAGGAGCTCGTCCGATTCCACGCGACTGGCATACGGGGCGATAGAGGTCCTGTTCCGCACGTCCATCCTTTCCAGGAGGAGCGATTCCTGGTCACTCGCGGAAGCGTGGCGTTCGTGATGGGCAAGCAGGAGGTTGTCTGCGGTCCAGGTGAGGGCGTGGCGGTTCCGGCCGGCGTCGCACACACCTTTCACAATGCCGGCGACGGTGACTTCGGCATGTTCGGCGAGTACCGACCCGGCCTGCCCAAGCAGTCGTACAGGTTCCACGACGTGTATTACGCGCTGGCCCGCGCCGGCATGACCAATGCGAAGGGCATGCCCTCTATCTGGCAGATGGCTGTGGAGATGCCGCTGGTGTCCGACCACGTGCGCGTGGCTTCCCCTGCATGGCCGATCCAGCGCGCAGTTCTCGCGCTGCTCCGACCGCTGGCTCGAATCATGGGCTACCGGCCCTTTGAATCCGCGAGCGTTGAAAAAATCACCGCGACGCTGGCCGTTCCCGGCGCCGCATGAAGCTGTTGGTCGTCCTCCC
>JBDUAO010000041.1:0-19094 GCA_040004595.1 Candidatus Dormiibacterota bacterium | reverse complement strand
TAGATGAAGTTGGACGCGTGCCCGGTCGACCCTCCCGGGTTGGGCAGCGAGCCTTTGTCCAGGAGGAGGATGTCGCGCCAACCCAGGCGGCCGAGGTGGTAGGCGACGCTGTTGCCGACAATGCCGCAGCCGATGACGACCACCCGCGCCTGGCTCGGGAGATTACTCACTCGGCTGGTAGGGCGAACGGACCTCTTCGGGCAGCTCGTACCAACTGGCGCGTTCGCCCACCTGGGCGCGAAGCCTCCACTTCAGCGACTTCGACTTGCCCTCGATCGCCTTCCAGATCTCAGCCAGCCTTGACCGGACAATCTCCCGGTCGATATCGAGCTCACCGAGCGTGTGGTTGAGCTTCTCGATGTTGACCTCCAGGGCGTGATACAGGCGCCAGTCCTCGGCGGTCAGGCGGGCGATGTAGGCGGCGTCGATTGACTCGACGTCGTCACCGGCGACAGGGTGGTCGAGCAGCAACGCGGTGACGTCCACGAGATCCTTGTGGTTCATCTCGAAGATCTGCAGCTTGCTCAGCAACAGATCGGACGGTGTCGCGCATGGGCCGTCGTGGTCGAGCCTCTCGCGCAGATCGATGATGTGCGACATGCGGATCGAGTCGATGAACACGTCGACCTGACGGCCATTCTGGTTGTCGAAGAAGTACAAGCGCCGATCTCCCTGCATCAGGTTGAACCGCTCGTTTGCCTCGTACCCAAGAGCGGGAAAGAGCGCGAGGGCCGCCTTCCGATCGCGCTTCGGCATCGCATAGTCGAGGTCGCCGTACTTGCGCTTGAGCGGCGGCCGGTGTGCGCTCGGCGAATGAATGTGGATACCCGCCCCGCCCATCAGCTTCACGCCCACCCGTGCGGCGCCGGCAGCGGATGCGATCCGTTCGGCCTCCGCTATCGGATCCTCGAGCGGGCCGCTACCCGCCATCGACCTCGATCACGATCGTCTTGAGGTCTGTCATCTGCTCGAGCGCGAAGCGCCCCCCGACCCGCCCGATACCGCTGTGCTTGCCCGCGCGGCCGCCAAAGGGCAGGTGAGCCTCCCAGTAGTTGGTCGACTCGTTGACGTTCACCCAACCCATCTCGAGGTTGTCGGCGAAACGAAGAGCACGCGAAAGGTCTCGGGTGTACACGGCTCCAAGCAGCCCGTAGGGAGAGTCGTTGGCAATCGCCAGCGCCTGTTTTTCATCCTGGAAAGTGATGATCGGCGCGATCGGGCCAAACGTCTCCTCCTGGCTCACGCGCATCGACGGCACGACGCCGTCCAGGATCGTGGCGGGATAGTAGAGCCGCGTGGGAAAGCCCTCGGCGCGCTTGCCGCCGAGCACCAGCCTCGCGCCACCGTTCAATGCATCGGCGACGTGTTCGTCCATCTTGGTCGCCACGCCCTCGTTGTTGAGAGGTCCCAGGGTGGTGTTGGCCGCGAACGGGTCGCCCAGGCGCAATGCGCGCGTCGCCTCTTCGAGCCGGGCCACGAACTCGTCGTGAATTGGTTCCTCGACCAGGATCCGCTCGCCCGCCGTGCAGCTCTGGCCGGCGCAGAGGTAGCAGCCGACGATGGCGCCTTCGACCGCCCTGGTGATATTCGCGTCGGCAAAGATCACCATCGGGCCGTTGCCTCCGAGCTCGAGCATGACGTGCTTGCCCGCCGCCCGCCGTGCCACCGATGCCCCGGTCTCGGTCGAGCCGACAAAACCGACGCCGTCGACCAACGGGTGGCCGGCGACCTCGTCGCCGACCTCGGCACCTGGGCCGGTGACCAGGTTGACGGTGCCCGGCGGAAGGTCAGCCTCGGCGATGCACTCCATGAGCGCGACCGAGATGACGCTGGTCGATGAGGCCGGTGTCCACACCACCGTGTTGCCGGCAGCCAATGCCGGCGCTATGAGCTCGGCAGCCATCGTGAGCGGCCAGTTCCAGGGAGTGATGATTCCGTACACGCCACGCGGGTAGTGACGGGTCATAACCAGCTTGCTTGGGCTGGCTGACGGGATCACGCGTCCTTCAAGACGCTTCAAGTCCTCGGCGGCGATTCGAAAGTACTCTGCCGCCTCGTCAACCTCGCCGAGAGCCTCGGCGTGCATCGGCTTCCCCTGGTCGAGAGTGAGCAGATGGCCGAGCTCTTCGCGGTGCTGCTCGATCGAATCCGCGATTCGGTGCAGCCGCGCGGACCTCGCAAATCCTTTCAGGTCGGCCATCGCGCGGCGGGCCCTGTGCGCGGCTTCGACGGCTCGCTTCGCGTCGGCGCGCGTCCCCTTCGGCACAGAGGCGATGGTTTCGCCGGTGGCGGGGCTGACGGCGTCGAACGTCTGCCCGCTCTCCGACTCCACCCACTTGCCGTCCACGAACATCTTTCGCACCGACCTGGCAACGTCGACTGTCATGTCTTTTTCTCCAAGGTTTGACTCGACGCCTTCGCGTTGACGCGATGGCGGCCAAGCTCGAAGGCCTGGGCATAGATCCGGCGGTAGGCGGCGGCATCGACGTCGCGAGGGTTGCCGATCGTCTGTGGGTCGGCGAACGCCTTGTCCGCGAGCATCGGAATCTCGTCCTCCGAGAAGCCGAGCTCTTCCAAGCTCAGTATCTCGACGTCCTTGGTCAGCTGGTGCACGTACTCGACCGCCATCTCGGCGGCGCGCCACACCGGCTTACCCCGCGTGTCCATGCCGAAAGCCTCGGCCATCCGCGCGAATCGCACGGGCTCGCCTGCGTGGTTGTACTCCATCACGGGGCCGAGCAGGCGCGCCGTGAGCTGGCCGTGAGGAGCGTCGTGAACGCCGCCTGCGGACTGGCTCATGGCATGCGCGGCGCCTGCAGAGTCGGTGCCGTATGAGAGTCCGCCCAGCATCGCCGCGGCGCTCATGTAGTAGCGCGCCTGCAGGTTCTGGCCCTGCGAGAACGCAACCCGCAGGTAGCGCGCGACGTACTCCATCGCCATGAGTGCGACGGCATCCGTGAAGGGCTGGTAGTAGACCATCGTGAAGCACTCGACCGCGTGCGCCAGCGCGTCCATCCCTGTTCCTGCGGTCACCGGGGCAGGGAGGCGAACGCTCAGCTCAGGGTCGATCAGCGCCACCCACGAGGCGATGTTCGGGGTGCCGCCGACGTTGAACTTGATCTTGCGTCTGGGGTCTGTGATCACCGCCCAGAGGGTCACTTCGCTCCCGGTGCCGGCGGTCGTCGGCACCGCGATCATCGGTGGGATGCGCGTGGTGAGCGGGCTGTGGCCCCATTCGTAGTCGAGGATGCTGCCGTCGTGCGCGGCGACGACGCCGATGCCCTTGGCCGTGTCCATCGAGCTGCCACCGCCGATCGCGACGAGTCCGTCGCAGCCCTGCGCGCGGTACTCGGCCGCTCCGGCATCGACCAGCTCGACACCAGGGTTGGCCTTGACGCGGTCAAAGACCACGGGCTCGACGTCGGCGCCGCGCAGCGCCTCGAGCGCGGTGTCCAGCAAGCCGGCGGCTTTCACCCCCGGGTCGGTGACCAGCAGGGGTCGTCGAATTCCCAGCAGCGAGGCCTCGTTGCCGAGCTCGCGGATGGCGCCCAAACGCTGCACGAGGCGCGTCGGGCTCTGGTAGGTGCGAAGTGTGTGTTCGAGCATGGCTTCAGAAGGCTCGGCCGCCGGACCGAAGCCCGGCGGCCGTTGCGATGCCTCTATTCAACCGGAATCTCGTGGTGGATGCGGTCCAGGTCGATGCCCTGGCCCTTCCGCACGAAACGCGCGACGAGGTAAATGGCAACCGCGACGATGTATGTCCCAAGGAAGTAGTAGACGGAGTTGGGCGTCGAAGAGAACGTGGTTCCGTAGAGGTCTGCAGAGTTGAAGGACCACTCCCAGAGCATGAAGAGCAGGAACGCGCCGGTGATCACCCCGACGATGGTGATGGCGGGAATCCCCGCGAATTTCCAGCTGGCGATCGGCGACGCGTTGTAGAGATCCTTCCGCCTCCATGGCAGGATGATCGCCGCCACGGTGGTGGCGAAGAACGTCAAGGCGAGGACGGCGGTGGCGTCAAGAAAGACGCTGGTGAACGTGGGCTTATACGCGTAGATGGCGCTGATAACCAGGGACGGCACGATCATCAGAACCAGCGAGCCGTAGGGCACGCGGCGCTTGGCCGAGATGTTGGCAGCCCATGACGGCAGCACGCGGTCAAACGCTGCGGCGAAGATGACGCGCGTCGAAGACAGGAAAAGGGTCCCGGCCCAGCCGAAGAACCACAGGCCCATGACGATGATCAGCAGCGCCTGAAACAGGTGATTGTTGACGAGGAAGCCCGCGAACATCACGGGGTAGGGCCAGATCGGAACCGGCGGAGCGGCGGCGCCTGAGACTGCAAAAAGGCTGTTCCAGTAAGCCGCGTTGGCTGACTGGTAGAAGTTCCAGCCGATGGTCTTGTTGATCAAAAGCACGACCACCACAACGAGAGCGACAGTGACCCATAGCCCCCAGAACATGCTCCAGAAGGGCTTGCGGAAGTCCTTGGCTCCGCGGACCTCGCCGTACAGGGTCGCGCCCCAGTTGGGCCACAGCAGATAGAAGGCCAACCAGGGAAGCAGAAGAAGGAGCGGGCCGAATGAAAGGGAGCCGAAGTTCGAGCCTGCGAACGTCTTGCTCGCGGCGTCAATGGTTCCCTGGTACGCGTTGGCAGGAGCTCCAAAGAGGCTCGTCGCCTCGCGGTTGAAAGCGTTCTGGAAGTCGCTCTGGCTGTAGACCAGGAGCAAGCCGCAGACGACGGCAAGTCCCACGAGACCGATCCAGAAGCACACCTTCTGGATTCGCGCGTAGGTTTCCATGCCCATAGTCACGACGATGCTCACGAACGCGAGCACGATCAGGCAGGAGACGAATATGCCTGTCTGGCTGGTGAAAAAGGTGGCGACGCCGGTCCAGCCAAGCGTATACGCCAGCGGCGAGAAGAACTGGACGACGAGGATGTTGGCGTAGATCGGCGTCCAGAGAAAAAGAGTGAACCACCACCCCGTGATCGACAGGACGAAACCAAGGCCGCCGCCGAGAACGCGGCTCTGCCATGCGTAGTCCCCTCCTGTGCGCGGCATGACGCTCACCAACATCGCGTAGGTGACAACCAGGAAAGTGACAAGCACGCCGAAAAGCAGGATCCCGGCGACAAGCTGACCGTCCGGCACCGTATAGACAAAAGACATGCCATAGAGCCCAAGCGTGATGAGGTTGATCGACCAGAACGAGTAGATGAACGCGTCGAATGTCGACCAGGCCTTGACCAGCCCGGTGGCGTTGCGTAGGAACAGGCCGGGCCTTGCCGGCGTCCCCATAGTCGATTCAGCCATGTTGCTTCCTTCTTACCTCCTCATCCGTTGACCAGCTGATAGCTCTTGATGCCTTTTTTGGGATCGAGCTGGATGATCGCTCCCATGAGCATTCCCTCTTCGTACGAGCTGCCTGGATTGATCGACAGGGTCTTGCCGATCTTGATCGCGCCCTTGCTCTCGTGGATATGTCCATGCAGCGACAGCACGGGCTGGTGCTTCTCGATTGCAGCTCGCACTGCGGTGGACCCGACAGGCCGAAGCGCGCGGCCACCGTGGAGAAGCTTCAGGTCGGCGTCGATGGCAGGCGCCTCGTCGAGCCCTGACTTGTACGGCGGGCAGTGCAGGTTGAAGATCGCGCGCGAAGCGTCAGGGACCTGCTTCGCAATCGCCTCGATCCGGTCGCCGAGCGCTTCCTCGGTTTCCTCACGGTGCGTGTTCCACGGCGTGTGGTTGGACCACCCGGTCGAGATCATCGTCCAGCCGTCGATCTCCACCATCCTGCCCTCGCCCAGCTCGACCAGGTCGGATTGGCGGATGACGTCGTCGACCTCCATCTCGTCGTCGTTGCCAGGGCATACAAAACAGCGCACGCCGGTGCCCCGCAGCTTGTCGGCGGCCATGCCCATCCAGCGGTCGACTCCTTCGAGCATCACCCGCTGGAAGGTCTCCGCCCGCACCCTCTCGTCCTGGTCGAGCTCATGCAGCCTCTCGAGGCTCATCTTTAGGGGGTAGTAGCCCTTACGGCGAATCTGGGCCTCGACCTCTCCAACCTGGTCGGCACCCACCGCTTGTTGCACGCCGGCCAGGGTGAACGTGAAATGGCCGTTCTCCTGGACAATCGGGACGATGGCCTTGCCAGTCATGTCCCCGCCGCAGATAAGAACGTCGGCGTCGTAAAACTTGGCCGCGTTGAGGAATTTGCGCCAGCACATCTCGGAGCCATGCAGGTCGGTGGCAAAGAAGATTTTGGTCAGCTTCTAGCCCTCCACCAGAACCCGGCGGATCTCGCGCTCGAAGCCCACCACGTGTCGCCGCATGCTGTCTTCGGCGCGGGAACCTTCTCCAGCCAGCACGGCGCGCAGCAGCTCAACGTGCTCGGCGACAGCCTCACGCAAGCGCACCTCCTGATCGACGACCAGATACCAGAGCCTCAAGCTGAGGTTGAGGTAGCACTCGAGCGTGCTCTCGAGAAACGCGTTGCGCGCTGCGCGGTAGATCTGGCGATGGACCTGCTGGTCGAGTCGCATGAGCTCCCGCGGGTCGGATGCTCCGCCCGCCTCGAGGACGCCCAGCAGATCCTGGATTGCCAGGCGGTCCGGCCCGGACAGCCGTTCCGCGGCCAGCCGCGCCGCATGGGCCTCGATCAGGACCCTGACCTCTGTTATGCGGGCCAGGTCGGTGATGTTCACGTCCGTCACGAATGTGCCGCGGTGAGGAATTGATCTCACGAGATTTTCGAGCGCGAGGCGCTGGAGCGCTTCCCGGATTGGCGTCCGTCCGATCTCGAGCTCCTCGCGTAGCCGCGCCTCGTGGACGACGGAGCCAGGCGCCATATCGAGGCTTACGATCCGGTCCCTGATCCGCAAATAGGCGGCTTCGCTCTGCGAGCGGGCCGCCTCAGGGGAATCGACTACGGCGAAGCCAGGTCCAGCGTTGTCCATAGGCGGCGTGGTGACGCGTCCGACCAGCCTGACCTGCGAAGCCAAACCCCTGACTCCTCCCCTTTCGCGTCGACCGACCGATATGCGGCCGATATACGGCGGGAACCGTAGCACCGCATGGGAGCTCCGTCAATTTGAATTTTGGCGACCCGTCAGGCTCGGGCTTGAGCTATCCAGCCGGCCAGGCGATCCGAGTCGAGCACGTGGGTCGCGCGTTCCCAGCGCATGTTGTAGTAGGCCTGGAAATCGAAATCCACCGCGGAGATCTTGGCCTGGATGGCGCCCCACAGCGTCCAGCCGACGTCCGACATCAGGGCGAAGAGGTTCATCCGCGCCAGCTGCTGCGAATTGTCACCGCCAAAGTAGGCTGCGCAAAGCGCGGCGCGCAGGTCCTGGCCGAACTCCGCCTCCTGCGCCGTGTTGCCCAGGTCGAAGCACGGATCGTTGTTGCCACTGAGCTCGTAATCGACGATCCGAAGGTGAGCGCCGTCGTCGATGAAGTTCTCGCACAGAAGGTCGTTGTGGCAGGGCACTGAAGGCAGCGCTCCGGCCTCGACGGCTTCCTCGATGCGCGCGATCACCGGCAGCCTGTCGCGATAACCGGTTGGGATCCTCACGTCGTGCTCCTCGACGATTCGGAGGTACTCCTCGATCAGCCGGAACATGTTGAAGTCCTTGAGGAACCGAGGCGCACCGTGAAGGCGGCGAAAGGACGTGGCCATGCGCGAGGCCATCTCTTTGGATTGCAGATTGGCCGCCGACATTGTCGTGCCGGGAATGAACTCGAGAACGAGGGCATCGAGACCCGGGACGTGCTCGAGCACCTGCGGGCCGATGCCCGTGATGGCTGCCGCCTTGGTGTTGAACACCTCGTTGGCGCGGTCGATGGACAGCAGCTCGGTCGATTGCCCGGGGATTCGCATCACGTATTTCTGCCCGTCCACCTCGACGAGATAGTTCTCGTTGGTAAGCCCCCCTGAGAGCTGCGAGACCTTGGTTTCCTGGCCCTTCCACATGGACACGAGGCCGACGGCCTCGTCGACACGCGACGGTTTACTCAAGCGCGGGCGCCTGGCGTGCGGCCGTCGAGCCGCCCTGCCGGGGTATGACGGCGTCTTTCGTAACGGTCGCCGCCACCAGGCTGCCGAACACCTCAACCTGCACCTTGCCGCCGGGCCCGATCTCGATTGGCAGGTATGAATAAGCCAGGTTCTGCCTCGCGGTGAACCCGTACGCGCAGCTGCGAACGCGGCCGACCACCTTGCCTTCCGCGTGCACAGCCTCGCCGCCATAGACACGAAGGTATTCGTCCGTGCCGATCGCCAGGGTGCGAAGCCGCCTCTTGATCCCCGATTCGCGCGCGGCAACCAATGCGTCGCGGCCGTTGAAGTCTCCCTTGTCCATCTGCACACAGAACCCAAGGCCTGCTTGGAATGGGTTGTCGAGAAGGGTTAGGTCGGTTCCGTAGTAGCGATAGCCCTTCTCCATACGCAGCGAGTCGAGCACGCGGTAACCGCCAGCGCGAATGCCAAACTGCTTCCCCGCCGCCATGAGTCGATCCCAGACCTGGACCGCCCATCCTGGTTCTAGGTAAAGCTCCCAACCGAGCTCGCCGACGTAAGTGACACGTTGCGCGAGCACTGACGCACCTCCGATGCTGAGCCGGCGCGCATGCATGAACGGAAATTCAGCCTCTGACACGTCGCCATCGGTCACCGGCTCGAGCACATCGCGGGCGTGCGGCCCCCACATCCCGATCACCGACAGTTCATCGGTCGTCTCGCGCAGCTCCACAGGCGGATCCCCGTCGCGGAGCTGCATTCGGAGCCAGCCAAGATCGGTGTTGACGTACCCGGCTCCTGTCACCACCCTGAAGTGCTCTTCGGCCAAGCGGGTGACGGTGACATCGGCTGCCATCCCGCCGTTTTGGTCGAGGAGCTGCGTGTAGATCACTGCCCCGGGCGCCCTGTCGATGCGGTTGCCTGCCACTCGGTCCAGAAGGTGCAGCGCGCCAGGACCGGTGACGTCGATCTTTCCGAAAGAGGTCATGTCGATGATGCCCACGCGCTCTCTGAACGCGCGGTGCTCTTCGGCGAGCAGGTCGAAGTAGGGAGGACGGGTCCAGCCGAACCGGCGCTGGTCCGCCCCAGCCCGTCGCCACGGCTTGCCCGGCTCGAAGTAATCGGGGCGCTCCCATCCATGCTTCGCCCCGAAAACTGCACCAAGGTCCTGCATGCGCTCGTGCAACGCGCTTGTGCGGCGAGGGCGGCCCCATTCATCGGAGTCGTACGGATAGCGAAGGTAGTAGTAGTAGCGGTACGCCTCGCGTGAAAGGTCCGCGACGTAGCGGTGGTCGCGGTGCACAGGTCCAAAGCGCCAGGGCCGGTACGGATGCAGGTCGAGCTCGCTGGTGCCGGCGGTGATCAGCTCGGCGAGGGCCTTGCCGATTCCTCCGCCACCGCCAAAGCCGTTGAGCGAAAGGCCTGCCGCCATGTAGAGGCCGCGCACTCCGGGAACCGGACCGACGAGCGGATTAGAGTCGGGAGTCATGGCATCCGGATGGCAGACGAGCTTCACGATGCCTGCCTCGCGCATGAACGGGAACCGCCGCGCCGCGCCGGCGAGGAGAGGCTCGAACCGCACCTGGTCGGGAGGGAGGGAGGTGCCTGCATGGTTCCAGGGCACGCCGTCGATCCAGCGTGCAACAGGATTTGCTTCGTAGCCACCCAGCACGACGCCTCCGGCTTCCGACTTCCCATAGACGAGGTTGTCCGGATCGCGGAAACAGGGCATGTCGTGTGGCAGCTCGTGACCTGGCACGGCGAGCAGCGCGGCGTGCTGGTGGTCGACAGGGGTGGAGACCATGAAGGCGCCTGCCATCGCGGCGATCTGAGGCGCCCAGATGCCCCCCGCGATGACGATCACGTCGGCCTCGATGCGGCCGGCGTCGGTCTGCACCGCCTTGACCGCGCCCTTATCGGTCAGCTCGACGCCGGTGACGCGGTGCTGAGTGAGGATGGTCGCGCCGAGTTTTCGCGCCGCTGACGCCAGGGCGTGGGTGGCCGTGTGCGGATCGAGATGGCCGTCGCTCGGAACCCAGACGGCTCCGTAGAGAGAATGCGTGGTGATCGCCGGCATCATGCGAGCGGAGTCCTCTGCAGAGATGAGCTCCACGTCGAGCCCGATCCCCCGGGCGCGGCTCACGCCCCGCTGGAGCTCTTTCAGCTGATCGGCGCTCGATGCAAAGCGCAGGCCGCCGACCCTTTCGAAAACGCCGAGCTCCTCGTAAAGCTCGATGCTGTAGCGCCGGAATCTCATCATCGTCGGCGACGGGTTGAACTGGGTGACGAGCCCCGCGGCGTGACATGTCGATCCGCTGGTCAGCTCGTCCTTCTCGACCAGCGCGATTTCACTCCAGCCCGCCTTGGCAAGGTGGTAGGCGACGCTCGCGCCGGTTATCCCTCCCCCGACGACGACTGCCCTGGCACGGTCCATCCGGGGGCTAACTCTAGTCAGGAAGCGGGGCTTGCTTTGTCTCAGGCAACCACAAGAGCAGGAAGGCTCCCGCCACCGCGGCCACGCCGACCAGCTCGATGGCGCGTCCGAGCCCGATCGACTGCGAGAGCAGTCCGACGACCTGAAGGCCGGCGACGCTGCCAATAGCGGCAGCCACGCCGACAGCGGCTTCAGCCGTGGCCCGGGCCCGAGTTGGGAACAGCTCGGCCGACCACGCGCCGAAGACAGGCGTCGAGGCGCTTGCGATAGCGCTCCAGAGCACGTTGCCTACGACGAAGCCGCCGATCCCTGTCGCGAAGCTGAGGCTGGCCGCCACGGCGGTCGATGCGGCGAGGCTGATGCCGGGCCACCGCCGCCCGAACCGGTCGCTCAAGTAGCCGCCCGCCAGGTATGCCACGCCGCCGGCGACGCCCGAGGCAATGATCAGGGTGCTGATGGCGACCGGTGTCATATGGAGGACATCGGTGGCGAACACGGTGAACAGAAGGCCCGCTGGTTCGAGGAGCACGGCGAGCAAGGCTGTGGTCGCCGACAGCACGAGGATGCGCCGGCGCCATGGTCCGCCCATCAGCAGGCGAAGAGCTGAGCCGCTGGGCCTGATCCTCGACCAGGTGCGGCCTTCCGGCAGCTGAAGCCAGATCGCTGGCGCCGCCAGCACACCGACACCGCCGGCGAGAAACAACCACCGCCAGTGGGGTGCCAGCAACGGATAGCTGATGACGGTGATGCCGGCGCCGGCCCCAGCCAGCACCGCGAGCACGCTCACCGCCTGCCCTCGCAAACCCGGTGGCGCCTCCTCGACTATCAGCGCAGTCGCAACGCCGCCGACCAGGGCCTCGAAGCAGACGGCGATCAGGCGAATGAATGAGAGAGCCGTCAGCGAGGGCGCGAATGCGCTGGCGAAGTTCGCGATCGAGAAGCCGGCAACTCCGATTGCTATCAGCCTGCGCCGGCCGAAGCGATCGGCCAGCGTGGCCAGAGGCAGCGCGCCCAGCGCGCCGAGGGCGAGGACCGACCCGAGATTGGACAGGCCCGGAATCTGCGCGTGGAAGTCGGACGCGATTGCGGGCAGCGCCAGAACCAGCACCGAGCCGTCGAAGGCGGTGAGGACTACGGCCAGCCCAGCCCACACGAGTGTCCGTCGTTGCAAGACATCGAGATTGATCACGCGCATGTATATTCGGCTGGCTGATGGCCCCCGTGGTGAGCGTCGAGGCGCTCCGCAAGCGGTACCGGCGCCGCGATCCGTGGGCCGTGGACGGGGTGACGTTCGCCCTGGAGCCCGGGCAGGCCTTCGGGCTGCTCGGTCCAAACGGCTCCGGCAAGACCAGCGTGGTCAAGATGATCGCAGGGCTGTTGCGGCCCGACGGCGGCGAAATATCGCTCTTCGGGTCAAAGCCAGGGGACCCGTCGGCCCGAGCGCGACTCGGCTTCTCGCCCGAAGATCCTGACTTTCCAAAGTTCCTCCGCGCGCGAGAGGTGCTCGACTACTTCGCGAGTCTCCTCGGCCTAGACGAAGACGATCGAAAAAGGCGAATCCCCGAAACCCTGGCGTTCGCAGGCTTGGACCAGGAGAGGCGCGAGGTCCGGCAGTTCTCAAAGGGCATGAAGCAGCGACTTGGAATCGCCCAAGCAATCCTGGGCCGGCCCAAGCTCCTGATACTCGACGAGCCGACCGCCGACCTCGACCCGCTCGGCCGGCGCGATGTCCGCGCTCTGATCGAGTCGTTGAAGGCGAGCGGTGTCGCGATCCTGCTCAACAGCCACCTTCTCAGCGAGGTTGAGCTGGTCTGCGACACGGTCGCGATTCTCGCCAAAGGCCATGTGCTGAAAGAAGGCACGATGGCCGAGGTCGTGCCGGAGGGCCGCACCCTCGAAGACGTGTTCGTCGAGCTGGTCGAGGCTTCGTCGCCGAAGCGCGACCAGCTCCCATCGTTCATCTCCGAGAAGGAACAACAGTGAACGGCACTCTCGCGGTTGCGCGATATACCCTGCTCGAGCTGTCCAGGCGGCGAATCCTTCTGGTGTTCTACGTGGTCGGAGCGGTCGGCATTGTTCTCCTAGGCGGCTTCCTCAAGATCGCCAACACCCTCGCGACACGGGGCCCGGCCCAGTCCGTGAACGGAGCCACTCAACTGGACCCAGCTCAGGTGAACCGGCTCCTGGAAGCGGTGTTCGTCAGCTATCTCCTTGGAGCGCTGGGGATCTTCGCCCTTCTGATCGCCTTCGCCATCGGGATGACCACGATCTACCACGATCTCGAGTCCGGCACCGCGGTCAGCCTGTTCTCAAAACCGATATCGCGATTGGCCTACACGATTGGGAAGATCTTCGCGGCAGTTGTCGCTCTGGTGCTGGTCGTCGGCGTCCTCGGGATCGAGGCGCGGTTGGCGATGCTGCTGTTCGGCGGGGGGCTCGAAGGCGCGCTCACCGCCGAGGTTTTGGCGGTGGTCGCCAACGCAGTCGTCGTGATGCTGATCGTCCTGGCTCTCAGCACATGGGTGAACAACATCATCGCGGCGGTCGTGGCGTTCATTTACTACAACGTTGTCGCAACGCTGGTGGTGACGATTCGCAACCTAATCCACCAGGGAGTGATCGACAACACCAATTTGAGAGCCGTTTTCGACGTCCTTTATTGGGTGGTTCCACACCAGCTGACCAGCAGCGCAAGCGGAGATATCGCGCGGACTGAAATCCAGGTGTCGGGCGGAGGCTCGACGAATTCGGCCACCCTTGCTCTTATCCCACCCGGGTCGGGCGCCGGCGACATTCTGTGGTGGGCCTTCGTGGTGGTCGTCTTCGCGTCCCTTGCCTACATCGCTGTTCGACGCAAGCAGGTCTAGACCAGGTTGAGCTTTCTCAGGACATAAGGCCCCGGCCCGAGAAAGCCGCAAGTGGCCGCAATGTGGGCGATCGATACGCCGAGGAGCGACGGAGGTCCCGGGAGTAGCCAGAATGCCAGCCCCAGCGGAATCCCGACCAGCGCTGTCGCGAGGGTATCCATCCAGGGCCAACCCAGGCGGTGATAGAAGACGTACGCCACAGTCCCAATCACAAAGCCCACCGGGCCCCCCAACGCGGCGCCTATGCCGCCCTGAAGCAGGCCTCTGAAGAATGCTTCCTCGACCGGCCCATTCAGCCCATAGAAGCCGGCTTGAAACCAGGCATCTCCGCGCCCTGCGGGCGCGCTCAGGGTCCCTCGCCGCCGGGCCAGTGATAGCTGGGCGAGCATGGCCGCCACGAACATGATTGGGGCGGCCAGCAGGCCGAAGGCGAGCTGCTCTGCAAGCCACCCGGGCGCAAGGCCCAGCCACGCCGGCCGCGATGCCAGCTGGTAGACGGCGACGAACGCCGATGCGAACGGCAGGATCCGGATCAGCAGGTCTGGACGCATCCAGGCCCAGGTGTCTGGAATACGCGTGAGCACAACCCGCGTTGGAGCTTTAGCGACCATGTCCACAGTAGAACCCATCGTGAACGCCGCCCCACCTCGACGGCTCGACATCTTCTACGACTATCTCTGCCCCTTCGTGTACAGGGCTTCGGTCCTCCTCCAGAACGTGAAGGACTCAGGAGAACGGACGCTTGACATCAGGTGGCGGTATTTCTCGCTGATCCAGGTGAACTCCAAAGTCGAGGGATTCACCGTTTGGGACGCGAGCGATTCGGAGGCGCGTGGCCGACTTGCATTCAAAGCGGCAGAGGCTGCGCGGCGTCAGGGAGGCTTCGACGATTTCCATCTGGCGCTGCTCCGAGCGCGTCACGAGCAGCGGAGCGACATCGACGATGTCGCTGTGGTCGAACGGATCGCTGAGGAATCGGGCCTTGACATCGAACGTTTTCGCAACGACATCGCCGACCCCCAGATCGTGTCGGCGCTCGAGCGAGACCATCGGTCCGCGGTCGCTGATTACGGGGTCTTTGGCACCCCGACGCTCGTATTCGGTACCGGAGGGGCAGCTTACGTTCGCCTTTCCGAGCCGCCTGACGCGTCGGACTCGGTTGCGATATTCGATCGTTTGATCTCGATCGGCGCTGAGGAGCCTCGCATCCTGGAGATCAAGCGGCCGGTGAAACCAGCACCGGATTAGGAGCCACGGTCGAGTAGTGGCCGGCCGCCGGCGGTTTCCATAGTGGGGCCAAGGGCGATGAGCAATCACTGGTTTGGCGCGTCGCGAGAACTCCGGGCAAGCTCGCGCCCGATCGAGTCTCACGCATCCCTACTATCCAGCCTGGCCTCGGTTGGCGCGCACCTCGAGAGGGGCCGCGCAAAAGGGCGCCGCGCCATTCAAGACCTCGCGATGCTGCCGCTCTGGAAGATCGGCCGAACGGCGCAGCGGACACCCTGGCCATCACTTGACCATGTTCTTCAGACAGGTGTGGTCGCGGTGATGACAGCGGCCGCCGCAGCCTTGCTCGTAACCCATCAAGGGCCAGTGCATGTTGGGCACGCTCACAAGCCGGCTCACGCGGCCACCGTTGGCTCAGCCGGATCGAATGTGACCCAAATACACACGGCGATCCTGGTGGAGGACATGCATCCGAGACCGCAAACCGCCTCCGTCAAAACCTCAGCGCGGCGCCCGGCACCAGTCTCGGCATTGCCGGTAAGGGTTGCTGTTCAGCTGCCTGTCGCCGTTGCGGCCCCGTCACTGGTTTCGAAACCGCGAACCTACGCGTTTGTTCAGTTGCCGTTCGGGGCGTAAATCACAACGCTGTCGATCGTCGCCGCCACGTGATAACCCGCTGCGACGAAATCAGAGATCACGGGGTAGTTGCTCATCGGGTACTGCGAGAAGTCGCTCCAGCCTGCCGGAGCTGTGTCGACGATGAGGGCCGGTGGGTGCCTCCTCAGGTCCTCTTGTAGGGCCGGCCACACCATGGCCGACGTATCCCAGTTGTTCGGCGGCAGCCCCGACCCGCGCGCGAACCCGCGCAAGAAGCCTGGAAACCGGGTAGCCATGAGGCGATCGGACTCGATATAGAGTGCGGGCCAGTTGCCCCAGACAAAGACGCGATCGTTGGGTCGCGTGTGGCTCCGGATGTACGACGCGACCTCCTCGTGCGCCGGCACTGGCGCGGCGAAGTCGTAGGTCAGCGGGTCCGCGACCAGGTTGAACACGCCCCAGCCGGCCATCGGCAAGACAAGGCCGACCACCGCGATCGCGGCCACCCAGTGCCGGCGCGTGGTTTCCAGCGCACGGTCGATCGCGAACGCAGCCAGCAAAGCGAGAGGGCCAATCACCTGGATGAAGTAGTGCCACGAGAGGTGACCCGCTGCCAGCGAACCCGGAATTGAGACGGCAAGCCACGCGGCGATGAGCTGAGCCGCGGGTGGCTGGCGTCTCCACCGCCATGCGAAAGTGATTGCCGCGATCCAGAACACGATCGACGTAAGGGCGAACGGAACCACGCTGTCCTTGGCGCGCATCAGCACCAGCTCCGGGCTCCAGCTGGCAGACGCGTACCCATACAGAGTTCTGATCGTCCAGTCCCAGAACCCGACGAGCGACCCGGTCGCGCCAAGCAATGATCCAGCCACCAGGAGGGCGCCAGCCGTGCCGCCTGCATAGATGCCGAAAGCGCGTAACCGCCTTGATGGCGGCTCCATTAAGACTATTGCGAGAGGCACGAGCACCAGGTTGATGACCGCCACCTGGCGGAAGGCACCCGCCGCGACCAGCAGCGCCCCCGACCACAACCACTGCCGCCTCAGCAGTAGGAGGACAGAAGCCGTGAGCGGCAGCATCATGAAGATCTCGGTGTTCGAGGCCAGGAGCCTTGGGTTGCCGGCACCCGTCAGGACCCCGTATATGAGGGCCGCAAGCAAGCCGGCCCGGACGCCGTAAAGCGAGCGGCCGACGATGAACAGGAGGAAGCAGGTCGCCAGCATGACGATCAGCCCGACGGCATGAATCGCGGTCATCTGATAGGTCCCAGCCTCGCGGAAGGTCGCGGCGTACACCCAGAAGATTCCTGGCGGCTTGTTGTCGACCCCCCCTTCGCCGTACAACCGGCCGCCGAGATTCATCAGCGCTGCCATCGAGCCGTATATCGCTTCGTCGCCGTCCAGCAGGCGATGAAAGAACGATGGAATGTGGGCCAGGACGACGAGCCCAGCCACGACGGCTCCCCAAATGCGAGGGCCGGGTTGGCGTGGCGCCGGCGGAATGTCCATGGCGTCCGACTATATTCGCGCTGTACCGTCGAGAGGTGAGCCAAGCCCGGCGCCTGCTGCAGCCGCTAGCTTTCGCGGCCATCCTGATCGCCATCCTCGCGAATTTCCTCAACCGTCACGAGCCCCCCGGCATCGACTACCACACATACAAGGCTGCAGCTGTAGTTGGGCTGACGCAGGGTTGGTCACACATCTACGACCAGGCACTGGTGGCGGCCGCGCAGCTCCAGCTTGACGCCGGCGAGGTTGCACAACCCTTCCTGAGCCCGCCGACGGTGGCCTGGCTGGTCACGCCCCTCGTGCCGGTGCCGTACTCGCCCTCGTATTACCTCTGGGCGGCTTTGACGCTCGGGGCGTATATCGCCGCCATTGCCTGGGCTACCTCAAGCCGCGGCCTCGAGCGCTGGATCCTGGTCGCAGCAGCCGTTGCTCCGTGGTGGGTTCTGGAAGCTGTCCGCGTCGGGCAGGTTGTGCCGCTGGTGGCGGTAGGCATGGCGATCTCATGGCGATTGCTCAGAGAGAATCGAGATGTCGCTGCAGGCCTTGCCCTGTCGTTGCTGCTGTTGAAGCCGAACACCGCCTTCCTCGTCCCTTTTGCGGTGCTGGCGGCGCGCCGAGTACGAGCGTTCGCCGCCTTGACGGCGGTCGGCGCCGTATTGGCGGTAGCCGCCCTGCTGACAGTGGGAGCGGACGGCGCTTTCGACTATTGGAGCCAGCTCACAGGTTCTTTGCCAACCGGGGCTGATGCGCTGACGCTTGAGCGCGCGCTGGGTTTTCGCGGCCCGGCGATCACTGCGTTGCGGGTCCTCATCGTCGTCGCCGTTGTCATTGCGGCTTACCGACTTCGCCGCTCGCCCGGGTTGGTGCTCGTGGCGGGCATCCTCGGCTCGTTGATAGCAGTCCCATACCTTCACGCATCCGACCTCTGCTTGCTTGCCGTTGCCTCGGTCATCGTGTGGGAGGAGCGGCCAGTGCTGGCGTGGCGTGTGCCCGTGGCGGTGGGCTGGCTGCTGACCGGCCCCTATGTCGGCTGGGTTGGATTCGGATTGCCGCTCCAGAGGTGGCCCATCGTCGAGCTCGCCTTCCTGGTCGGGATATGCGTGATCGCGTGGCGCGCCAAGCCTCCACAGCCTCCCGATAGAGTCGTAGAGCCACATGGGTTACCTGCCTGAGGGGGACCGATACTCCCGAATCGAGTATCGTCGCAGCGGCCGCGCTGGCATCAAGCTCCCCGAGATCTCGCTCGGGTTGTGGCAGAACTTCGGTCACACGCGCCCTCTCGAGGCCAGCCGCGAGATAGTGCTTCGCGCGTTCGACATGGGCATCACGCACTTCGACCTCGCCAACAACTACGGGCCGCCCTATGGTTCGGCCGAGGAGACGTTCGGCCACATCATGGCCAGCGACCTCGCGCCATACAGGGATGAGCTGATCATCTCGACCAAAGCCGGCTGGGACATGTGGCCCGGGCCGTATGGCGACGGCGGGTCGCGTAAATATCTGCTGACCAGCCTGGACCAGAGTCTGCGGCGGATGGGCCTGAATTATGTCGACATCTTCTACTCGCATCGCTTCGATCCCGACACCGCGCTCGAGGAGACGATGGGGGCTCTCGCTTCCGCGGTTCGCCAGGGCAAGGCGCTCTACGCGGGCATCTCTTCGTATACGAGCGCGCAGACCAAGAGCGCTGCGGCGATTCTGAGATCGATGGGCACCCCCTTGCTCATCCACCAGCCCTCGTACAACATGTTGAATCGTTGGATCGAGGACGACGGGCTGCTCAATGTGCTCGAGGCCGAGGGAGCGGGCTGCATCGTGTTCTCGCCGCTCGCGCAAGGCGTGCTGTCCGGGAAATATCTCACCGGAATTCCAGATGGCTCCCGGGCGACTCACTCGCGTTACCTGTCACCTGACCAGATCACGAAGGAGACCCTCGCGAAGGTGCGGGCACTGAGCGCGATCGCGCAGAGGAGAGGACAGCCCCTTGCGCAGATGGCTCTTGCATGGACCCTCCGCGATCCACGCGTCACGTCAGCGGTCATCGGCGTGAGCAGCATCGCCCAGCTCGAGGAAAACAGGGCCGCGCTCGACCACCGGGAGTTCTCTGCTGCCGAGCTAGACGAGATCGACACCGCTCTCAAGTCTTAACAGGCCAAGCCAGCCACAGTTAACTGCCTGGGCTGACCCCGGAACCGATCCCCCGGCATAATCAATTCGCCCGCCCCTTTCACTAGGGGAAATATTTGCCACTGGACATTCGCGACATCGACGGCCCGCTCCGCGTGCTCGCTGGACCGGGCACCGGGAAGACGCACGCCCTCGTCGACCTGTACGAGCAGGCCGTCCGCGAGGGGGTGGCGGACCGAGGCCGGATCCTCGTCCTCACTTTCTCCAACGGTGCCGCCGCGGAGATCGCGCGGCGCATTGACCTGCGCC
>JBDUAO010000002.1:0-53288 GCA_040004595.1 Candidatus Dormiibacterota bacterium | reverse complement strand
TTACGCGTTCCGTGCCAGGCCGCAGCCGGCCGAGCCGACACCCGGCTTTCGCCGGCGTCGGCCGCAACTCCCTGGACTTCGCGCGAACCGTGCACCATGCGTTGCACCGTATCCCCAGGTTTGGATGCTGGCAACCCATCGAAACGACAGCGGGATGTGGTGCGTGGCACGGCCTGAGACGCTCTGACACGCCAGGACACTTCCTGACACTCTGTGACACAGCAAGTAAATTCTTGTGAGATTTTTCCGCCGGCATCGGCGCCGGCGCGGACAAACATTGGTGCTTCGGGTTTGACAACAGCGCCGCGACACTCCAGGACTCTCTGTGACACAAAAACGACCTGTCGCTCGACCCTGCTGAGTACGCCTGACACTCCCTGACACTCCCTGAGACGGTCAGGGGCGGGCCTCATAATCGGCTGGTCGTTGGTTCGATCCCAACCGGGCCCACACCAAACTCGAGTTCATGAAGGCACTCGCCGACTCGACCCGACTGACCATGGTGGCATCCCTGTGGAAGGCGAAGGCGCCAATTTGCATCTGCGACTTCACCGCCGGCCTTGAACTGAGCCAGCCCACGATCTCTCACCACATGGCGAAGCTCAAAGAGATCGGGTTGGTCGAGTCCGAGAAGCGTGGCATCTGGATCTACTACCAGCTGCGCTCGAACCTCGCACCCTCGACGAGACAGCTTCTAACGCAACTGATCGACTAGCTCAAGCGCCGTCGTCACGTCGCTGCGACGGAATCGGATAGAGCAGCCGAGCGGTAGCGATGGCTATCGCGGCCCCAATGAGTTGAGCGAGCATGAAGGGAGTCACTGATCCCGGCGAGATGCCGGCGAACGTGTTGCTCAGGGTACGAGCGACAGTCACTGCCGGGTTCGCAAAGCTGGTCGATGCCGTAAACCAGTACGCCGCTCCGATGTAGAGCCCAACCGCACCAGCTGCGAGCGTCGACCGGCCTGAGCGCTTCAGAGAGAAGACCACCAGGACCAGACCGAAAGTCGCAACTACTTCGGCCAGCCATAGCCCAGGCCCCGAGCGAGCTTTGGTGGAGATCTCCACCGCCGGAAGCGTGAACATCAGATTGGCGAGGACTGCTCCCACAACCGCCCCGGCCAATTGCGCGACAACGTAGCCTGCGGCGGTCGCGGCATTTAGGCCACCGAGCATCATGTCCGCCAGCGTGATCACCGGATTGAAATGGGCTCCGGACACTGGACTGAAAACCAGAATGATTACGACGAGGGCGGCGGCAGTGGCAACCGCGTTCTCGAGCAGCTCTAGCCCCGTATCTTGCGGGCTCAGGCGCTGAGCGGCGATGCCTGAGCCGATGATCGCTGCGAGCAGCATCGCGGTGCCGATGAACTCCGCCACCAGGCGTCGGATCATCGGAGCATGCGAACCGCGCAGTTTAGGTGTACTTGGCTGCGAGTTCGTCGATCAACGCTGTCACTCTGGCGTCGATCTCGTCTCGAATCCGTTGGACGCCAGCGAGATCCTGTTCGGCCGGATCGTCGAGCCCCAGTCGTCGTAGCGCTTGCCGGGATAGATTGGGCGGGCGTCGCCGCACCGGGTGACCAGAGATGAGCGGCGCCTAACTCGTGGATGCACACCCTGAACTAGCAGTGGAGACGCGCACGCGTGTCGAATGTCACGCAAGCGCATCGGTGCCGTCACACGTCAGACGAGAAGTGGCACGCCGCCAGGTGGTCGCGAGCCTTTTCCTCCAGCGGGGGTTCGGTTTCGGCGCAGGGTGCGGGCACCCGCGCGATCGGGCATCGCGTGTGGAACCGGCAACCCGAAGGAGGGTGCAGGGGCGACGGAATCTCGCCGGTCAGCTCGACCAGGCGCCTGCCGCGCTGGATCTTGGGGTCGGGTACCGGGATCGCTGACAGCAGCGCTTTCGTATACGGGTGCTTGGGGTTCGCATAGGTCTCAGTGCTGTCGGCAATCTCCACGATCTTGCCCAGATACATCACCATCACCCGGTCGCTGATGTGGCGAACCACAGACAGGTCGTGGGCGATAAAGAGGTATGTCAGCTTGAACTCCCGTTGCAGGTCCTCGAGCAGGTTGACTATCTGCGCCTGGATCGAGACGTCAAGTGCGGATATCGCTTCGTCGCAAACCACAAGTCGTGGCTTGAGGGCCAGCGCCCGCGCAATCCCAATTCTCTGGCGCTGGCCGCCTGAGAACTCATGTGGGTAGCGGTTGTTGAAGTTGGGGTTGAGGCCGACGATGCGCAACAGCTCCTGCACGCGCGAGTCGCGCGCGCGCCCCTTCATCACGCCGAAGTTGTCGAGTGGCTCGGCGATGATGTCGCCGACGGTCATGCGTGGATCCAAAGACGCGAACGGGTCCTGGAAGATCATCTGCATCTGACGGCGCTGTTGTCGAAGCTTCTCACCTCGCAGCTTCGTGAGCTCGACGTCCTCATAAAAGATCCTGCCTGAGGTCACAGGGAGCAGCTGCGTCACCAGGCGCGCCAGCGTTGACTTGCCGCAGCCCGATTCACCCACCAGTCCCAGCGTCTCGCCCTCGCGGACCTCGAAGCTGACACCGTCCACAGCTTTGACCGACTGGCCGAGCCCGGCTGGAAAATGCTTGACGACGCTCTCGACTCGCATCAGCGCCTTGGCACCGGCGGGCCTTGGCGACGATCTCATGTCGGTGATTGCTGCAGACATCACCTCAGCTCCCCACGACGGACGCCCGAGCCTGCGCCGGGCCTGATATCGACCAGCTCGTCGGCACCCATCTCGCGACGGGCGCGCTCCATGGTCACCCAGCAGGCCGCTTTCTGATTCGGAGCAACCTCCTCGAGGCTCGGCTCGTCGGTGAAGCACTTTTCGACCCGGAAGGGACAGCGCGGATGAAAGCGACAGCCCTTCGGCGGATGCAGAAGGTCGGGCGCGATGCCCTCGATCGACCGCAGGCGCTCATGCCGAAGGGCGTCGACGCGCGGGATCGATCGCAGCAGCGACCACGTGTATGGATGCTGAGGGTTGTCGAAAATCTGCTCGACCGGTCCCTCCTCAACTATCTGTCCCGCGTACATCACGATGACCCGAGTGCAGAGGCCGGCGACCACCCCCATGTCGTGGGTGATCATCACGATCGCGGTGCCGAGCTCGCGGTTGAGATCAGCGAGCAGCTCCAGGATCTGAGCCTGCACCGTGACGTCCAGAGCGGTGGTGGGCTCATCGGCGATGAGGATCGACGGGGTGTTGGCAAGGCCCATAGCGATCATCGCGCGCTGGCGCATGCCGCCACTGAGCTGGTGCGGGAAATCCTTGACGCGGCTTTCGGCGGCCGGGATGCGGACCTTCTTCAGCAGCTCGATGGTGCGAGCGTGGGCCTGTCCCTTCGGCGTGCCGTGCGCGAGCATCGCCTCGTCGATCTGGAACCCGGTTTTCAGAACGGGGTTCAGCGAGCTCTGCGGATCCTGGAAGATCATCGCGATATCGCGGCCGCGGATCTGGCGGATATCGTCTTCGGAGATTTGGAGCAGATCCTCATTGCGAAACAGCACCTGGCCTCCGACCACGCGGCCTGGATCGGGAACCAAACGTAAAAGTGACAAGGCCGTAACAGATTTTCCACTGCCCGACTCACCGACGATGCCGAGGGTCTCGCCGGGATAAAGGTCGAACGTCACGTCATCCACGGCTCTCACGATGCCGCCGTCGGTCAAGAATTCCGTGCGCAACCCCTTCACCTGCAGGATCGGCGTCGGCATGGCCGGCCTAACGCCTCGACCGCGGGTCGAGAGCGTCGCGCAACCCATCGCCAAGGAAATTGAACGCCATCAAAGTGAGTGACAGCACGATGGCCGGCGCGATGACCATGTGAGGCGCAAATTGGATTGCGTCGACACCGTCCTTGGCCATCGAACCCCAGGATGGAGTCGGCTGCTGCACCCCGGCCCCAAGGAAGCTAAGGAACGCTTCGAAGAGAATTGCCGACGGGACGCCAAAGGTCGCCTGGACGATGATCGGCCCGAGCGCATTGGGCATGATGTGGCCGAACAGCATCTTCATCGGCTTGGCGCCGCTGGCTCGTCCCGCCTCGATGAACTCGCGTTCACGCAGGGCAAGCGTCTGGCCACGCACGAGTCGCGCCATGTCCATCCAGCGCGTCACGACGATCGCGATGATGATGTTGGCCAGGCTCGGCCCCAGAAGAAAGACCAGGATCAACGCGACGAGGAGATCCGGGACGCCATAGAAGACGTTGATCACGAACGTGACGACCTGGTCGAGCCACCCACGGTAGTAGCCGGCCAGCAAACCAATCGGCACGCCCACCGCCAGCACCAGGAGTTGTGTACCCACGCCAACGATCAGCGAGATCTGGGCGCCGATCATCAAACGGCTCAGTTGGTCTCGACCGAGGTTGTCCGCTCCCAACCAGTGCGCGAGGCTGGGCGTGGCGTAGTCGGGCGCGATGCCCGTAGCTGACATCCGGTAGGGCGTGTAAAAGATCGCAACGATGGCGACCCCGACGAGGAGGATCAGATAGATGGCCGCGGCCAGGGCAAGCCGGTTGCGACGCAGGCGCCGCCAAGCGTCCGACCAGAGGCTTGCCTGGACCGGTTCGGAAACGGCGTCAACGCGAACTGTCACCGCCATCAGTACCGGATCCTCGGATCGATGACCACGTAGGCCAGGTCAACCACCAGGTTTGCAAGGCCCACCATGGCGGCGTACATCGTGAACACGCCGATAACGATGAAGTAATCGCGGTTGAGGATGCTCTGAGCGAACTCCTTGCCCAGCCCCGGAATGCCGAATAGGTTTTCGATAACCACGCTGCCGGTGATGATCCCGATCGCCAGCGGACCGAGGATCGTGATGACCGGGATGAGGGCGTTGCGAAGCGCGTGCCGAACCACGATCACAGTCTCTCTCAGGCCCTTGGCACGGGCGGTCCGGATATAGTCCTGGCGAACCACCTCGAGCATGCTCGCGCGCGTCAGCCGAGCAACGATACTCGCGTAGGGGAATCCCAACGCGAAGGCCGGCAGCCACAACTGGCCGAGGTCCCCTTTCCACGCCCCGAGCTGGTAGTAGAAGGTCCCGCCGGTGACACCCTCCAGCCATTTGCCGAAAACCAGGATCAGGAAGGTGGCGATCACGAAGTTGGGCATGCTGTACCCGATCACCGAGGTCGTGCTCAAGACGTAGTCGACCCAGGTGTTCTGGCGAACCGACGCCACCACGCCAAACAGCAGGCCCAGGCCGATGGTGAAGATCAGGGCGAACCCTCCGAGCTCAACGCTGATCCCCAGCTCACGCAGCACCAGGGGGGTGATCTTGACCCCACGGTTGACCAGCGACTCGCCGAGGTCACCCCGGGTCACGAGCGCGACAATGAAATCCCAGTACTGGGTCAGGAGCGGCTTGTCGAGGTTGTAGTGGTGAAGAAGAAGGGCGTACTGCTCGCCATGCAGGTGCTCATTGAACAAGGCGTCTCCCGGCAGCCGGTGAATGCCAAGGAAAACAATCGACGACACCGCCAGCACGGTGAAGACGATGAGGACTACGCGCTGACCGATGAATATCAGAGTTCCGCGCGTGAACACTTCAGCTCATTGTGGGCGAAAGACGGAGGAGGGCGCCCGCATCATCACGAGCGCCCTCCAATTCGATTACGAGCTAGTGGGTGTGGATCTGGATGTCGGCCCAGTTGTAGTCGACGAAGTTGTTGGAGCCGGCGCCCGAGACGTACGGCTTGATGAGGAAAGCGCCGACTGAGTAGAAGAGCGGAATGTAGACAACATCGGTGATCAGCATCTGGCTGAGCGCCTTGTAGTCAGCCAGGGCCGCGTCCAGCGGTTCGGCGTTGGCCTTGGCCAGCAGTGCGTCGAACGCAGGGGTCGAGTAGCCGCTTGTGCAGCCGGAGTCAGGGCAGCCCAGGGCGCTGCCGTACAGGCCCGAGAACCAGTCCTGGGGGTGGTTGTAGTCCGCCTGCCAGCCGTCACGCGAGATCGCGTACTTGCCCGCGAGGCGGGCCAGAATGAAGGCGTGGTGTGAGACCGCTATGAGGTTGACCTTGACGCCCAGGTTGGTCTGCCACTGGTCCTGAAGGAAGACCGCGGAGTCCTTGAAGATAGGCGTCTCGGGGTCGTAGGCGTAGGTCAGGTTCGCGGTCTTGCTCCCGGTCGGGTCGGCGCTCTTCAGAAGCGCCTTGGCCTTGACGGGATCGTACGCCGCAAGCGGGTCGGCGCCGTCACCGAGGTATCCGGTCAGGCCTTTGGTGATCAGGCCGCCGGTCGCCGCGGTGCAGAGGATGTTGCCACAGACAACTTCGGCGAGCTTTTTCTTGTCCACCGCGAGGGCAAAGGCCATGCGGAGGTCGTGGGCGGTCTGGCCGCCGGCCAATGTGAAGGGGCCACCGCCGGTTCGCGAGGCGTCGGAAACCATGCTGAAGGTGACCCAGGTGGTTCTGACCTTTGGCTGCAGCAGCAGCTGGGCCTTCTCGTTCCCGGTGGCCTGGATTCGCTTGATGTCTGCGACGCCGGCAGCCTGGCTCCAACCGCCGTAGCCGTACAGGTCGTAAGACCCCTGCTCGTAAGCGGTTATGGCCGATGCTGCGCTCTGGAGGACGTCAATGTGGACCTTGGTCAGGGTTGGCTTGGGCGAGCCCCACCAGTTCGAGACCGCTGCGTAGTCCTGGGACTGCTTGGTGATACGTGAGGTCATCTTGAAGGGACCTGTGCCCACCGCGGTGGCGGGGTTGGACCACCAGTTGTCGAAGTCCTGCTTGACTGCGTTCATGTCGACGACCATGCCCGTCGAGTCGGTAAGCGCGATGGCCGAGAGCCACCAGCCTGCCGGCGACTTCAGCTTGGCGATGACTGTGTAGTCATCCGGAGCGGTGAGCCCGGACATGGTGACTGTCGCGTCCTTGGCCTCGAGCAGGGTCTCGAGCTTGGCTCCCACGACTTTGTTGCCCGACGCCGTTGAGTACCCGACGATGGGGGAGAGGTTGCCGCCGTAGGAGGTGCCGTATGCGCCGGACATAGCGGCCGCCCGGTTCCACGAGTAGAGGACGTCCTTGGAGGTGACCTTGTCACCGTTCCAGAAGGTCACGTCCTTGCGCAACGTGAAGGTGTAGGTGAGACCGTCTGAGGAGACGGTTGGCATCGATGCGGCGATGTCGGGGACCACGTTGAGACTGTTGTCGAACTTGACCAGGCCGTCGAACAGGTTCTGCCCGATCTCCTGGTCGGTCTCGGCGTCTGCTACCGCAGGGTCCAGCGTGGCGTAGTCGTCGAGGATCGGGAACTTCAGCGTCTGGTCGGCGGCAAGGCCGCCTGTATTTGGGGAGGTTCCCCCGCCGCCGCACGCACCCAGCACAAGGCTGGCCGCGCCGCCGACGCACAGGACCTTCAACAGCCGAAACGAGTTTGGAGCCATTAGCTTCCCCCTAGGACGAAAAGCTTGAGGCGCTATGCCTCTCCCCCCTCGCCATCTTCCCGACTTCCGGGGCGAGAGCGCGCCGACGAGGGGTGGCGAAACCACGATGGCCGCCGCTTACTCCGCTATCACTCTGGCTTGGACTGCTCCGAATGTCAACCGTGGAGCATCGGGCGAGGGGGCGTGCCACCGCCCTCCAGCATGCCCCGACCGCATAGCCAAGCCTGCGGCGCGAGGGTAGTAAGGGGTCAGATGGGACCCCGGGACCGGATCCACCCCAAGCTCGTCTACTCGCACAGCAATGTCTGACTAAACTTCGTCGGTGCACGCGCCGCCCCTCACTTTCGGCTGCCGCTCAGCCCTCCCGAGGATGTTTTGAGCCGTCGCGGATGGGCCCTATTCATCGCGATGTGCTTCATCTGGGGCATCCCGTACCTGCTCATCAAGGTGGCGGTCAGCGACGTCAGCCCGGTTGCCCTTGTGCTGTTCCGCACCCTCATCGGGGCGCTCATCCTGGTGCCCATCGCACTCGCTCGAGGCGACCTCAGGCCGGCACTGCGTCACTGGAAGTGGGTGGTCGCATATACAGCGATCGAGGTCGCGCTGCCATGGTTCCTGGTCAGCGACGCTGAGCTCCGCCTGTCGAGCTCGCTGACGGGCCTTCTCGTCGCTGCCAGCCCTTTTGCCGCCGTCATCGTCGGCCGGCTGTCAGGCAGCAACGAAAGATTTGACGCGCGCCGGCTGTTCGGTCTTGCCGTCGGCTTCGTTGGCGTTGCGGTGCTGGTCGGGTTCAACGTCTCAGTGCGAGATCTTGGAGCCGCCGGCGAGATCGGACTTGTCGCGATCTGCTACGCGGTCGGGCCGTTGATCGTGTCGCGCAAGCTCGCCGACGCGCCACCGATTGGTGTGGTTGCCATGTCACTCGTGCTGCCGGCAATCGTTTACGCGCCGCTTGGTTTGTCGCACCTCCCGGCTGCGATCCCGCCGTTACAGGTGCTGCTGGCGATCGGCCTTCTCGGCGTGGTCTGCACCGCGCTCGCCTTCCTCTTGTTCTTCGCGCTGATTGCCGAGGTTGGCCCGGTGCGCGCGACGGTCATCACCTACGTCAATCCCGCGGTGGCGCTTGCACTCGGCGTCGCGCTCCTCGGTGAGCCGCTGACCATCGGGGCCGGCGTCGGCTTCGCTCTCATCCTCGCCGGGCTCGTCCTGGCCACCAGGCGAGCCCAGGGCGCGGCTGCGACGGCATCGAAGGCGGATGAGCCCCTGGTTGAGGCTCGATGACTGCCTCGTCTGGAAGTTTCGTTGTACGCTCCGAAGCTGAGTCTGGATCAACCGCTCATGTAGGGGGTTAAATGAATCGCATTGGCGTCGGGGCACGGATCTGAGTGCGGCAGCAAATAGCGGGTAACTGGGCTCTCAAGGTGGTTTTACTTCCATGACCCAGTGGCTCATCAGCCTGGTTTCCGCGTGGGGCTACATAGCCATCTTCGTGACCATGGCGGGCGAGAGCGCGGGTCTGCCCATCTCGAGCGAGATCGTCGTCCCGCTCGGTGGGGCGCTGGCATCACTCGGAAAGCTGGGTCTCGGCGGCCCCTTTGTCGAGCTTGTCCTGGTGGTCCTTGTCTCGAGCCTGGCGAACCTCGCCGGATCGCTCATCGCCTTTTACCTGACGCGCCGCTACGGAGAGAAGGTGGTGCTGAGCCGGTTCGGTCGCTGGATGGGGCTGAGCAAAGGACACCTGCGCCTGGCCAACCGGTTCTTCGACCGGTGGGGGTTGTGGGCCGTTTTCCTCGGCCGCCTGCTGCCGATCGTGCGCACATATATCTCGTTTCCGGCAGGCCTCTCGAAGATCGGCTACGTCAAGTTCATCATCGTTTCTCTTCTCGGCGCGATTCCCTGGAACGCCGGGCTGGCGTACGCCGGATATCTGGCCGGCCAGCACTGGGAGCAGGTGGCAAAAACGCTGTCGCCATTTGCGATCCCAATCGCCATCGTCGTGGTGCTCTTCCTCGCCGCTGTGTGGTGGTATGGGCGCCGGTTGGGTGAAGAGGAAGAGGCGAAGATGGGCGAGGCGCGCCCCGGACGCGTCTAGGCGGCTAGTCCGGCGTCACCAGGGCGATCCGTTCTCCAGGCCTCACGGGATCGCCTTCGTTCAGCAGCAGCTCGGCAACCGTGCCACCAAAAGGCGACGGGATCTCGGCGTTGACCTTGTCGGTGAGCGCTTCCATCAAAGTCTCGCCCTCGGCAACATGCTCGCCCTTCTTCTTGCTCCACGCGCCGACAGTTATCTCCTCGGCGCCCGCGAGCTCGGGCATCAGCACCTCGCGCGCCTCGGTTTTGTCCATCCCGATATTTTGGTCCGTCAGGCGAGCGCGACGACGTCGAGAAGGTCTTCTTCCCAGTAGTCGACCCGGCCTTCGGGCATGAAGAGGACGCGGCCGGGCTGCAGCGCCTGCACGAATTCGGGGTCATGGCTCACGATCACCATCGTTCCCGGCCACGCGGCCAGCGCGAGCGCCACGCCAGTGCGCGAGGGAGGGTCGAGGTTGTTGGTCGGCTCGTCGAGTAGCAAGAGGTTGTGCCGGCCGGCAACGAGCTGAGCCAGCGCGAGCTTGGTCTTCTCGCCGCCTGACAGAGTGCCTGCATCCTGCCGGGCGATGTCGCCCGTAAGGCTGAAAGTGCCCAGGAGGGCGCGGAGCAACCGCTCGTCGGCGTCTGATTGGTCGCGCATATGCGAGAGGACAGGCACGCCGGCGCGAATGCCCTCGTGCTCCTGCGCGTAGTACCCAAGCGAGACTCCATGGCCCAACCGAAAGGTGCCTGCATTTGGCTCCGTCTTGCCGGCGAGGATGCGCAGGAGGCTCGTCTTTCCGGCGCCGTTCAGCCCCATGACCAGCAGCCGCTGCCCGCGCTCGACCTCGAAGTTGACATCGCGGAACACGGTCGGGCCGCCATAGCCCTTGGCGAGCCCCTCGACGGTCATCACGACGCGGCCGCTGTGCGGCGGGTCTGGAAATTTCACCTTCACCTTGCGCTCGCGCGTGGGCGCTTCGACCTTCTGGGCCTTGAGGCGGTCGACGCGTTTGAAGATCGACTTGGCGGTGCGAGCCCGCTTCTCGGTCTGGCGCCGCATCACCTCGGCCAGCAGGCTCAGGCGCTTGATCTCGGCTTCCTGCCGGACTGCGAGCGAGGTGAGGCGTTTTTCTTCGAGCTTGCGCGCCGCCTGGTACTGCGAGTACGTGCCGCGGTACTCCCTCATCTTGCCTGCGTCGAGATGGAGCACACGGGTGATTGCCGCGTCCAGCAGGATCAGGTCGTGGCTCACCACGATCACCGAGCCGCGGTTGTTGCGCAGGAAGTCCATCAGCCATGACTTGGCGTCGCTGTCGAGGTGGTTGGTCGGCTCGTCCAGCAGCAGGAGGTCCGCTTCGGCGAAGAGGACGCGGGCCAGCTCGACGCGGCGGCGTTCGCCACCTGACAGGACCCCCAGGGCAAGGTCCACGCGATCCGGCTTGAGGCCGAGGCCGGTGACGATTCGCCGGGCGTCCGACTCGCCCGAATAGCCGCCGTCGAGCCGGTATCGCTCCTCCGCCTCGGAGAAGAGCTCGATGTTGGCGATCGACGGGTCCTTGTCCAGGCTCTTGTGCAGCTGCTCGAGCCGCACGGCTGCGAGGTCGAGGCCTCGACCGGACAGGATGTGCGACAGCGCGCTCTGGGCTGACTCGGCTCGGGGCCTTGGGTTCTGCGGGACATATCCCAGCGTGCCGCGACGCAGCACGAGGCCGGCGGCAGGATCGTCCTCGCCGGCCAGGACCTTGAGCAGGCTCGTCTTGCCGGCGCCATTGCGGCCGACCAATCCCACCTTGTCGCCGGGAGCGACGGTGAAGTTGGCGTCCGACAAAACGCGGCGCGCCGCGACATCGATGGCGAGATTACGAACCTGGAGCACGTTCGCAATTGTTACCTGCCGGCCTGAGCGGCGTTTGGTAAGTCATCAAATCGGCAGGAGGCCGTCAAATGAAAAAGCTCTTACTCGTCGTGGCGATCGTTGCGGTGGCGGCCGCCTGCGGAAGCGGCTCAGGCTCGACCGCCAGCAGCAACCACCCTTACTCGGATGGCAAAACAATCGGGCAGCCGGTGGCAGGCGGGCAGCCGGGGCTTCAGTCCGGCGGCACGGGTGGGAGCACTGAGCCGGGGGGCAATCCCGTCCAGAATGTCGTGCCGACCGTCCAGGGACCGCAGGTGATTCGGCAAGCTCAGCTCACCATCACCGTGGGTTCGAACCTGTTCGACTCGAAACTGGCCGCCGTGCGCGCCCTGGTTCAGCTCCAGGGAGGATTCATCTCCGGCACCGACGCACAGGCGAGCCCGGTGACCAATGACCAGATCCGAACCGGGGTCATCACATTCATGGTCCCGTCGGCCAAGTTCGACGACACCATCGACCAGCTCGCCCAGCTGGGCAAGGTCCAGAACGAGCACATCAGCGGCAACGACGTCAGCGCCCAGTACGTGGACCTTCAGGCTCGGCTCGCGAACCAGGAGGCGCAGCGCAACGCGATGCTCGCCCTGCTTAAAAGAGCGAACTCGATCTCGGACATCATCGCGGTGCAGACGCAGATCGGGCAGATCACGGGTCAGATCGAGCAGCTGAAGGGCCAGATCAGCTACATCGAGCACAACACCACCTACAGCACGGTGTCCGTCAGCCTGCTGGAAGCCGGGGCTCCGCTCCAGACCACCACACAGCGCGACAGCTGGGGCTTCGCGACCGCCCTCAGCGACGGCGCGCATAACTTCGTCACCACCATCAACTACGTGATCACCGGCCTTGGCGCCATCGGACCAATCCTGGTGCTCCTCGGCCTTGGCTACCTGTTGTGGCGCCGCTCGGGTCGCCCCGGCTGGCCTGTGGCCAAGCACGCGTAGACCGAGCCCATCTCTGTGGCCCTCCTGGGCGCGAGTGAACCCCTCACTTGCAAACAGCCCGGGAGGGCCCTCCCTTTTCCCTACCCGGCCGGAATCGAGACCGCGTCAAGTAACCTTCATCGGTAGCTGTGTACAGAGTTGAAGCGGGTGCCCCGGGATGAGAAGGTGGGTCGCGCTGGCCGCGATCGCAGTGACGGCGGCCGCCTGCGGCAGCACAGACACAGGCTCCTCGCCATCGCCCTCGCCATCGCCGAGCCCGGTCGTGACCACGCCGGCAACGACTCCCTCGCCAGCGGCCCTGGTGTTCAAGCTGAACGGCGTCGCTCCGGCGACCGCAAGCGGCACGATCATGATGACCACGACACCAACCTCACTCACGGTCGAGCTGAAGATCAGCGGACTTCAGGCATCCTCGGTACACGTCTCGCACATCCACATGGGCAGCTGCGCCGCGCGGGGTGGGATCAAGTACGCCCTCAACCCCGTGGTCGCCGACAGCCAGGGCGGAGCAGACACCAAGACCACGGTGAAGGCCAGCTACCCACCCAAGACCGGCTCCTGGTACGTGGTGGTTCATGTCGGACCCGACATGTCGGGAACGAACTCCAGATACCTGCTGTGCGGGAACCTCTTCAAGTAGGGAGTCGATGACCACGGGACCGGGGCGGTCGCAAAGCGAGGCGGAACAGGAGGCAGAGGCGGGGGAGATTCTCGAACTTCCAGCCGCTTCCAACAGCACAGCAATAGCGTTGGATGAGCTGGAGCTGGTCTACGCCTTCATCTATGCGCGCGTCGGCAACCGGCCGGACGCCGAGGATCTCACCCAGCAGGTCGCGATGAAGGCCATCCCGCGACTGCGCCCGGGGGCACCGGCAAGCGCGATCAGGGGTTATCTGTTCGCGACGGCACGATCGGTACTGGGTGCGTTCTGGAGCACGCGGCTGGGCCTGTCCGAATCTGAGCTGCATGAAGACCTTGCCATGGCAATACCGCCCGGGCCACCCTCCGAGGAGCCGGCCGAGCGGGCGCGCCGGGTGCTGGAGGGTCTTTCCGACAACTACCGCCGTGTGCTCGAGCTCCGTTTCCTGCACGGGTATTCCCTTAAAGAGGTGGCTGCCGAGATGCGTTCCACGGTCGGCGCGGTGAAGGTGATGCAGCTGCGCGCTCTGCGCGCCGCCGCCAAGGTGCGCCTCGATGCGTGAGGGGCCCGAGAACAGAGTCGAAAGGATCGTCAGCGACCTCCTTCATGGCAAGCGCCTGAGGCTGCGCGCCGGCGATGCTGACGAGAAAGAGGCGATCACCGCCGCCGCGCGACTGGTGGCCGCGGGCCAGGGGGTGCAGCGCATGCATCCGGTGTTTCGCAAGCGGATGGCCGAGGCCCTCGAGACCGCTCCCCGCGGCGGCTGGCTCACTCGGCGAGCTGCTCTGGTCGCTGGGTTGGGGATCGCGACCGGAGCCGTCAGCGGCGCCTTCATCGGCAGGGCGATGGAGCCGGGCCGGTCGAGCTACGTCCCACCAGCCGCGCGGTTGATCAACCCGACCAACGGCCGATGGGTCGACGTGGGGGCTCTCGCCGACTTCGCCGAGGGCCAGGCGAAGCGGGTGACAGCGGGTGCCATCGGTGCATTTCTCTTCCGGCGGGGCGAGACGGTCAGCGCCGTTTCATCTGTCTGCTCGGATCTTCCCTGCGAGCTCTCGTGGAACGGCGGACACGGCACGCTGGATTGTCCGTGCCATCCGGCGGCCTTCACGCCCGACGGCGCGCCTACGAACAAGAAGTACCCGTTGCCGTCGCTGGACCTGGTCAGCGTCAGGGTCACCCACGCCGGAAGGGTGGAGGTACTCGGGACGTGACGGTTCGGGAGCACAGGGTCCGCCAGCTCGCGCTGGATCGATGCTTGCAGCTGCTCGAGGAGGCCCAGGTGACCGGCCGGTCTCGAGTCGACGGCCCATTGGGCACCTCGTTGCGCGACCATCTCGAGCGGGCCGGCGTGATCGCCGACCACCGCCTGGAGGGGCGGCGCATCGATCGTGTGCTGGATGACATCTTTGCGCTGCAAGCGCATCTGCTCGGCCAGGGCCCCGAGGACCGCCGCCAGCGCACTGGAGCTTAGACCTCTGCCACGGCGATCGGGTTCGACTTCTGTACGCCGTTATCATTGGCAGCCGTTGTGACAACTTCCTTTGGCAGCTCGCCCTCGTTTCTCATGACCTCCGAATCGGTCACTGAAGGTCACCCCGACAAAGTTTGCGATCAGGTTTCCGACGCGGTTCTCGACGGGATGCTGGCGCAGGATCCCGAGGCACGTGTCGCCTGCGAGACGGCCATCACCAAGGGATTGTGCGTCGTGATCGGAGAGGTGACCACGCACGCTGAGCTCGATATCCAGCGCACGATCCGCGACACCATTCGTGGCATTGGCTACAACTCTGAGGACATCGGTTTCGACGCAGACCACGCGCTGATCCAGGTTTATCTCAAGGAGCAGTCCCCGGATATCGCAGCCAGCGTGAATCATTCGCTGGAAGAGCGGGAAGGGACGCTCGAGGACGACGCATTCGAACTGCAGGGAGCAGGCGACCAGGGCATGATGATCGGCTTCGCATGTCGCGAGACGCCTGAGCTGATGCCTCTGACGATCTCGCTCGCACACCGCCTGGCGAAGCGGCTTGCCGAAACGCGAAAAGATGGCAGCCTTCCGTTTCTCAGGCCGGACGGCAAGACGCAGGTCACTGTCGAGTACGATCGCGGCATACCCAAGCGAATCGAGGCGATCGTCGTCTCCACGCATCATGCCCCCGGCGTCAGCCAGAAAGAGATCGCCGACGGTGTTCACTCGCTGGTCATCGACCCGGTGCTAAAGGGGTTGGTGGTCGACAAGAACACCAAGATCATGGTGAACCCGAGCGGCCAGTTCATTCTTGGCGGTCCGGCTGCGGACGCCGGTCTCACGGGGCGCAAGATCATCGTCGACACCTATGGCGGGGTGGCGCGGCATGGCGGCGGCGCTTTCAGCGGCAAGGACCCGAGCAAGGTCGATCGCTCTGCCGCGTATGCAGCGCGACATGTGGCCAAGAACATCGTGGCCGCAGGGTTCGCGGATCGGTGCGAGGTCCAGGTTTCGTACGCGATCGGTCGGGCGCACCCGACCTCCATCGCGGTGGAGACTTTCGGTACCTCGACCGTCTCCGAGGATGAGCTGCTCGAGCTCGTGGGCCGGCACTTCGACCTTCGACCGGGGGCGATCATCGCGAAGATGAAGCTCAAGCGGCCGATCTACCAGCCCACTGCCGCGTATGGACATTTCGGACGGGACGACCTCGGTGTGGCGTGGGAGATGATCGACAGGGCTGAGGCGATGCGAGCTGACGCTCCGGTGCGCTCGCGAGCGCACACCTAATCGACCCGCTGCATCGCGTTTCAAGGGGGCAGTCGGTGAGCTGTGCTGATCGTGCCTATGGCTGAGCAGTTCGCGGTTCGGATCCACGACACCCTGTCGAAGCGCAAGGTCCGTTTGCGTCCCGCAGCCGAGCGGGGCAAGCAGCAGCTTACCCTGTACGTCTGCGGTGTCACCCCATATGACTCGGGCCATCTGGGGCACGCATTCACGTTCTGCATGTTCGACATCCTCGTTCGCTTTGCCGAGGCGAATGGCGTGCGTGTGCGCTACGTGCAGAACGTCACGGACGTGGACGACCCGCTGTTCGAGCGAGCGAGGCGTGACGGGGTCGATTGGAAGTGGCTGGCCGACCGCGAGACCAAGGTGCACATCCGGGACATGACGGCGCTCGGGTGGCGGGCGCCCGACTTCATGCCCAAGGTTTCAGAGGAGATCGCACGAATCCTCGCCGCGGCGTCGAAGCTTTATCGCACCAAGCATGCCTACCACACGGATTCGCTCTATTTCGATGTGAGCACCTACCGGCGTTTTGGTGGCCTGTCGCATCGCAGCCGCCAATCGATGCTGCGGAAGTTGCGTGATGAGGGATTGTTGGGGACGGTCGGACCCGATACCAAAAGGGACCTTCTCGATTTTCCGTTGTGGCGCGGGTCGCGCCCGGATGAGCCCGCCTGGCCGTCTGCGTTCGGGCCCGGGCGGCCCGGCTGGCATATCGAGTGCTCGGCCATGGCCATGCGCTACCTGGGTGAGCAGATCGACATTCATGGTGGCGGTCGCGACCTGGCCTTCAGCCACCACGAGGCAGAGCGTGCGCAATCCGAGTCCTTAACCGGCAAGGTTCCCTTCGCCAGGGCCTGGATGCACACTGGCATGGTCCGGTACGAGGGCCGGAAGATGAGCAAGTCGCTTGGCAACCTGGTGCACGTGAGCCAGGCGCTGCAGCGGGCGCCCGCGGCCGCGGTGCGGCTCTATCTGGCCTCGCATCGTTATCGGCGCGACTGGGATTTCAGCTGGTCGGGGCTGGCGCGAGCTGCCCGGCTGGTCGAACGCGCTCGCGCCCTGCTGGCGGATGAGGCTCGGGGGGCGGGCGAGCTTCCATCGGCGGTGGTGGGGGCGGGCCCAGCGGCACGGGTGCCCGGCGGGGCTGCGAAGGCTTTCGTCAAGGAATTCAACGCCGCGCTCGATGACGATCTCGACACGCCTCGGGCAGTCAGGGTCCTCCGGCGTGCCGTCCGAGAAGGCAATGCACCGGCAGCGAGGTGGATGCTCGGGATCCTGGTCGGCAACGCCTCGCTAACCTGATTCCGGGGTCTCTTCTAGGCCACCTCGAGGGGAGCGCCGCAGTTGGGACATTCCATCCCCGCGTCCACCTTGACCATCGTCTCGCACACCGGGCAGAGGATGTCGGCGGCAGGGCGATCGTCCGCCGCAGCTTCGGCGGCCATCTCGGCGGGCACCTCGCTCAGGTCGAAAGTAGGCGCTCCGCAATTCAGGCAGATGTATCCGGGCTGCGCAATCCGATGGTCCTGGTAATCGCCGGCGGAGTCGATGTCGACCTCGGCAAACAGAGCGCGAAACAACCGTCCGCCGCAGCGCCGCGAGCACAAAAGCAGCATTGGTGCAGCTTACGGAACGACGCAGTCAGGCGACGCGGCGCCGCAGGGTGCCGATTCCCGCGAAGATCACCAGGACGCAGAAACCGGCGACAACACCGACATCCAGCTGCAGGGCGGGCCATGTCAGGTCAGCGCCCTTGAGCATGACGTCGCGAAGCCCGTTGACCGCATAGGTCAGCGGCAGCACGTCCGAGACGTACTGCAGTGGCGTCGGCTCCGTCGAGACGGGGAAGAGGATGCCGGACAGCAGGACCTGCGGAACAATGACCAGCGGTATGAACTGAACGGCCTGGAACTCTGTGCGCGCAAACATGCTCAGGAAAATGCCGAGGTTCACGGCGCTGAGCGCCATCAGCACCTCGAATCCGAAGATCAGCAGCACGTTCCCCTGGTTGTGGACCTTCAGCACATACAGTGAAAAGAGGAGGACCTCAACGGCCTGGACGAGTGCAAGGATCGTGAAGCCGATCATGTAGCCAACGACGATTTCGCCCCGCCTCAGCGGGCTCGCCATCAACCGTTCGAGTGTGCCCTGCGAGCGCTCGCGCAGGAACGAAACGATGGTGACCACGAACACGAGAAAGAAGAGAATCAACCCGATGAAGGCAGCTCCGAAGTAGTCGAGCTGGTCAAGATTCTGGCCGCCATAGAGATACGTGACGCTCGGTTGAAACCGAATCGCCGATGCCGCGACAGAGGTGAGTGCGTCCTGAAGAGCCTGCAGCACGGGCGCCTGGACCCCCGGCTGTGATCCCTCGAGGTGGATCTCGGGCGCGATCGTGCCCTGCTGTGCAAGCTGACTGAAGCCCGCGGGAAAGACGATGTAAGCGATCAGCGAACCGTCCTTGAGCTTGGCGTCGCCATCAGCCGGGTTGATGGTTACCGTGTGGATCCTGCTCGACTTCTCCAACGCGCTCGCGATCGTCGCCCCGACCGGTCCCTGGTCCTGGTTGGCAATTCCGACATCAGGCGCTGAGGTCCCGCCACGAATCAGGTATCCGAGCAACCCGAGGATCACGAGCGGGGCGACAAAAAGCAGTGCCAGCGTTCTGCGGTCGTGCCGGAATTGCTGAAGCAGGCGGCGGGTGATGGCAGCGATGCGGTGGCCGCTCATTCCCCGGCCCTCCCAGAGAGCTTGAGGAAGGCTTCTTCGAGGTTGTTGGTACCCGCGGCGGCCCGCACCTCGTTCGGCGTGCCTTCGCCGAGCAGCTTTCCAAACCGAATCAGGCCCAGCCGCTGGCAACGTTCGGCCTCGTCCATGACGTGGCTGGAGACGAGGATCGTCGTACCAGCGGCGGCCATGTCCCGGAAGTGCTCCCAGAACTGCACACGCAGCTGGGGATCCACACCAACTGTCGGTTCGTCGAGGAGGAGAAGGCGAGGTCGATGCACGAGCGCGCAGGCCAGCGAGCATCGCTGCCGCATTCCTCCGCTGAGCGTAGCGACGACCGACTTACGACGCTGCTCGAGCTCGACCACTTTGAGCACCTCGTCCACATTGCTGTCGGCTCCGCTGATGGCGGCGAAGAACCGGAGGTTTTCCTCCACCGAAATGTCTGGATAGAGGGCGGCCGCCTGGGTCATGTAACCGACGCTGCTGAGGATGTTCAAATCAGGTATGCGGTGGCCGAGGGCGGTGACGGTCCCTGAGTCGGGCGCGACGAGGCCGACTATGGCGCGGATCAAAGTGGTCTTGCCAGACCCGTTCGGGCCGAGCAGGCCGTAGATCTCGCCCTGGCGCACGCGAAGGGTGACGCCGTCGAGCGCCCGCATCGTTCCGAACGACTTGACGACGTTGTCGACATCTACCGCGTACGCCTCGCTCATCGCGTTTCCTCCAAATCCGGTCGCATCGACCGCAGCCAGCCTTCGGCCAGCTCGGTCACGGCCTGCTCTCCGTCGATTTCGACACCAAGAACCCTTGCGACCAGCGGCCTGGTCAGCACGTGGAAGAAGATCGGGCCGACAAACGACTGCAACGCCAGCAGGGGCGACATGGGCCGCAGCCTGCCCGAGGTCATCTGTGTCATTACGTACGCGCCAACCGAGCCGATGATCGCCTGCATCGCATCTCGCGCCGATTCCTCGGCGTCCGGGGCCAGCGAGCTCACTTCGAAGAACACCGCGCGCAGCAGGCCGAGACGGGTTTCGCCAGATCCGTACACGGTTCGGTAGACGGTTCTCGCGATCTCGGGCATCACGACCTCAGGCGGCGCCTCCTTCATCTCGAGCACCAGACGGCCGACCGGTTCCAGCGGCGAGTAGGTCCGGATGAGGCTCGTGAAGATCGCCGGCTTGCCAGGGAAGAGGCGGTACAGGGTCGCGCGGGATACCCCGGCTCGGGTGGCCAAATCATCCATGGACAGGGCCGCAAGCCCGCGAGCCCCCACCAGGTCGAGGGCGGCCTCGAGGATTCGGTCTCTTGCACCGGGCTCGGGCTGCACGTCCAACGCTTCGAGCAGAGCACCCCGGGACTCGAAGGCGCGATAGAAGCTGGCCCGCGATACCCCTGCCGCTTCGGCGAACTGAGCCACGGTTGGTTTTTCTCCCATGGCGAGCACGCCGGCCGCCTTCCGCAGGATGCGGTCTCGGGTCCGGGTCGCCACCGACACGATACTAGACAAGACGTCGCATCTCGTCAAGTAGCGCTTTTCTTAAATCCTAGGCGCCGAGCGAGCGTCGAAGCTCCTCGATCTCGAGATCCCACAGGCCAATCTTCTGTTCGCGCGCCCAACGCTCGTGCTCATCGAAGAGGGGTCGGGCTTCGTCGAGTGCGCCGCGCTGCACGAGCGATTTCGCAAGCGCCAAACCGACGTCGGTCTTGAACCAGTTGTATTCGGTCTCGGCAATCGCGCTGACGGCCCGCCGCCGCGCCGCCTCCGCCTCGGCGTGGCGGCCCTGGGCCTCGCGAATCAGGCCCAGTTGGTCGTACGCCTCACCAACAGCGGTGACGTCGTCCTCTTGGAGGTAGGTCAGAGCCCGGTTGATGTAGCCCTCGGCGGCTTCGATCTCACCGAGCTGAACGGCAGCGCGCGCGCGCAAGCCGAAAAGCTCGCTGCGATTCCATCGCTCGCCGCTTGTTTCGCTAAGCTCCAGCGCGCGATCCAGCACCGAAGCGGCTTCGCCGGACCTGCCCTTGAAGATGAGCACGCGTCCCAAGAATCGCAGCGCACTGACGAGATACTGGCCCGCGCCGGCATCCTCGGCGGCTGCGAGAAATTCTCGATGTGCACTCTCTGCGTTAACCAGATCGCCCATCAAAAAAGACCTGCCCGCTCGCTGCATCTTCGCCCCGAGCGCGACGCTCCTGAGCCCCAGCGTTGCGGCCATCTGTTCGGCTTCGGCGATGTGACGTTCAGCTTCCGGCTGGTCCCCTCTCATTCCTTCGGCAGCGGTCAGGCGAACCAGGATGGCCGCCACGTGTGCCGAGTCGCCGATCGCTCGGGATTGAGCGAGGAGCTGTTCATTGACCGCGATGTACTCGCTGAGCCGGCCGAGTGACCACAGGTGATTGGAGCCGATATGGCGCGCCTCGATTTCGCCGGATACGTCGCCGGCTTTGCGGCACGCTTCGACGGCCCGCTCGACGACGCGGTCGAACTCCTCGAGGTCCTCCATACCGGCAAAGTTCGCTATCCAGGCTTCGTGAAGCCGGGCCTTCGCCACCACCTCAGGCAGCCCAGCCTCCGCGGCCAGGTGCGCCGCGCCGCCAAGAGTCTCAGCAGCGGCCGGATAGTCGGCCATGATCATCAATCGCTCTGCCTCGAGGAGCGAGAGTCGAGCGCGGAACTTGAGCTCGCCGCCGTCAAGCAAATGAGCGGCTGCGGTCCGCGCGTGCTTCAGCGCGGCCTCGAGTGTCGTCAGGTCTCGCCGGTTGGCAGCCCGCTCGCCGCCCGCCAGCGACCACTCGAGGGCGCGTTTGGCGCGATGTTCCAGGAGCTCGCCCTCGACGCCAACCTCGATCGACATGGTCATTGCTCGCTCGGCGTGATGGGCCAGGATCTCGGTCACTGTCAGCGCCTCGCCGGCCTCTCGCTCGAGGTTGGTTCCGAACGTGTCGTGCAGAGCGGCTCTGGTCGATTTCGGCAGCGAGGCGTACGCCGCATCGCGGACAAGGATGTGGCGGAAAGCCATCTCTTCCCGAGTCCCGTCTCCACCCGCAACCAATCCTTTTCGACGCAGGGAGTCCAGCGCACCTTCGGCCCCGGCTCCTCCAGCCAGGTCCCGGACCTGCGCCACATCGAAGCGCTCGCCGATCACACTCGCCGCCTGCAGGACGCTCTTCTCGCCGTCGGGCAGGCTGTCCAAGCGCGCTGCCAGCACGGCCTGGATGCTGTGTGGCACGCGGATCTCGCCCATTGGCCCGGCCGCGCGCCAGCTGTTGCCTTCGTGAACGAGGCGTCCTTCGTCGATGAGCATCTGAATGAACTCCTCGCAGAACAGAGGCGTACCCGCCGAGCGCTCAACGATTTCCGCGCGCAAGTCCGCCGGCAGCGCCTCGATCTCCAGCAGGCGCGAGATGAGGGTGCCGGTCTCAGTCCGTGTTAGCGGGTCCAGGGTGATCGTGGTGGAGTTTGCCTGTCCGGCGGCCCAATCCCGGCGGGCCTCCAGGAACTCGGGACGCCCGATGCAAATCAGCAGGATGGGCATATCGGATGTGCGTTCGATGAGCTGCTCGAACGTTTCGACGACCGGCGGCTCGGCCCACTGGAGGTCGTCGACGACGACGATAAGCGGTCCCTGGCGAGCGATCGCGTCAAGGCACTGGCGTATGCCCCAGCCGATCTCCCTATCGATGCGGGCGGCGATGGTGTCTGGCATCCCCACCGCAGGCGTCAGCAATCCCATCATCACAGCCATGCGGGAACGGACGGCCGGCAGCTGCTGAGCGTCCTCGAAGAGCCCGCCCAACCAGCTATCCAGCTTTTCAAGCGCTGCCTCGTGCTCATCGGCACGCGTGATTCCGGTCTCTGCCATGACCATCTCGACCACCGGCCAGTAGGTGACTCCCCGTCCGTAGGGCAAGCAGCGACCTCGAAGCAACGTGGCGCCTGAACCTGCAAGCGATGCCAGCGCCTCGCTGACAAGGCGTGACTTTCCGACTCCTGCGGAACCAACCAGGGTGAACAGATGTGGCCTGCGATCGTTCGCCGTACGTGCGTAGGTATCCAGGAGCAACCGGAGCTCCCGATCGCGACCGACCAGAGCGGCCTGCAAGCCTTCGACTCCGCGCGCCTGCGCCGGCACCTGCGAGCGAGGCCGAACAGCTCGAAACGCGACCAGTGGCTCGGACTTCCCCTTGGCGGTTACTGGTTCGCGCGCCTCGTACTCGATCACGTTGCGCGTGAGGCGCTCGGTCAACTGACCGACCACGACCTCACCAGGTTCGGCCCCCTGCTGCAGTCGCGCCGAAATGTTGACTGCGTCCCCGCTGACCATGAACTGGCGGTCCTCGCGGGCCGCGGTTACAGCCTCGCCAGTGTTGACGCCGACGCGTACAGGCATGTCGGCGGCGCCGTCCCTGATCTCGATGGCCGCTCGCACAGCACGCTCCGCATCGTCGTCGTGGACTGCAGGCACCCCGAAAACCACCATCGCCGCGTCGCCGGAGAACTTCTCGACTGTGCCTCCGTACGCATGCGAGATGTCTACGATGCGCTGGAAGTAGCGGGCCATGACCGAGCGCACGACCTCCGGGTCGGTCTGGGCTGCCATCGCAGTGGAGCCCACGACGTCGGCGAAAAGTACTGTCACAACCTTGCGCTGCTCGCGCACGACGCGATTCTAAGGTCGGCGTTAACGGGCGGGGTTCTTTCTGACACCAGAGGTTCTTAGGCTGCGTCGACGTGAGACGTGCAGGCGCGGCGATCGTCACCTTGATCCTGGGGCTTCATGCGGCCCCCGTTGCCGCGGCATCATCGTGGGGGAGCGCCACATATGGCGATCCGCCTGGGTGGTGCACCAAGTTCTCTGACATGTGGGTTGCCACGGTGGTGACCAATGACCCTCACGTCGGCACCAATCCTGAGCGCAATACGTTCTACGGCTTTCATCCGAACCCCGGCTACGACGATTGGTTCGGGTATTTCTACGGCGATTTCAGGGGAGCCCCAGGTGACGCCTCAGGCTGGGTCAAGCTCCTCCACGAAAACTACCCCGATCACCACCACTGGAACTTCGCGACCAATGGCTGGGCGGTGCATGGCCACGCGAAGGAGTACATCGCCTATTACAACTGGACCTTCGGCGGGCAATGCGGGCTCGGCGCTTACGGCAGCGAATTGCCTCCACCATTTATGGCCGATCAATTCGGTTACCCCGTCGTCGACATATACGTCGACTCCCGACCTCCGTACGCGCCGCAGCCGCGCGTGACCGACCTGTCGACCAGCTCCGTCTCCTTCACGTGGGACCCGGTGGGCGACCAGGGCGACGGCGCAGGCAAGGATTTTTTTGCGTCGGGGATGGGCAGGTACTCCTCCTGGCTGACGCTTGGCAGCTCTCCGAATCGTCTGCAGGCTGCATCGACGCCGACGCCGCGCACGCTGACGCAATCGAAAATGAAAACCGGGGAGACGGCATGCGTTCACGTCGTGGCGACGGACAGGCTGCTGAACGCCACGCCAGAACGGGTCGCATGCGCCGGGCCGCTGGCACCGCCGCCCATGCCCGATTGGAACCCGCTCGCGAGCAGCGTGGTCGCGAATCCCACCTCACCGGGACTGGTCGGGTTCGACTCGCTGTTCTGGCTCGCGCCGGCGCCGGCCGCAATGAGCGTGAGTACAACTTACGAAGGTGTCGAGTATGTCGTGACGGCCGTTCCGACCGGCGCGGCGTGGGACTTTGGCGACGGCGCCCGTGTCGACTTCGCCGACCTATCCGGTCTTGGAACGGCATATCCCGAGACTTCGTCGGTCGCGCACGTGTACCAGGCCCACGATCAGGCGGGCTATCGCGTCGTCGCGTCGGTGCGCTATTCGGCGAGCTGGACGGCGTCGGTCAACGGTCGCACTGTCGGGCCTTACTCACTCGGAACCACGAGCCTCGATGCGCAGCCGCTCGTCTATCCGGTCGAACAAGCTCAGCCTGAGCTGGTGCTCGGCGGTGAGGACGCCGACCAGCCAGTCATGCCGGCAATGACGACGGCGACCACAGGGCCGGTCGGCGCGTTCGCCCGGTACTGGGAATAGCGCGCGGCGAGCAGATCCACGGCCCTCAGCATTTCGGCTGCGTCTGTCAAGACTCGAGCAGCACCGTCGAGGCGAACCCACCAGAGCCTGCTCCAATCGTCCTCGTAGTGGTCGACAAGCACGGAGACCGCGGGGTTCGCGGCGATGTTGCGCAGCCGCTTGAGATTGGTCGTCCTTTTGGGCTTGGAATCCACCGCGAAATAGAGCGTCGCGTCCTCGAAGGCGAAACAGACCGGAACGATGTGGGGATGTCCATCGGGGCCAACGGTCGCCAGATGCGCAACCGACGCCGCAGCGAAGCGACGCCGCATCTCAAGCTGGTCCACCACACCAGTTTGCAGCCCAGTTTGCAGCTACGCGCGACTAGCGGATATCGGCGCGCCTTCGGCGCTCGAGGAGAACGGAGCCCACCTTGGCCTCGGTGACCGAGAACATCAGCTGGCCGGCCGCAGTCTCAACAGAGGACAGAATGAAAGTGCCGGCGGCCAGCGCGAGCAACAACTTGTCGTAGCGCCCGCCGATCAACGTGATCGCCGCGAAGGAATACAGCAGCCCGCCCGCGACCCTCGATGAGTAGAGGTGCAGATTTGGCAGCCGACGAAAGTTGCCGATGCCGATGCCGACCGCCACAAGATAGGCCGCGGCCGCGGCCACAATCAGGCCCGAGTTCTCTTGCAACACTTCGGGATGCAGCAATTCGATCCATGCGACGGCCGAGAGCAGAACCAGGGTGTCGGCGATGAGGTCGAGGCGCGCACCCTCGAGAGACGCCTGCCCTAGGCGGCGCGCCACGAGACCATCCAGAAAATCGGTGACCGCTGCTGCAATCAGGCCTGCCCCAACAACCCTTCCCTCGCCGAGGAGCGCAAATACCCAGATAACAGGGACGAGGAGAATCCTCAGCCAGGTGATGGCATCGGCAATCCGGCGGCCTTGCTCGTGCACGAGCGAAGTCTGCCGTGCGGAGATTATCTTTGACCCGTGCAAAGGCTTCGCACCTACACCGTCGAGGAGGCGAATAACGAGCTGCCACGGGTGCGCAGGATCGTCGAGCAGATCGCGCAGCTGTCGGCGCTGGTGCCCGAGCTCGAGGACCAGGCCCGGATCGCGCAGTACGAGTCGAAGAGACCCGGAGCAGGCCCAGAGCACAACGAGCGCCAGCAGCAAGCGCGCGACGCTGTCGGCGGTGCGGAGATGGAGCTGCTCAAGGCTGTCGCGAACCTGAATGGAATGGGCATCCAGCTCAAGGGCCCGCTCGAAGGCCTGATCGATTTTCCGTCGTACAGGGACGGCGAGCTGATCGAGCTGTGCTGGAAGCTCGGCGAGGAACAGGTCGAGCACTGGCACCACATCGGCGAAGGTTTCGCGGGTCGAAGAAAGCTCTAGCCGCGCTGGGTCTCGGTGCCGACCTTCCCCTTGACAGCTTCGTAAACACTTTTGGCCACGCCGGCGGAATCCAGGCCATGCGCCTTCAAGATGTCCGAGGCCTTGCCATGAGGGAGAAATTCGTCAGGCAGCGCCAGCATGCGCACGCGGCCGGCAAGCCCGTGCGGGGCGAGCGTCTCCAGCACGGCGCCGCCGAAACCGCCCGCGCCGACGTTGTCCTCCACGGTGACCACGACAGCGTGCGACCGCGCCCACTCCACGATTCGCGGGTCCATCGGCTTGATCCAGCGTGAGTTGACCACCGCACAGGACACGTTCTGGAGCTCGAGTCGTTCCGCCGCCTCCATCGCCACCTCGACCATGCGGCCGATCGCAAAGATCACCGCGTCAGATCCCTTGCGCAGCTCCTCCCAACGTCCGATCGGCAGCGGCTCGACCGGCAATTCGGGCGTCGACGGCACAGGACCCTTCGGGTAGCGAATCGCAATCGGGCCGTCCGAGGCCAACGCAGTCTCGAGCAGAGCGCACAGCTCTGTCGCGTCGGCGGGCGCTGCGATTTTGAGATTCGGGATGAGCCGAAGAAAGGAGAGGTCGAAGACGCCGTGGTGCGACGAGCCGTCGGGGCCGGTGACGCCGGCGCGGTCGATCACGAACACGACCGGCAGCTTGTGCAGCGCCACGTCCATGATCGTCTGGTCGAAGGCTCGCGCCATGAAGGTCGAGTAGATGCACACGACAGGACGCATGCCGGCGAGCGCAAGTCCCGCCGCAAACGTCACCGCGTGCTGCTCGCAGATCCCCACGTCGAAAAAGCGCTCAGGAAACTCCTTGGCGAAGTTCAGGAGCCCGGTCGAAGAGGCCATCGCCGCAGTGATGGCAACCACCTCAGGCCGATTGGTCGCCGCCGTCATGAGGGCTTCGCCGAAAACGTCGGTGTAGGTGAGCTCCGTCGACCGAGGGCGTCCGGTCAGCGGATCGAAGGCGCCCACGCCGTGCAGCTTGTCGATCTCGTCGTCAACCGCAGGGCGGTAGCCGTGGCCCTTCTCGGTGATCACGTGCACGACCACCGGCGCCCGCAGTCGTTTGGACCGAGAGAGCACCTCTTCGAGCGCGGCCTCGTCATGGCCGTCGACGATTCCGGCGTACTTGATGCCGAGACTCTCGAAAATCGTCGATGGCTGAAGCAGCTGCTTGAGACCTTCCTTGACGCGGTACGCGGCCTGATCGGCGGTCGGTCCGACCAATGGCATGTCGCGGAGGAGGCGTGAGATGTCCTCCTTGAGGCGCTCGTATCGCGGATCGACGCGCAGCTGAGAAAGATGGCGCGCAAGGCCGCCGACAGTCGGGGCATAAGAGCGCCCGTTGTCGTTGATGACGATGATCAGGTTCGGCGGTTGGAGGTGGGCGATCTGGTTCAAGGCCTCGTATGCCATGCCGCCGGTCAACGCACCGTCTCCGATCACCGCAACCACATGGCCTGCCACGCCCTTGCGCAGCCGCGCTTCGGCGATACCCAGCGCGTAGCTCAGGGACGTCGACGCGTGGCTGTTCTCGACGAAGTCATGCTCGGATTCCTTGCGGGACGGATATCCGGAGAGGCCGCCGGCCTGGCGGAGCCCAGGGAAATCGCGCGCGCGTCCGGTGACGATCTTGTGGACGTATGCCTGATGGCCGGTGTCCCAGACGATCGCGTCCTTCGGGCTCTCGAACACTCGATGCAACGCAAAGGTGAGCTCGACCACGCCGAGGTTCGGCGACAGATGCCCGCCCGAACGGGAGGTCTGCTCGACCAGAAAGGCGCGCACCTCTGCGGCGAGCTGCGTCAGATGCGCCTGGTCCAGCTTCCGAAGGTCAGCCGGGGATTCGATGGTCTCGAGGATTCCCATCAGAGGTGTCTCACCTCAAGTTCTAACGCTCGGCCCCGGCCATCAGTTCCGCCAGCTCGATGCAGAGTCGAGTCCCCGCTCCAGAGGGCCCTCGCAGGACGGTTGTCAGCTCGGCGTTGGTGTTCCAGCTCGACGCAGCGATATCGAGGTGGGCCCAGGGCTTGTCGCGGGCGAACTCCCCGATGAACATGCCGCCCAGTATGGCCCCGGCCTCGCCGTACTCAGAGTTCCTCAGATCAGCGATCTGGCTGCGCAACAACACCCGGTAGTCGGCGAATATCGGCAACCGCCACACGCGATCGCCCGCGCGCCGAGCCGCCTCCTCTATCAGCTGCCAGAACTCATCGTTGTTGCTGACGGCGGCGGTGGCACCGTGACCGATGGCAATCGTGGCGGCGCCGGTGAGCGTCGCGAGGTCCAGCAGGTGCGTGGCGCCGTTGCGCAGCGCGTGCGTGAGCGCGTCAGCGAGCACCAGCCTGCCTTCCGCGTCGGTGTTGAGGATCTCAACGGTCTTGCCTTCGGCGCTCACCACCACATCGCCCGGGCGCTGTGCCGACGGGCCCACCATGTTCTCTGTCGTGGCCACCACCGCCATGACGTCCAACGGCAGCTTGCGTGCCGCGATGACGTCGATGGCAGCCAGCACGGCTGCGGCACCCGCCATATCCGCCTTCATCTGGCTCATCGAGGGCGCCTCTTTCAAGGAGATGCCCCCGGAATCGAAGGTGATGCCCTTGCCGATGAGTGCCAGCACTGGCGCATGCGCATCAGGCGCGACTCCTCTTTGCTGCCCGCCGCGGTGGCGCAGCCGGATCATGCGCGCCGGCTCGGTTGAGCCCGCGGCGACCCCGAGCAGCAGGTTGTAGCCGCCGGCGCGAAGCTCGGCCGGGCCGAGGACCTCGATCTCCAGCCCGTGCCGCTGGGCGATCTTCTGGGCTTCCTGGGCGAGCACCTCGGGAGTCAGCTCGTTGCCCGGTGCGTTCTGCCATTCGCGGGCTCGATTTGTCGCCTCGCCTGACTCCTGCGCCGCGACGACCTCGCGCTCCCGGCCCTGCCCGAAGCCGACCAGCATCAGCTCGTCGAGCTCGCCTCGTTCAGGTTGCGCTCCTGTCTGGCGTGACCTGCGCTCGAAGGTTCCCATCACGCACCCCTCGACCACCCCTTTCAGGCTCTCACCCACCAGCGGCTCGGATCGCAGCAGCGCAATCCGCCGGTATCCATAGGTGCGCGCAGCGCGAATCAGCTCGTGGTGCGCCGAGCGCATCCGCTGGCCGTCGAGATCTCCGACGGCGCCCAGCCCGTAGAGGATCAGGCGGCGCGCCGCGATCCGTCCGTTGGTTGGCACCGGCAAGACCTCATGGATACGCCCCTTGAACTCGCCGCTGCCCAGCAGCTCAGTCAGCAAGCCGCCCAGCGCCCGGTCGAGATCGACAGCGGCCCCCGATAGTCGATTGCCGGTGCCGATCGGGACCGCAAGGGCATCGACCGTGATGTCGGCCGAAGCGCCGGCGACGAGGGTGATCCTCACCGGAAGTAACCCTACCGGCCCTTTGTCGCCAGGCGCTCGGCCACGAGCTCCAGCACATGCGCCACGCGCAGGTCGATGCCCCTACGGCGGGCGGCGGTGGCAATGTGGATCAGGCAACCCGGGTTGTCCGAGGCGACGATGGTGCAACCGGTTTTGGCAATGGCGTCGAGCTTCCACTCGGCGAGCCGGTCAGCCACGCGCGGCCAATCCAGGCTGAAGGTGCCGCCGAACCCGCAGCAGTTGGCAATGTCAGGGATATCGACAACTTCGTAGCCCGCAAGGCCGAGCAGCCGACGAGGCTGTGCTTTCAGGCCGAGCTGTCGCAGGCTCTGACAGGAGTCGTGGTAGGCGACTTTGGGGGACGGACCGCCGGTCCGGACAAGCTCAGGCCGATCAGTCAGCAGGCCCAGCGTGAATCGCGTGGAGTCCCGGAAGCGGGAGCTGAGGGACTCGTGCGCCGGGGCTCCCCAATCTGGCGCATCGATGGTGAATGCCCCAAAGCAGGACGCTGAGGGGGTCACGATCAGACCCTTGGAATCTCCAAGGCTCGAGATCAGGCCGGCGTTCAGCCTGGCAGCGCCTGAGAAGTCGCCGGCGTTGGCGGCGATCAGGCCGCAGCACCACTGATGCTTGGGAAACCCAACGGTGTAGCCGGCAGTGTCTGCGATTTGTCTTAGCGCGACCGCCGCCTCGGGCAGCATCCGATCGACCATGCAAGAAGCAAAGATCGTCAGCGCCTCGCCACCATCACCCCGGGACACCGGCGCCCGATCCCTGTAGGGCACCCGCGCCAGCCGTGGGGCTCCGGCGACCAGACCGCTGAAAGGTGCGCCCGCCCTCAGGAGGCTGTCCGCCAGGCCTGGGCGCTGCCATACGGCCGTGAGCACTCTCTTGCGGAGTGACTTGCGACCCTTGCGCCGGTGCTCGAGGATCTGTCTGGGCAGCGGGATGTCCACCGGGCAGATGTCCTGACACGCATTGCATTGCGTGCACAGCGTGTTCGGCAGATCGGCCTTGTCGATGCCGTGGTGGAAAGGGGTGAGGACCAGGCCAATCGGTCCGTTGTAGATGTGCCCGAACTGATGTCCGCCGACCGCCATGAAGGGTGGGCAGGCATTGGAGCATGCGCCGCAACGAATGCAGGTCAGCGCATCGCGGAAGATCGGATCCTCCAGCATCTCTGCTCGGCCGTTATCGAGGATCACGCAGTGCATCTCGCGCGGCCCATGAACGCCGATCGTCAAAGACTGCTCGATGTCCGCGGACCGCGATGGCCCGGTGATCCAGTTGACGTAGCTGGTCATGACCTGGCCTGTGCCGCTGCGTGGCAGCATCCGGAGAACCGCAACGGCGTCCTCGAGGGTCGCGACCAGCTTGTCGAATCCGAACAATGCGATGTGCACCGGTGGCAGGGTCGTCGTGAGGTCGGCGTTGCCTTCGTTGGTGACGAGGACGATGGTGCCGGTCTCCGCGATCGCCATGTTGGCTCCGCTGATGCCGACTGTCGCTTCGATGAACTTGTGCCTCAGCGACTCCCGCGCGTGGGACTGGATCGCCTCGATGGTGGCCTCGGTGCCGAACACCGCTGCCGCATCCTCTTTGGTCAGGTGGATCGCCGGAGCGATGAGGTGGGATGGATGCGTGTGGGTGAGCTGCACCATGCGCTCGCCGAGGTCGGTCTCGACCACCTCCATCCCAAGTCCTTCCAGGTAGGGGTTCAGCTCGATCTCCTCGCCGGCCATCGACTTGACCTTGGTGACCACCATCCGGCGTTCGGCACCGCCCGACGCCGTGGCGTCTCGGGCTTGTGAGCAGATGCGTCCGATGATCTCGCGGGCTTCGGCCGCGTCCTTTGCGTAGTGGACGACGCCACCGGCCGCTTCCATCCTCGCTTTGAACTGGTCGGCCAGCTCGGGCAGGTGGTCGAGGTTGTTCAGCCGTCGCTTCTTGAGCTCAGCGCGGCCCTGATCGAAATCGAAGGTCTCGAACGCTCGATCCCGGCGAGCTCGAATTCCAGTCAGCCCGCTGGTCAACGCTTGCTGGAGGCTGGGGTTGTCGAGCGCCTTGTCGACCCGCCTCGCGAAATGGCGCCGGCTCTCAGGCACGCGCTTTCGAGACTTCCTGTATTGCTTCGACAAGCGCCGCGGGCGTGGACACCGGCGCCAAGCATATGGTCCCTACACAGACGACGGCGCGAACGTCGCCGTTGGGATCGACCACGGCATATGGATGGGCCAGCCGCGCCGCCCGGATAAGCTGCGCGTTCCCGCTGCTCACCTTGAAAGGCTTCCGCAAGCGATCGAGCGCTCTCGCGAAGCCCGCGGCCATGAGGCCGTACTGCGCCGGCAGCCCGGCGATCGATTCGAGGACTCGTCGGGCTCGCGCCGTGTATGGCATGTCGGGCTCCCCGGTGAGAACGTCGAGCTCGGTCAAAGCCATGGCGGCGATGGAGTTCTCTCCCAGCGGCTTGATCGGGTCTCCGAGACGGCCAAGGTTCTGGCTCGCGTGGTCGAAATAGCCGCCGAGCTCGCGGTCGGCGTAAACGCTCTCGAGGTGTTGCGCGATGTCCAAAGCGACCGGCAGCCATCGATCGCCAAGGCCCGCCTGGTGCGCGCGCACCGCGGCGAGGAGTCCCCAGACCTGGTCGCCCAGCTGCCCACCGGCGGTATCGGTGTGAGTCAGGCCGTGACCAGCCTGGTACCGGTCTTTGAACAGCCGCTCGAGCAGCTTTGTGGCGCGTTCCCGAAGCTTTGGACGCTCGCGCAGGACCGCGGCCTCGAGGTAAGCGACGGCCAGCGCCGCATTCCACGAAGTGTAGATGCGGCGATCGACGTAAGGGGCGCGGTCATGGGGGCGCTCGTCCGCACCCAGCGAGTAATAGTGTTCGTCGGCGTCCTGGCTGCCTGCGTAGAGGCCGGATTGGGGGTCGCGGAGCACCGTGTCGAGGTACCCGGTGGTCGAGTCGAGAACGTCGTCAAGCCCGGCGAGGGCGACCGCGGTGACCAGCCCCGCGTGGTCGTCCAGCATCTTCTCGAAGTGGGGAACGCTCCAATCCTGAGTTGTGGAGTATCGGAAGAACCCGCCTTCGACATGGTCGTAGGTGCCACCGGCTGCCATGCGCTCGAGCGAGTGAACCGCCATCCGGCGCAGGTCCGGATCCGAACGCACCTGCGCCTGCTCCAGCAATAGAAGGAGAGCTTCCGTTTGCGGGAACTTGGGAGCGTTGCCGAATCCGCCGTACTCGGGGTCATATGCGTTGGTCACCGCCTCGAGGACGGAGTCGATGACACCTTCGTCGAGCTCGCCGGCGCTTCGTGCGATGGCGGAGCCCGCGCGCTCTCGTGCCTCCATGGCGCGGCCGGCTATCTCCGGCTGGTTGGTTCGGTAGTAGCCGGCGATCCGCACGAGGGCGTCGGCCATCTGATCCGCGGGCATGTAGGTGGCGCCGGTCAGGATGTCGCCAGAGGTGGTGAGGAAGGCCGTGGTCGGCCAGCCGCCCATGTTGTAGCGCTGATTGATATCTGGTCGCACGTCGTTGTCGACCCGGATCGGCAGGTACTCGCTGTTGATCAGGTCGATCACCCCTGGGTGGGAGTAGGTCGTCTCGTCCATCACATGGCACCAGTGACACCACACGGCCGAGATGGACAGCAGAATCGGGCGATTCAGTTGTCGCGCCTCGTCGAATGCCTTTTCCGACCACGGCCGCCACTTGATCTCGGCCGCCCGATTTGGGCGTGGCGAGAAGTGGAATTCCCCCTCGCCTTCGCTCACACGACAAGGTTACGCGGGTGAAACAATGTGTCTGTGATCTCAACCAGTGCCGTTGATGCGTACATCGAGAAGAACAGCGCGCGATTTGTCGAAGAGCTGAAGGAGCTCTGCGCATTCCCGAGCATCTCCAATCACGGAGCGGACGCGGTAAAGCCCGCGCGAGACTGGCTCGCCGATCGGCTGAGCCGGTACACCGATCGGGTCGAGACCCTCGAGGCCGGCGGCATGCCCGCTCTGTATGCGGAGGTAGCCGGAGCGGGCCGACGCAAGCTGCTCCTGTATCAGCACTACGACGTGCAGCCGGTCGACCCGATCGACCTGTGGGACTCGAAGCCTTTCGAACCGACAGAGAAGGATGGCCGGATCATTGCCAGAGGAGTCGCTGACGACAAGGCCGACGTGATGGCCCGAATCCACGCGGTCGAGACGCTCAAGAAGGTGGGTGAGATCCCCGTAACGCTGCGGTTCCTTATCGAAGGCGAAGAGGAGATCGGCTCCAAGACCTTCGAGAAGATCGCGCACGAACACTCGAGCAAACTGAGCGCCGACGGGTGCCTGTGGGAGTCGGGTACGTCCTTTGACGAGTCGGGCCGGGCGACTCTTCAGTTTGGCTGCCGCGGCCTCGTCTACCTGCAGCTGCGCGTGAGGTTCCTGAACTTCGACCAGCATTCCGGCTTCGCGTCCATCTATCCGTCGGCCGCGATGTACCTGATCGAAGCGCTCGCGAGCCTGCGCGACCAGGACATGAACGTCAAGATCGACGGCTTCTACGACGGGGTCGTCCCGCCCACAGACGCAGATCGCCAGATGATGGCGAAGATCGACCCGGAGGTTGAAGAGCGCAGGAAGCTCGTCGGATTCGAGCGTCTGGTCCGCGACCCCAAGCCGGCGAACGTGATCGAGCAGCTTCTGTTCACTCCGACCTGCAACATCGCGGGAGTCACGATCGGCTACCAGGGCCCAGGCTCGAAGACGGTGCTCCCGGCCGAAGTAACCGCCAAGCTGGATTTCCGGCTGATCCCGAACCAGGACCCGGCCCGCGTGCTGGAAAGCCTTCGCAAGCACCTGGATGCCCACGGTTTCGAAAAGGTCGAGATCGTCTGGAGCGATTCCGAGAAGCCGGCCCGCTCGGATCCCGAGTCGGATGTCGCCAAGAGCGTCATCGAGTGCGTACGCGAGCTTCACGGGGAGCCGGTTCTGTGGCCGTTCATGCAGGCGACGGGGCCGATGCACCCGGTGGTGGCCGACCTCGGGATCCCCACGGTGCTGCCGGTGGGAGTTGGGCGGCCCGACAACCGCGTCCATGCTCCGAACGAGAACATCCACGCCGCCGACTACGTCAACACGATCCGTCTCATGTGCCGTGTCTGGGAGCGGTTTGGCGCCTGATGGAAAAGCTCACCGACAAGCTGTTCACAGTCAAGTACAACGAGGACAGCGGCAAGCCGCATATCGAGATCGTCGACCAGGACGTTTGTGGCACCAAATGCGAGGGCAAGTACTGCACCCATTTCTGCCCGGCAGGTGTCTACGAGTGGAACGAGGAACAAAAAAAGACCCTGGTCAGCTTCGGCAACTGCATCGAGTGCGGCGCCTGTTCCATCGGGTGCCCTTTTGACAACATCCTCTGCCACAGCCCGCGTGGCGGCTACGGCGCCCAGTTCAAGCACGGGTAGGAATACCGACCCTGCCGGCCCATTTCCAATTAGTGCAATGAGCTACGACGTGATCATCGTGGGCGGCGGCCCGGCTGGCCTGGCGGCCGGCCTGTACACGGCCCGGATGAACCTGAAAGCGGTGCTCGTGGATCGGGGCCCCCTGGGGGGCCAGCTTCTCAACACCGAGCTGATCGAGGACTACCCCGGCTTCGAGACCATCCTGGGGTCCGAGCTGGCGACCAAGATGGGCGACCACGCGCGCAAGTTCGGACTGGAGGTGCGCGATTTCGAGCCGGTTCTGGAGATCGATGTCGAGGGCGACACCAAGGTTGTCCGGCTGGAGTCGGGCGAGGAGCTGCGGGCGCCGGCCCTGATCATGGCCGCGGGCGGCCTGCCGCGCTACCTGGGAATTCCAGGCGAGAAGGAGTTCTGGGGCCGCGGCGTCAGCTACTGCGCGGTTTGCGACGGCGCCTTCTTCAAGGGCCAGGAGCTGGCGGTGGTCGGTGGGGGGGACGCCGCCGTTGAGGAGGGCGACTTTCTCACGAGGTATGCATCCAAGGTTCACATAATCCACCGCCGCAACGAGCTGCGGGCGCAGCCGATACTCGTCGATCGCGCGCGTGCCAACCCAAAGATCGACTTCATCCTCGAGTCAGCGGTGACGGAGATCAGCGGCGGCGACAAGGTTCAGGCGGTGCACTACGAGCAGGGTGGACAGTCCAAGGAGCTCAACGTCGGCGGAGTGTTCATCTTCGTCGGCTTCGTGCCGAACTCAGGGCTGTTCAAGGTGCACGTCGACCACGACGAGGGGGGCTATATCCTTACGAGTCGCGATCTGCAGACGTCGGTGGAGGGCATCTGGGCTGTCGGCGACGTTCGCTCGCAGCTGACGAAGCAAATCGCGACAGCCGTCGGCGATGGCACGACTGCTGCGGTTGCGGCGTCGATGTACGTCACCTCGCTCAAGGATGCTGCGCGCGCTTAAGCGAGCGGCCGGACGCTAGGCGACGACGTCGATCCAGACCAACCCTGGCGGCAAGCTGAGCGCCTGGCCGCCGAGCTTGAAGACGAGGGGCTTGTGGGCGCCTGCCGAGGCCCACGTGCCGGAGAAGCGATGCCCTTTGTAGAAGACATCGATTCTGCCGCTCGAGTCGAGGTTGTAGTCGTGGATGTGAGAGCCATGTCCGTCACCAACGTCCAGCAGCAGAACCTGAGTGTGCAGGAGTATCAGCATCTCGATGCGAACGACCTGGTGGCTGGTGGCGTCGCGATACAGATGGCCTTCCTCGGTTTTTTGATAGGTGCCGAAAGTTGAGTCGTACGCGTAGGTCGAGTAATGCTCAGGCACTCCGATCTTGCTCACCGCGGGACCCCCGTCCAGGGCCGGTCGCGCCTTGGGGAGGGCGAACGCCGAGATGCCGTACAGCCCTTCGGCCCGGCGGACGGAGGCGCCGCTCATCATCAGGTTGTCGGGTGCGACACGCGCGGCAGTCCGATACGTGTAGCCGTACGTGTCGAAGAACTGCGGGACTGGATCGCCGGCCGCTCGGCTGCGCGTCGCCTGCGACTCACCCGATTGGAAGAGCAGGCCCTTGTAGTGCCGCGCGATCTTCAATGAGATGAACCGGCTCGAGCGCATCGGCCCAATGACCTTCGGAGCGTTCTGGTAGATCGCCGTCAGCCGCGTGATCCCACCTTCGGCGACGTACTCGAAGACGAGGCCTGCCGCTTGCAGGCCGTTCTGGTCACGCGCGGCGTAATCGTTAGGGATCTGGATGAGCGCGGGGTATTTGAGAGCCGTTGTCTTCTCGCGGTCGTGGTAGTAGATGCCCGTGCTCAGCGTGAATGCCGCGGACATCGGGTGGCCCGTCTGATCGCGAGCGCCGGCAGCGAGCTGGATCACCAGCGGGCCTGACGGCATGCCGGTGGTCGAGATCGTGGCGCTTTTGTCGTCCGAAGCCCATTTGAGAGCGACAACCTTCGTGCCCGCCGTGACGCTGATCGTGGTGTGGTCCATCGCATCGTTGAAGTTGAGTTGAAGCGGTGTCCCGGGATCGATCTCGCTGCCGTTGGCGATCGCCGTGCTGCCTGCAGTGACCGATGTGACGCGCGGCTGGATGTTGGTCGTGAACGTCCACTCGGTCGCGTTCATCTGGTGATGCCCCAGGTCGGTGAGGGAGTCAATCGTCACCTTATATGTGGTGAGCTGCGCGAGGAACCCGGTTGGCGCCCATGCGAACTCGCTCTGGCCCGAAATAGCCCGAAGCGTGCCGTCAGTCTCGGGCATTACGGTCAGGGCTGACTGGAGGGTATCCAGGGCCACAGGTCGGGAGAACTTGAAGTCCAGCTGGGCGTCGATGGGGACGTTTGACTGGCCGTCCCTGAGGTTGAGCGTCACGGATGTCGGCGCCGTGTTGGCGTAGACGACGAATCCGCCGGCGATCGTGAACAGGACTGCCAGGACAGCCGACAGGGCTATCCAGCCTCGTGGGGCGAACCCCGCTTTTCGGGGTCGCCGCAAGGCCGCGGCCGGTAGTGACGAGTGCTGGATATCTTGCAAGGGCGTAAAGAAAACGGGCCGAGCGGGAATTATGTCACGGTGGACCCCGCCCTAGGCCGGTCTTAAGATCGGCGCTGCGCGCACTCCGGGCAGGTGCAGAGCGCCCGCAACAGCGAGAACGTGTAGATGCCGGTGGCGTGGCCGCTCTGAAACGCGATCTGGAGCGCGTACTGCCCGACCAGGCTCACGTCCTGAAGTCGCAGCTCTTCGGGAGCCAGGTTTTTCACCCGCGACAAGCGCCCGGGCGCACCCGCCTCACCTCGACACTCGGCGCAAGGACAGGCCCAGCGGAGCTGCTCGCCCGTGTAGACGCTGCGGTGCGTGTCCTCCCAGACGACGTCCATCACCTGGCGTTCGCGATCGACGTCGACGTTGACCGGAAACGGATCGGGGTCTTGCAGTTGGGAGCCGGCCTCTAGCGGACGTTGATCACCGGCAGCTGCCGGAACGACTGGATGGAGGTGCGGGCGGCCACCTGGGACGCGATGTGTGTGAACGCTCGCGCGCCCGCCGACTCGGGCCTCGAAAGGACAACGGGTGTGCCGGAGTCGGCGTCCTCGCGGATGCCCTCCTCGAGCGGGATCGCTCCAAGGAACGGCACGCCCAGGCGCTTGGCGGCGGACTCGGCGCCTCCGTGACTAAAGATCTCGTGCCGGTGCCCGCAGTTGGAACAGACGTACCAGCTCATGTTCTCGATCAGGCCAAGCGGGGTGACGTTCAACTTTCTGAACATCTGAAGCGCTTTGACCGCGATGTCGGTCGCGACATCCTGAGGCGTGCACACGATTGCCACGCCGGTGAGGGGGATCGCTTGGGCGAGGGTCAAGGAGGCGTCGCCGGTTCCCGGCGGCAGGTCGATCACGAGGTAGTCGAGCCGGCCCCAATCGACCTGGACCATCATCGCCTCGATAGCCTTGCCGACCATCGGCCCGCGGTAGATCGTCGGCTGATCGCCCGGATAGATAAGACCGAACGACATGACCTTGAGGCCGTGAGCATCGATTGGCTGCAGGCGGCCGTTGACCTGCTCGGGCACCGCGTGGGAGCCGATCATGGCGGGGACCGAGGGACCGTAGATGTCGGCGTCAAGAAGGCCGACCTCGGCGCCCGCTTGGCGCAGCGCGGCAGCGAGGTTGACCGCCACGGTGGACTTGCCCACGCCGCCCTTGCCTGAGGCGACGGCGATCGTCTGCTTCACGCCAGGGAGAATCTCTGAGGGCTTGGCCCGCATGAAAGCGGGCCGCACGTTGGCCGTCATGCGGACCTCGACGGCGGTCACGCCGGGAATGTCCGCGACAAGGTCTTGCGCTTGCGACTTGAAGCGGTCGCGCACGGGACAGGCCGGCGTCGTCAGCTCAAAGGTGAAGCTCACCTTGCCCTGAGGGCTGACCTCCAGCTCTTTGATCATCCCGAGCGCCACCACGTCGCGGCCAAGGTCGGGATCCTGGATGTGGGAGAGGACGCCGAGCACCTGATCAGTCGTCGGAAGCATCGCCAAGGCATGTTACCGATACCAGAGACCGCGCTTGCGCAGTCACGCCAACCCTGCCTGTTACCTTCGAACCGCATGACTCGATCCACTCTGCTTGCCCACCAAGCGGCGTGCCGTGCCTGCCGCACGTGCGTCGACGACGGGATCATCCCCGAAGCGAACCCGACTTTCGAGGGGCAGTGGGGAGCGCCGTTCATGCTCGTCGGACAGGCTCCAGGCCCCACCGAGAAGGTGTCGCGGCGTCCTTTCTCCGGGCGCGCCGGCAAAGAGCTCGACCGGTGGATGGTGCGTGCCGGCTTCGCCAGCGCAGAGGAATTCCGCAGGTTCACCTACATCGCCGCGCTGATGCGCTGCTTCCCCGGGCGTAACGCGACGGGCTCCGGCGATCTCCGGCCGCAGTCGGCCGCGATCAGCAATTGCGCGCACTGGCTCGACGCCGAGCTGCGCATTCTCAAACCCCAGGTCTTGATCCCCGTCGGGCAGATGGCGATCAATCGCATCCTCGGCAGTGGACCGCTGGAAGATCGCGTCGGCAAGCGATTCGGTGAACGGCCTGTCGTCGTGCCGCTGCCTCACCCATCGGGCACCAGTCGCTGGCTCAATGACCCCGCAAATCGCGCTCGCCTGGCGGTAGCCCTGGAGCTGATCGCCGATCTTCGCCTGCGTCATGCACCGCCGGCCAAGAAAATGTCACCAGTGCCACGCGCAACAGGTAGCCTGACCGGGCATCCTGCGCGTCTGACGCAGCGGCTTGTCGATAAGGAGAGGAAAGCGTGAAGTACCTGCTCGTCTATTACGGCGGTGGAATGCCTGAGACACCGGCCGCGCAGGCCAGGGTCTTGAAGCAGTGGGAAAAGTGGTTTGCAAAGCTCGGGCCGGCGATGGTCGATGGCGGCAATCCGTTCTCCGGTGCTGTCAACAAGATCAGGGCGGATGGGACTATCGCGAAGGGAGCGATCGGCAAGCGGGCGAGTGGCTACAGCATCATCCAGGCTGCCTCGCTCGACAAGGCGACGAAGGCGGCGAAGGGTTGTCCAATAATCAAGAGCGGCGGCGAGATCGCGGTGTACGAAACCTTCAACGCGATGTAGCTGTTGCCTTCCTTTTTCGTCGAGCGAGACGGCGAGCGTGCGGTGATCGTCGGTGACGACGCTCGCCATCTGGCTCGATCGTTGCGGGCCCGGGCGGGGGAGGAGATCGAGGTGGTCGACCCTGCCGGCCTCATGCTCACCTTGCGTCTCGACCTGGTCAGCGCGGAGAGGGTGGAGGGAACCGTCGTCGCCGAGCGGCCGCACCACCCGGAGCCGGTGGCGCGGGTCGTCATGGCCATCGCCCACCTGCCCGCCCCCTCGCTCGAGCTCGTCCTTTCCAGATGCACCGAAGCCGGGGCCTTTGCCTTCCACATCGTCCAGGCCGACCGCAGCATGGCGCGTGGCTCCAAGCCGGAGCGCTGGCGCACCATCTGCCGCGAAGCGGCGATGCTCGCCGGCCGGCTGGCCGTCCCCGAGGTGCATGGCCCGTCGTCGATCGAAGAGGCGATCGGCAGGAGTGAGAACCCGGTGATGCTTGTGCGCGTTGCATCGCAGCGGCTGGCAGACCTCCGAGAGCCCCAGGACCTGACTCTACTGATCGGCCCAGAGGGGGGATGGTCGCAGCGTGAGCTAGGCCTGGTTGCCCGGCAGGCCACATTGGGCGAACGCAACCTGCGCGCCGACACCGCCGCCCTGGTCGCCCTGGCCACGGCCCTGGCGAGCCGTCAGTAACTCTGCTTCCCATGTCGCTTCGCAATGAGATAACATTGGGCATGGGATGGTGGAGCAGAAGGTTTCCCGCGAGCTCGTAGATTCGAGCTGTCCGGTCTCGGTCGACCTGGCGGTGTTCACGCTGGCCGGTCGGGAGCTCAGCGTCCTCCTTCGCCGTCGCTCCGAGCCGCCGTACCCCGGCTTCTGGGCTCTACCTGGCGGCTTGCGCTGCCCCGGCTCGTCCCTCGACTCGCAAGCGCGCGCCCTCCAGGTGGGCATCACTGGGGTCGACGGGGGCTGGATCGAGCAGCTGAAGACGTTTCACAGGCCCGAGCAGCTGGACAGCGCGGGCCGCGTCGTGGTGCCTGGACGAGATCCGCGCGGCGACGTCCTCAGCGTCGCTTACATCGCGATCGTTCCAGTGGCGGCGGCGGAGGCGTGCGCGGGCGTGAAAGACGGCGTCGAGCAGGAGTGGCATCCCGTGAGGCGTCTGCCCGTCGAGATGGCTTTCGACCACCGCGAGGTCGTCGATTACGCGGTGCGCCGATTGCGGAGCAAGGTCGGCTACTCCTCGGTCGGATTTCAGCTGCTGCCTTCGGAGTTCACGATCTCGGAGCTCCAGCACGTTTACGAGGCGGTCCTGGGCCTGTCGATCAATCGCGGCAACTTCTGGCGCCGGGTCGTCGACCGCGGCGTGATCGAGCAGACAGGCAAGGAGCGAAGCGTCCGCGGAAAGAAGGCATACCTCTTCCGTTTCACCCAGCAGGCCTTTGGCCTGCGCGAGGAGCCCGATGGTTTCATCGAAGCCTGACCTGCACCAGGTGGTGGCCGCCGCACTCGCCGAGGATCTCGGGGAGCGCAACGTCGATGTGACGACCAGCTCGATTGTCGACGCCGACCTCATGGGCGAAGCGGTGGTGGTCGCGCGCAAGCCTGGCGTCCTCAGCGGCAGCGACGCCGCAGCGCGCGTTTTCGAGATGGTCCTGCCGCGGAGCGAGTACAGGGCCCTGGCAGCCGAGGGCACGCGGCTGGAGGCCGGTGAAAAGGTGGCAATGGTGAGGGGTCCTTTGAGCTCGATCTTGATCGCCGAACGAACCGCCCTCAACTTCCTGCAGCGTCTGTCAGGGATAGCCACGATGACGCGCCGTTACGCCGACGCGTTGGCCCCGTATCCGAATGTGACGCTATTGGACACACGGAAGACGACGCCCGGGCTCCGGTCGCTCGAGCGCGCCGCCGTGCGGGCTGGGGGCGGGCACAACCATCGCGCCGGCCTGTGGGACGCGATCCTCATCAAGGACAATCACGTCGCGGCTGCGGGCAGCGTGCGCGAAGCGATCAAACGCGCCCGCAAATCGGCGATGCCGGTTGAGGTCGAGGTCGAAACACTCGAGCAGCTGGCCGAAGCGCTCGATGGTGGCGCGGAGATCGTGCTCCTGGACAACATGACGGCCGATCTCATGCGGCAAGCAGTTGAAATCACCGCCGGCCGAGCGAAGTTGGAAGCATCAGGTGGCATGACTCTGGAAGGCGCCGTTGCCGCGGCACGAGCTGGGGTCGACCGGATCTCGGTCGGCGCGCTGACGCACTCGGCGCCTGCGTTGGACCTGAGCCTGGAGGTAACAAGGACATGGCGGTAGAAACAATTTCTCTGGAGGCGGACGCCGCCGAGTATTCCCGGCGTGACGTGCCGCGCGATATCGCCGGCATCAGCGCTGAGATCCGCGAGCTGGCGCGGAAGCGGAACGCCGTGATCCTCGCTCACAACTACCAGGTGCCTGAGGTGCAGGACGTGGCGGATTACGTCGGCGATTCGCTCGGCCTTTCCCGGCAGGCTGCCGCGACGCCTTCCGACCTGATCGTGTTCTGCGGTGTCCACTTCATGGCCGAGACCGCGGTCATCCTCAGCCCCAAAAAGCGAGTTCTGATTCCCGACCTCGCCGCGGGCTGCTCGTTGGCGGCGACGATCAATGCCGAGCAGCTGGCCGCGTGGAAAGCGGAGTTCCCCGACGCCGTTGTCGTTTCGTACGTCAACACGACGGCGGAGGTGAAAGCTCTCAGCGACTACTGCTGCACCTCGGGCAACGCAGAGCGCGTCATCCGCGCGATCCCCGAGGACAAAGAGATCCTCTTCCTGCCCGACATGTTCCTCGGCACTTACCTCGAGAAGGTCACCGGGAGAAAGATGCATGTCTGGCCGGGCGAGTGCCACGTTCACGCAGGGATCAGGCCCGCGGACATCGACAGGGCCCGCGCGGAGCACGGGGACGCCGACCTGCTCGTGCACCCCGAGTGTGGGTGCGCAAGCCAGTGCATGTACTTCAAGGCGAGCGGGGACATCGACGCGGACCGAACCCACATCCTCAGCACCGAGGGCATGGTGAAGCACGCTCAGCAACACCCGACCCGAAGCTTCGTCGTCGCGACCGAGCTCGGGATCATGCATCGCCTGGCCAAGGAAGCGCCGCAGGGACGCTTCTACGCCGCGAGCGAGCGCGCCATCTGCCGCTACATGAAGAAGATCACGCTCGAGAAGCTGCTGATCTCGCTGCGCGATGACGTGTTCGAGGTCACAGTGCCCGAGGATGTTGCGGACCGAGCTCGCGGTGCGATCCAGCGGATGGTGGAGCTGTGAGCACCACCCCCGTTGCCCGGGCTCGAGTGGCCGCTGACATCCTGGTGATCGGCGACGGGCTCGCCGGCTCAGCGGCGGCGCTGGAGGCGGCGCGGCTTGGCGCCAGAGTGGCGCTGGTGTCGGCAGGCCCCGCATCTTCAGAGCGCGCGCAGGGTGGGATTGCCGCCGCGGTGCTGCCAGAGGACTCGCCCCGCCTTCACGCCCTCGACACGCTCGCCGCCGGTGCAGGGCTTTGTGACCCGGACGCTGTCACGATGCTGACCTCGGCCGGTCCGGAGACGGTCCACTGGTTGGAGTCCCTCGGCGTGCGGTTTGACGGTGGCGCTGCACGTGAGGCAGCCCACTCGATGGCCCGCGTCCTCCATCTGGGTGGCGACCAGAGCGGCCACACGCTGATGGCCTTTGTGCACGCGGCCATCGACATCGAACCAGGCATCACGCGCTTCGCCGCGCGCCTGCATTCGTTGCTTGGCGATGGAGCAGTTGAAGGCGGGGAGTTCTCGGGCGGCGTGACCGTTCGCGCGGGCGCGACGATTCTCGCCACGGGCGGCTACGCCGGCCTCTACGAGCGCACCACCAACAGCCGGCTCAGCAACGGCAAGGGCATTCTCGAGGCGGCCCGTGCCGGCGCGCGGGTCGCCGATCTCGAGTTCGTGCAGTTCCATCCCACAGTCTTCGCCGGCACGCACCCATTTCTGATCACCGAGGCGTTGCGTGGTGCGGGGGCATATGTCGTTGACGCAGGCGGCGAGCGCTTCATCGATGAGCTGCTGCCGCGCGATCAGGTCGCGGTGGCTCTTGCCCGGCACCGAGGTCCGGTGTTCATTGCGGCGATGCACATGGACCCGGAGCTCCTGACCCACAACTTTCCAAACTTCATGCGCAACTGCCGCCACGCGGGGATCGACCCGCTCCGCGAGCCGGTACCCATCACGCCCGCCGCGCACTACACGATGGGCGGCGTGGCCACCGACCTCGACGGCCGCGCGTCGCTCCCCGGCCTGTTCGCCGCCGGCGAGTGCGCGCGCACTGGCGTCCATGGCGCCAACCGGCTGGCAAGCAACTCGCTGCTCGAGGCAGCCACCTTCGGACGGCGGGCTGCCGCTGCCGCCACCGCGACGGCACCAGTCGCGGGATCGGCTCGCACCCGCCCTCACGTATGGCGGCGCGGAGACCTGAGCCTCGTGGAGGTTCGACGAGTCCTGGATTCCGCAGCCGGCGTGCTCCGCAGTGGCGCCGGCCTGGCTGGTGGCCTGCGGGTATTGCGGTCAGGCGCGAGCTCCGCAACGGCGGCCGACGCCGTTGAGATGGCTTCGATGATCTGTTCGGCGGCGCTGGCCCGACCGCTCAGCCTGGGCGCGCACCAGAGGATGGATACGCAGGCGCCAATTGCGGTCTAGCGCTTCAGCGCGCGGTAGGTCCTGACCTCGCCCGCGATCGCAACGGCTGAGAACGCGACGAACATCACCAGTCCGACGACTGCAACAAACGCGCCCGTGGTACCCGCCCAATCGGTGGCGCCGAGACCGATGACCAGGATGCCGAACGACGCGATGACGTTTGAGTAGGTCCTGATACCAGCGCGCGAAGCCGCGTATCCCGGCGCCAGGGTGCCCAGCGAGCGCGAGGTCAGGTTCTTGATCAGGAAATTCGACGCCACATTGGTGTAGAGAATTCCGCCCGCGACCAGAATGACCAAACCGAGCACGGTGACCATGCCGCCGGCAATCTTGGCACGGTCGATCCCGCTCGGCACCTACGATTCATTGCGTGTTGACCGTCAAGCAGGCGCTGGTTCGGAACTTCTGCATCATCGCGCACATCGATCACGGCAAGTCCACGCTGGCTGACCGGCTCCTCGAGTTCACCAACTCGATCAGCAAGCGGGACATGCAGGACCAGGTCCTCGACACGATGGACCTGGAGCGTGAGCGCGGCATCACGATCAAGCTCCAGGCGGTGCGCATGACCTACCCCGCGCGCGACGGAAAGACCTACGAGCTGAACCTGATCGACACGCCAGGCCACGTCGATTTCGCGTACGAGGTTTCGCGGTCGCTGGCCGCGTGCGAGGGCGCCATCCTGGTGGTCGACGCGGCGCAGGGGATCGAGGCGCAGACACTCGCCAACCTCTACCAGGCGGTCGAGGCCGGCCTCACCCTCGTGCCCGTCGTCAACAAGATCGACCTCGACGCCGCGCAGCCCGAGATGGTCGCCGAGGAGATCGCAGACGTCACAGGGATTCCGCGCGAGCAGGTCATCTTCGCCTCCGCCAAACAGGGAATCGGCACCCAGGACATTCTGGAGGCCGTCATCGCCAGGGTGCCGCCGCCGCATGGCGACCCCGGCGCACCGTTGCGCGCACTGATCTTCGACTCGCACTACGACACGTATCGCGGTGTCATCACCTATGTACGCGTCGTCGACGGCGAGATCATTCCCCGCACCAAGATCCGGATGATGAACACGGGAAAGGTCCACGAGGTCGACGAGGTCGGGTGGTTCTCTCCAGGCCACCCAAGACCTGCCGACAAGCTGACCGCCGGCGAGGTCGGCTATGTCACGGCGGCGATCAAGAACGTGACCGACGCGAGAGTGGGGGACACCATCACCATGGCAGAGGACGGGGCCGCGAGTGCGCTCCCGGGCTACAGGCAGGTCAAGCCGATGGTCTTCGCCGGTCTGTTTCCGACCGACTCCGAGCGTTTCGGAGACCTCAAGGAAGCCCTCGAGAAGCTGCAGCTCAATGACGGTGCGCTGTCATTCGAGCCGGAGAACTCTGCAGCCCTGGGGTTTGGATTTCGCTGCGGGTTCCTGGGTCTTCTCCACCTCGAGATCGTCCAGGAACGACTCGAGCGGGAGTTTGAGCTGGATCTCATCACGACGGCTCCGACGGTGGAGTATCGGGTCACGCTCAAGATCGGCAAGGTCATCGAGGTCGACAATCCCGCCCTGATGCCAGACCCGACCATGATCGAATTGATCGCTGAGCCTTTTGTGAAGCTTTCGATCATCGTTCCTACCAACTTCGTCGGCCCGATGATGGAGCTGTGCCAGGAGCGGCGTGGCTCCTTCAAGCACCTGGAGCACAAGCCGGGCGATCGAGTCGTCATCGAGTACGAGATGCCGCTCGGCGAGATCATCCATGACTTCTACGACCAGCTCAAGTCGAGGTCCAAGGGGTACGCGTCGATGGACTACGAGATGATCGGCTTCCGCGACGGCGAGCTGGTCAAGCTCGACGTGCTCGTGGCGGGCGACCCAGTCGACGCGCTGTCCCTGATCGTGCACCGGAGCAAGGCGCAGATCCAGGGCCGCAAGCTGGTCGAGAAGCTGAAGACGATCATCCCGCGCCAGATGTTCATAGTCCCGCTCCAGGCCGCAATCGGAGGGAAGGTCGTGGCGCGCGAGACGATCCCGGCGATGCGAAAGGATGTGCTCGCCAAGTGTTACGGAGGCGACATCACGCGCAAGCGCAAGCTGCTGGAAAAACAGAAGGAAGGCAAGAAGAGGATGAAGCGGGTGGGATCGATCGAGATCCCGCAAGAGGCCTTCATGGCAGTGCTCAAGCTGGATTGAGGTCGAGCGATTCTGGCCGCCATCGGGGGGCTCGATCGACATGCGCCACTCAGCGCCGCGGCTGAGACGCTCGGTACCACTCCCACTGCTGGGCCAGGCCCTCGCCCAGCGACACCCGCGGCTCCCAGCCCAGCTTCGCTCGGGCGAGATTGATGGAAGCGCCGGTGTGGCGGGGATCGCCAGGCGCGGACGGCAGGTTCTGCCTGCGCACGCTGAGGCCGCTGATCTCTTCCAGCGTCGCCAGCACCTTGTTCACTGTGACGCGACTCCCTCCGCCGAGATTGAAGATCTCGCCGACAACGTCTGCGGTCGACGCCTTGATGGTGCCGTCAACCGCATCAGAGACATATGTGAATTCGCGGGTCTGCTCGCCATCGCCGAACACCTCGATGTCCTCGCCGGCGGTCATCGCCTGCATGAAACGCGCGAACGCCATGTCGGGTCGTTGGCGCGGTCCGTAGACGGTGAAGTACCTGACCGAAACGGCGGGCAGCCCGAAGTTCCTCGTGTAGAGATTCGTCAGGTGCTCGGCCGCGAGCTTGGTCACGCCGTATGGCGATACCGGGCGGGGCAGGGCTGTCTCCTTGGTGGGGAATCGCTCTGCGTCCCCGTACACCGACGAGCTCCCGGCGAACACAAAGCGCTTTATCGGCGCGTCCTTAAGGGCCTCGAGCAATCGCTGCGTGGCGATCACGTTGTCGCGCACGTAACGGTCGAAAAGATTTCCCCAGCTGGGCCGAACCCCCGGCTGTCCGGCCAGGTGGTAGATGACCGCGGCGCCGTCAAGCAGAGGAGGGAGGTCGGCGTCCACAAGGTCGGCTGCTTCAAAGCGGAACCTATCGCTGCTACGGGACTTCTCGAGGTTCTGTTCCTTGAGTGCTTTCTCGTAGTAGTCGGCGAAGCAATCGATGCCGACCACCTCGTGGCCTGCGGCCAGCAGGCGCTCGCTCAAGTGAGATCCGATGAACCCGGCGGCACCGGTGACGACGACTCTCAAGTTGCCTCAACCCTATCCTGAAACACAAATGAGCCGGTTCGAAGCATGGCTTGCCGATTCGGGGGTGGGCATCGCGGTCAGGCAGTTTCCCGCGGGCACGCGCACGGCGGTCGACGCCGCCAACGCAATCGGATGCGAGGTGGGCCAGATCGTGAAATCGCTCGTCTTCGTCGCAGCCGGAAGACCCGTGGTCGCGCTGGTGAGCGGGGCGAACCGGTTGGACGAAAGCCGGCTCGCTTCGGTGGCTGGATCGCCGGTCGCGAAGGCCGACCCGGAGACCGCTCGGGGCGCCACCGGTTACTCGATCGGCGGCGTCCCGCCGTTCGGGCACGCCACGCCGGTTCCGGTGTTCATGGATCGTGACCTTCTCGATCATGGAGTGTTGTGGGCGGCGGCCGGGCGGCCGGACTCGGTGTTCGAGATCACTCCCGACCGCCTCCTCGAGCTCAGCCAGGCCGAGGTCGCCGACCTGAAGGCGCCCGCGGGTTGAGCACGATCGGAGTCCTCGACGTCCCATTTCAAAACCTCTACATCCACCTCCCGTTCTGCAAGCACAAGTGCGGCTACTGCGACTTCAACGCCTATGCCGGGATGGACAGGCTGATGCCGGACTACATCGGCGCGCTGGAGCGCGAGCTTTCGGCCGCGCGCGATCAATTTTCTTTTGGCAGGCTGGACACCGTCTACCTCGGTGGCGGCACGCCGAGCCTGCTCCCGGCCGAGCTCATGACGAGGCTGCTGCGCTTCGTCCGAGCCACCTTCGACCTCGCGGCTGACGCGGAGGTGACTCTGGAGGCAAATCCCGCGAGCACCGATGAGGCAAAGATGCAGGCGTGGCTGGACGGCGGCGTCAATCGTCTCAGCCTCGGCGTGCAGGGCTTCGAGCCGCGCGCCCTGGCAGTCCTGGAGCGGAGGACCGACGCGGCACAGGCCACGCGTGCTTTCGGCCTCGCGCGTTCGATGGGCATGCCGAACGTGAGCATCGACCTCATCTACGCCGTCCCGTTTCAGAGCCGAGAATCGTGGCTCGAAACTCTGCGGAGAGGCATCGGTCTCGAACCCGACCACATCTCCACCTATTGCCTGACTTTTGAGGAGGGGACGTTGCTCTGGCGTCGCCGTGCCGAAGGCCGCGTGCCTGAGGTCGAAACCGATCTCCAATGGGACCAGCTCGACGCTGCTTGCGATGAGCTGGAGCGCGCCGGGTTCATCAGGTATGAGGTGTCCAACTGGGCCAAGCCAGGTTTCGAGTCGCGGCACAACCACGCGTACTGGCGCTGCCGCCCGGTGTACGGCGCGGGGGCGGGCGCCCATTCCTATGCCACCGACGGGAGCTCGTCGCGACGATGGTGGAACGTGGCGAGGCCGCGAGAGTACATCGCTGCGCAGCAGCCGATGGCAGATGGGGAGGAGCTGCCGCCACGAAAGGCCCAGGGTGAGGCGCTGATGCTCGGGTTGCGGACAGCCAGAGGCATGGACGCACCTGACGGTTTCGAAAGCGAGCTTGACGAGCTTTTGCGCAATGGGTTGATCGAGCGCAAAGGCGGCCGCGTGGTGCCAACACGGCGGGGGCTGGACCTCCACAACCAGATCGCCTTGGTCGTACTCTAGTCAGCCGTCGGCCAGTCGACCGGCGCTCGACCGGCGCGACCGAGTGCTAAACCCCATGGAGAACAGAAAACAGGCAATCCTGCGTGCGGTGGTGAATGAGTTCACCACGAGCGCCGTGCCCGTCGGCTCGCAGGCGCTGCAGAGCCGCTACTTCGTGAACCTGTCATCAGCCACCATCCGCAGCGAGCTGGCCGAGCTGGCGGACCTCGGGTACCTGGCACAGCCGCACACCTCGGCGGGTCGAATCCCGACTGACTCGGGCTACCGCTACTTCGTCGACTTCCTGATGGACCTCGAAGCCATCCCCGACAGCGTCGCTCAATTCATTCGCGAGGAGCTCCGCAAGGCGCCGGCCGACGTGCAGGGCCTGGTCGAGAAGGTGGCGATGACCCTGGCAGCCGTAACTCAGAACGCGTCTGTCGCCAGCGCGCCACATGGCACCCAGGCGCGTGTGAAGCACGTCGACCTGGTCTCACTCGAGCCAACCGAGGTCCTGCTCATCCTCCTGCTGGAAGGCAACCTGCTGCGCCAACAGGTGCTCCAGGTGGCCGAATCGGCGACGCAGCCGGAGCTCAGCGCGCTGGCGGCGCGGCTCAACGCAACGCTTGGCGGCAAGGCGAGCGAAGACGTCCGGCGGACCTATGACAGCGCATCGCTGGGCCTGGATAAGGAGCTGCTGGGCTTGATTGTCGTCGCCCTGGACCAGTACGAGAAAGGCTCGGAAAGCCTGGTTGTCCATGACGGCGTCCGCAACCTGCTGCGCCAGCCCGAGTTCGCGGAATCATCCCGCCTGCACCAGGTCCTGGAGGTTCTGGAAGAGACCCGCTACCTCACAGTCCTCCTGCGTGAGCTGATCGGCGAATCCGACCTTCAGATCGTCATCGGCTCCGAGAACGCATCCAGCCAGCTGCAGGGATGCGCCGTGGTGCTCACCAGCTATGGGCCTTCAAACCGGCTCAAGGGAGTCCTCGGGGTGATCGGCCCGACGCGGATGGCCTACAGCCAGACCGTGGCCCGGCTGCAGGCGGTGGCGCGCGGCGCCAGCGAGCGGATGGCCGAGCTGGGGGTTTGAGCCGCCCGCCGTTCGAGGTATCTACTCCTCATGACGACTCGTAAGCCGCCGCACGATTCGCACGAGCCGGAAGCGCTCGGCGAGGCGGTTCGATATACAGACGCCGGCCCGGCGAGCTCGCTCGAGGCCAAGATCGCCGAGCTGGAGGCCGCCCTGGCCGAGTCCAGGGACAGGCACCTCCGGCTGGCGGCCGACTTCGACAACTTCAAGAAGCGCTCGCGCCAGGAGCATCTCGAGACGATTCAGCACGCTTCCGCCGACCTGATTGCGAGACTGCTGCCCGGGCTGGACGACCTCCACAAGGCGCTCGACCACCAACCCGAAGGGATCGACGAAGCGTGGGCCAGGGGTCTGGAGCTGAGCGTCCGCAAGCTCGAAGAGGCGCTTGGCGCCCACGGGCTGGAGGCCATCGACGCGGTGGGCAAGCCATTCGATCCCACCGTCCACGAAGCGATCGGCCATGAGGAATCGGCGGACCTCCCTGAAGACACAGTCGTTCAGGAGCTGCGCCGTGGCTATCGCATCCGGGACCGTGTGGTCAGGCCGGCGCTCGTCAAAGTCGCGCGACCGCCTGCCCTACCAGCCGCCGACGGCGGCTCTCGCTCTCACTAAACTGCGGTAGGCAGTGGCGGTCAAGCGCGATTACTACGAGGTCCTAGGCGTGGGCCGCCAGGCATCCACCGATGACCTCAAGAAAGCTTTCCGCAAGATCGCCATGGACTCGCATCCCGACCGCTTTCCGGATGATGCCATCGCTGCTGCGCGGTTCAAGGAGGCGAGCGAGGCCTACACCGTGCTGTCCGACCCTGGCCGCCGCCGAACCTACGACATGTTCGGCCACGCGGCGGTCGAGAGCGGGGGCGCCCCAGTTGTGGACTTCTCCGATATGCCGTTCGCCGACATCTTCGAAACCTTCTTCGGCGGAGGGGGCAGGGGAGGCGGGAGGCGCCAGCGCTCGAACCGCGGCGACGACCTGCGCTACGACATCACGATCACGTTCGAAGAAGCTTTCCTCGGAGTCGAAAAGCAGATCGACGTTCCACACCTGACGACCTGCGACAGGTGCGGCGGCAACGGCGCCGAGCCGGGGAGCGGTGAGGAGACCTGTCCCGGGTGCCGAGGCACCGGCCAGATCCGGCGCACCTCGCAGTCGATCTTCGGTTCGGTGGTGACCGCGGCGACCTGCCCGACGTGTGGGGGCGCCGGGCGCCTGCTCAAGAATCCGTGCGTTCAGTGCAAGGGGCACGGGCGCCTCGAGAGGGCGCACCGTCTTTCCGTCCGGATCCCGGCCGGTGTGGACACTGGCTCTCAAATCCGGCTCAGCGGGGAGGGCGAGTCAGGGATACGAGGTGGGCCGCCCGGGGACCTTTACGTGGTGCTGAGGGTCAAGACGCATGCGCAGCTCGCCCGGCGCGACCAGGAGGTCATCTACGAGCTGCGCGTCAACATGGTTCAGGCCGCGCTCGGAGACCGCATCGAAATCCCGACGCTCGACGGCCCGGTCGAGATCGCGATCCCCCCAGGGACGCAGAACGGTCAATCCTTCAGGATGGCGGGGCGCGGCATGCCCGACGTGCGGGGTGGGCGGCGTGGTGACCAGTACGTGGTCGTCCAGGTGGTGGTGCCAAAAGACCTGACGGCGGAGCAGAAGGTGCTGCTGCGCAAGGTGGGGGGGCTCACCGGCAAGCCGGAGAAGGTCTCCAAAGGCTTCTTCGAAAAGCTGCGCGACGCAATATCTCTCGACTGAGCCCGCCTCGCAGCGGCAACGGGGTCTCGGTCGATGCCCTGACCGTCCTCTCGGCCGATTCCCAGCCACTTCTCAGGTTTTTGGCATAACCTGGGCGTCTGCGGGGTAGTTATTAGGTTGAGTAGCTCTCAGACGTATTAAGAAAGAGGAAGAAGTGGCAAAAACTATTGATCTCGAGCTGACTCGGGCCGAAGTGGAGGTCCTGGAGCTGCAAGCCCGCCTGCGGGTGGTTCCGATGAACGACACCCAGCTTTCCGATGCCTTGAAAATCGCCCTCGTGGCCAAGCAGGAGCGGCTGGATCGGCTACGCACCCTGCACGCCGCCTCCAGCCGGCCGAAGGGCCCCAACAACGCCGAGCCGACGATGCCTCTCCCGGCCCACGCGGGCAGAAGGGCGCCTCTGAAGCGCTCGGTCCCCCAGCGGTCCAAGGCCAAGACCGGCAAGTAACCCCGGCGCCCCAAGCGCCAGGTCCGAGCGTTGGCCGCTATCGTGGTCCGTGGTTTGGCGAGCGATTTGACCCTTCCTCAGCCGGCCGGCGCCGACTCTCCCTTCGGCGTGCCCACAGCCGCCAGCGCCGCGAGGCGGGGGTCGACCTTTCTGACTTCGTGGCGCTACCCATTGATCACGAGCATCGCCGCCGCTGTGATCATCGGGGCAGTCGCCCTGCGCATGTGGGAGGCCAACCTGCCAAGGGTCGTCCTCCAGGAGGAGGGAGTGCTCCTGGCTTTCGGCGTCGCATATGGCGCGGTCGCAGTCGCCATCAGGACGTCGAGGTGGTCGGGTCGGGTCTCCATTCAGCTGGGCTTGATGGCGGTCAACGTCCTGCTGGCGGTGGCCGTCCTGGGGGTGGCGGCGCCGTGGCTCGGCAACGACCTGATGCCGCTGTCGGCCACGTTGTTCGCGACAATGCTCCTCTACTTCGACCTTGGTTTTTTGACGCGCCACTTTCTTTTCGTCGTCGGGATCGCGGGCGTGGGCCTCGCCGTCCTGTGGTTCGACGCAGCCGTCATGCTCCACCTTTCCACCCCCGAGGTCATCAGCTGGGCCCTCGTCCTGCT
>JBDUAO010000040.1:0-19326 GCA_040004595.1 Candidatus Dormiibacterota bacterium | reverse complement strand
TCCAGCAGGGCGTGTACGAAAACTTGAAACGGCGCCGCAGCGTTTTCACCTAGCGCGCGCTTCGCGCGCGCCTGCTTATCCTCCGGTATACCGAGGTTTTAGCGAATCGCCGTTAGTGCGGGCTTCTCCTCGATCTCCTCGACGATGTCGAGGGCGGTGGCCTGGCTGATCCAGTACTGAACGTCCGACAGGCTGGGGGCGCCGGCGAGGCCGACCGCATCTGCGAGCTGGGCGTGGAGCGCCGCAGCGTCCTGGGCGCGCAGAGCCTTCATCGACTCGATGCCCAGGCGGCGGACGACTGGCAGCTGGCGCTCCATCCCCGAGACCTCGAGCATCGTGCATTGGTGCGCAAACTCGAGCAGGCGAGCGGGGGTGATGCCGGTTTTCCTGGAGAGCCGCTCGCGATCGATTCCAAGCGAGGTGCGGTGCAGGAGCTGGTTCGTGTGCTGGATGCCGCGCGAGCGCAGGCGGCGAACGTCGTCCGCTGAGATGCCCCGAAGGTACTCCAGCGTCCTGTACATAGATAAAGGATATGCGGGCCACGCACCGCACATCGTGGTCGCCACCTGGTTCTCGTATAATTTCGAAAAGCCCACCGCCATTGGAGTAAGCACACCCTGAATCAGAGTCGGCTCGCAACCCGCGGAGTGGTACCCGGGGAGCAGTCTGGCCTCCAGATCGGCCAGTCTGGCCTTCAGATAGGAATAGGACGGTACGCACGCCGCTCGTACGGTTTCGACGAGGTCGCGCTGGTGCCCGGTGGCGTAACTCTCAACCCCGACGAGGTTGACATCTCCTTCGCGCTGGGCGACCGCCTCAAGCTTCCAATCCCGATTTGGGGCTCGGCCATGGACGGCGTCGTCGATGTCGAGTTCGCAATCGCCATGGGCAAGCTCGGCGGCATCGCAGTCCTCAACCTCGACGGAGTCCATACGCGCTACGAAGATTCCGCCCCCATCATCCAGCGAATCGCCGAGGCAGACAAAGCCCACGTCAACGCCCTCCTCAAGGAGGTCTACCGGGAGCCCGTCAAGCCCAAGCTGATCTCTGAGCGCATCAACGCGATCAAGGCTGCAGGCGTCGCGTGCGCAGTCTCGACCATTCCCGCCCGCGCCGCCGAGCGCGCCGATGTGGCCCAGAAAGCAGGCGCCGACGTCCTCGTCGTTCAGGGCACGGTGCTCACCGCACGCCATTCGTCGAAGTCGTATCACCAGCTCTCCTTCGAGGATCTGGTCAGGGCCTGCGACATCCCCGTCGTGGTCGGCAACTGCGTGCACTACGAGACTGCGCTCGAGCTGATGGAGACCGGAATCGCGGGAATCCTCGTGGGCGTCGGACCCGGCGCCGCCTGCACGACCCGAGGTGTACTCGGAGTCGGCGTGCCCCAGGTGACCGCCACCGCCGATGTTGCTGCTGCGCGCGACGAGCACATGCGGAGAGGCGGCCGGCGGGTTGCGGTTATCACTGACGGCGGCATGCGCATCGGCGCGGACGTGTGCAAGGCATTTGCGTCCGGAGCCGATGCGGTCATGATCGGTACGCCGCTCGCCGGCGCCGAGGAGTCCGCATCAAAGGGATTCAACTGGGGCATGGCGACGCCTGACCCCAACCTGCCTCGCGGCACGCGCATCCACGTTGGCACGAAGGCCACGCTAAAGGAGATCCTGCTCGGACCGGCTCGTGTTGACGACGGCTCGCAGAACTTTGCCGGCGCCCTTCGATCCGCGCTGGGCGTCTGCGGCGCCAACGACATCGCCGAGTTTCAGCATGTCGAGATGGTGATCGCGCCGTCGATCACCTCAGAGGGCAAGAGCTTCCAGCAGGCCCAGCACGTGGGGATGGGAAAGGGCTGAGCAAGACCGCCACCGCCGCCCGGCCCCGCAAGGAGACCAAGGGCGGCGCCCGGGCACAGACCATTCTCGTCCTGGATTTCGGCTCCCAGTTCAGCCAGCTGATCGCGCGGCGCGTGCGCGAGGCCAACGTCTACTGCGAGCTCGTGCCCGGCACAACACCCTGGGCGGAGCTGAAGGATCGCAACCCGGCTGGATTGATCCTGAGCGGTGGTCCCTCGAGCGTTTACGAGCCAGGCGCTCCGCAGGTCGATCCCGAAGCTCTAAGGGCATCCGTGCCGGTGTTGGGGATCTGTTACGGCATGCAGCTCATCGCCCACCACCTGGGCGGCAAAGTTGATCCCGGCCAAGCTCGTGAATACGGTCCCGCGCTTCTCGCGGTGAGGGAGCAGAGCGGCCTGTTCAAGGGCCTGAACTCTGAGCTACCCGTCTGGATGAGTCATGGCGATCACGTCAGCCAGCTGCCCCCTGGGTTTCACTCGCTCGCCTCGAGCGGCAACTCACCGGTCGCCGCGTTCACCAACGGCCACGGCATCTTTGGCATCCAGTTTCATCCGGAGGTCGTGCACACGCCCAGCGGTCGAGAGGTGCTTCGCAACTTCCTGTACGGCGTGTGCAAGTGCGATGCGTCGTGGACTGCGGGATCATTCATCGCCGAGGCGACCGAGAGCATTCGCGCGCAGGTGGGGTCGGGCCGGGTCATCTGCGCCCTGTCGGGCGGTGTCGACTCGGCGGTGGCCGCGACGCTCGTGCATCGCGCCATCGGCGACCAGCTGACATGCGTATTCGTGAACAACGGCCTTCTTCGCAAGGAGGAACCGGAGCGAGTTCTTGCCGTCATGCACGGCAACCTGGACATGAACATCAGGTACGTCGATGCGACCGAAAGGTTTCTTGAAGCCCTGCGCGGGGTGATCGACCCCGAGCAGAAGAGGCGCATCGTGGGCCGGGAGTTCATCACCGTCTTCGAAGCTGAGGCGCTGAGCCTCGGCCATATCGACTTCCTCGCCCAGGGAACCCTTTATCCCGATGTCATCGAGTCGACTGCCGCAGACGTCTCATCGACTGCAGTCAAGATCAAGACTCATCACAACGTCGGCGGTCTTCCACCCGGCTTGCGCTTCCAGCTGATCGAACCTCTGCGTTATCTCTTCAAGGACGAGGTTCGCTCCGTTGGGATGGAGCTCGGGATGCCCGAGGAGATGGTCTACCGCCAACCCTTTCCCGGCCCCGGCCTTTCGATCCGGTGCCTCGGCGAGGTGACAGCCGAGCGCCTTGAGATCCTGCGTAACGCCGACTGGGTCGTCGTCGACGAGATCAAGCGCAACGGGTTGTATCGTCAGGTGTGGCAGTCCTTCGCGGTGCTGACGCCGCTTGAAACTGTCGGTGTGATGGGCGATTACAGGACATACGCGAACGTCGTCGCGATTCGGGTCGTGACCAGCGAAGATGCGATGACTGCGGATTGGGCTCGCGTCCCTTACGAGGTGCTCGCTCGCATCAGCAACCGGATCGTGAACGAGGTGAAGGGCGTCAACCGAGTGGTCTTCGACATCACCAGCAAGCCGCCCGGCACCATCGAGTGGGAATAGAGCAAGTAGCGCGCCGGTGAAAGTGCTCGTGGTCGGTTCGGGAGCGCGTGAGCACGCACTGGTTTGGAAGTGTGTGCAGTCCGAGCTGGTCGAGCGCGTCTACTGCGCGCCAGGTAATGGCGGCACCGGCGGTATGGCGCGAAATGTCGCCATCGGCGCTTCAGATGTTGTACGCATCGTGGATTTCGCGAAGCGCGAGCGGCTCGGCCTCGTGATCCTCGGGCCTGAGGCGGCCGTCGACGCCGGCGTTGGTGACGCGCTCCGCAGCGCAGGCTTCAACGTATTCGGTCCGAATCGCGGAGCGGGCCGAATCGAGTCGAGCAAGTCGTTCGCCAAACTGCTCATGGTCCGATCGGGCATCCCCACCGCCGAGTTCGAGGTCTTCACTCAAGCCCAACCGGCGAAGGCGTGGGCGGCGCATCGAGACGGCCGCGTTGCGGTCAAGGCAGATGGGCTCGCACGTGGCAAGGGGGTGGTCGTATGCACGAACATCGAGGATGCCTGCTCGGCAATTGATGCGATGCTCGTCCAGGGAAAGTTCGGCCGAAGCGGCGCCACCGTCGTGATCGAAGAGCTGCTCGAGGGACCTGAGCTGTCGATCCTCGCGGTGACCGACGGCACGGAGGTGATCCCGCTCGTTCCGGCTCGCGACTTCAAGAGGGCGTACGAAGGCGACAAGGGCCCGAACACCGGCGGCATGGGTGCGTACTCGCCGCCCGTGGGGGTCGATAACGCACTTGTGAAGGAGGTCGTCGACACCGTCCTGCGCCCAGCCGTGCGCGAGCTTGCCGCGTCCGGCGATGAGTTCCGCGGAGTCCTGTACGCCGGCCTGATGCTCACCAAGTCCGGCATTCGAGCCATCGAGTTCAACGCGCGCTTTGGCGACCCCGAGGCGCAGGCGGTCCTACCCCGTCTCGAATCGGACCTCGTCGCGCTCGCGCTGGCGTCCTCGAAGGGCACGCTCGCAACGTTCCCTGACCTCCGCTGGAGCCCCCAGGCGTCGGTCGCGGTCGTGGTCGCATCCGCCAACTACCCTGATGACGCGGCGATGCAGCTAGGGCTTCCGATCCGCGGGCTGGCCGAGATCCCACGGGGAGCGCTGATTTTCCACGCCGGCACCAGGTTCGAGGCGGGCAAGGGCCTGGTGACCGATGGTGGGCGGGTGGTGACGTCCGCCGCACTCGGCGAAACGGTCGCTGAAGCCCGTGAGAAGGCGCTGGCCGGGGCCCGGCAGGTACGATTCCCCGGGGCCTTCTTCCGAACGGATATTGCTGAGGAGGCTGTTGAGGGATGACATCGAGAGATTTGGTCTCCAGGTGGTACAGATGCTAGGAGGCGCCGAGCAACGGAGCGCGCGCATCGAAGATTCGTAAGCGAGTAGCGCAGAAGCCGACAACGCAGATGTGCCGCATGGGGGCCAAAGATCCGATGGCGGTCCCTCAGCGGCCGCCTCAAGAGGCTATTTAGTGATCGCTGTTGTCGGCGTCATCCTCGGCTCGAAGTCAGACCTGCCTTTCATGGAGTCGTGCGTCAAAGTGCTCGAAGAGCTCGGCCTCCAGCACGAGGTGAAGGTCTGTTCTGCGCACCGAAACCCCCGTGGGGTCATGGAATGGGCCACGTCTGCGCGCGAAAGGGGCATCAAGGTTGTGATCGCCGCGGCAGGCGGCGCTGCACACCTCCCGGGCGTGGTTGCAGCATGGACTGACCTACCGGTGATCGGCGTGCCGGTGCCGACGCAGCATCTCGGTGGCGTCGACTCCCTCTACTCGATCGTGCAGATGCCGGCCGGCATCCCGGTCGCCACTGTTGCAATCGGCGAAGGTGGGGCGAAGAATGCCGCCTGGCTGGCGGCGCGCATCATCGGCCTTAGCGACAGCGACGTGGAGGCCCGCCACCGCGAGAAGCGCGCGGCGCTGGCAGGCCCGTGATGGCCAAAAAGGCACCTCGGCTGCGCCTGGTCGACACCACTTTTCGGGACGCCCAACAGTCGCTGCTCCAAGGACGCCTGCGTGGCGATGAGATAGTTCCGATAGCGGCGAAGATGGACGCGATCGGCTTTACCGCCATGGAGGCCTTTGGGGGCGCCACATTCGAGACCCAGGTCCGCCGGCGCGAGAACCCGTGGGATTACCTGAGGAACCTGGCTCACGTGACGCCCAACACGCCGATCCAGGCGCTGATCCGCGGCCAGAACCTGCTCGCGAATCGCAATTTCCCAGACGATGTCGTCGAGCTCTTCGTCAAGCACGCCGCCAAATGCGGCGTCGATGTGTTTCGTGTGTTCGACCCGCTCAACGACCTGCGCAACATGGAGGCGACCGTCGGTGCGGCGCTGAAGGCCAAGAAGAAGGTTCAGGGCGCTCTGAGCTACGCCATCTCGCCTGCGCACAACATCGAGCTCTGGTGCTCGCTAGCCAAAGGCCTTGTCAACATGGGCTGCCACGAGGTCGTGATCAAGGACACCTCGGGCCTGCTCAGCCCACAGGCGACGTGGGAGCTAGTCACAGCGCTCAAAGAGACCGTCAGCGTTCCGATCGACGTTCACTCGCATTGCTCGAGCGGTATGGCGCCGATGGCCTACATGGCCTCGGTGGAAGCAGGCGCGGAGATTCTTGACGTCGCAATGTCGCCGCTTGCCTGGGGCACGTCGCAGCCCGCTGTCGAAAGCGTGGTTGCCGCTCTCAGAGGCGGCGAATACGACACCGGCCTCGACCTGGCAAAGATGTGGGATGCCCAGCACGACCTCGAGGTGCTCAAGCGGAATCACATCGACGACCTGAGCCCATTTGCCGATCGCGTCGACGCGAGCATCCTGCGTTACCAGATGCCAGGCCTGATGCTCGAGGACGTCCACCGTCAGCTGGACGAGCGCAAAGCGTCCGGACGGCTCCCCGAGGTGTTGGAGGAGGCCAATCGAGTGAGGAAGGAGCTCGGGTATCCGCCCCTCGTGGCGCCGATCCGACAGATGATCGCCACCCAGGCCGTGTACAACGTCATTGGCGGCGACCGCTATGCGACCGTGACCCAGGAGCTGAAGGACTACCTGCAAGGCCTCTACGGCAGGCCCCCAGTCCCGGCCGATCCTGAGCTGCGAAGGCTCGTGCTCGGCCGCGAGGAGCCGATCACAATTCGCCCGGCCGACCTTCTCGAGCCGCAGGTCGGTGCGGCTCGCAACCAGCTCAAGAAGATGGGTCTCGAGCCGACCGACGAATCAGTCCTGATCCACCTCCTGTTTCCGAACCTGGCTCCCGACTACCTGCGTGGCCCTGAGCCCGAGGAGAAGGCACCAAGGGCTCCTGCTCGAGGGGGATCTCCCGAGCCGATCGCCGTGGCCGCGGATCCGCCAGCCGCTGCCTCACCGCCACCCTCTGAGCCGGTCGCGGAGTTCGAGGTCGAGGTCGAGGGCGAGGTTTTCAAGGTCCGCGTGAGCGGAGCCGGGATGACCGTCATGCCTGGTGATGCGGCCGCCTCAGCGTCGGCCGGCACCCAACCAAGCCCGCCGCCGCGCTCGGGCGAGGGCACTGTGATTGCACCCATGCAGGGTCTAATCGTCAAATTGCCGGTGAAGGTGGGCGACGAAGTCAAGCTGGGCGACGTGGTGGCCGTGCTCGAGGCGATGAAGATGCAGAACGACATCGTCACCACGGTTGCCGGGAAGGTGCGCGAGGTGTATGTCAAAGAGGGTGAGGTCGTCACCCCGAGCCAGCCTTTGCTCTCGGTCGGATGAAGCGAAACCTGGGGATTTGAAAGGATGAAATACACGTCGTCCATCAAAAGATTGAAAAGCAAGCTCGTCTACTAAAAGATTGAAAAGCAAGCTTTTCAAGAAGATCCTGATCGCCAATCGCGGCGAGATCGCCATCCGCGTCATGCGCGCCTGCCGCGAGATGGGCATCGCGACCGTCGCGGTCTATTCCGACGCCGACCGCAATGCGATCCACACGCGCTACGCCGATGAGGCGCACCACATTGGTGGCGCTCCGCCGGGCGAGTCATATCTGCAGCTCGAGCGAATAGTCAAGGTCGCTCACGACTGCGGCGCGGAGGCGATCCATCCGGGTTATGGATTTCTTTCGGAGAAGCCGGCCTTTCCCGATGCGTGCGACGCGGCGGGGATCAAGTTCATCGGACCGCCAGGTTCGGCGATGCGCGCGCTCAGCTCCAAGGTGTCGGCGCGCGAGATGGCAGTGGCCAATGGCGTGCCGGTCACGCCGGGTACCGGCGCGATCTCAGATCCCCAACAGGCAGTCGCCGCAGCCAGGGAGATCGGCTTTCCGGTGATGGTGAAACCATCAGGCGGCGGCGGCGGAATCGGTATGAAGGTCGTGGAGTCTGAGGCAGAGCTCCTGGTGGCGATCGAGAGCAGTGCGCAGGCCGCTCGGTCGGCTTTTGGGGACCCGACTCTGTATCTCGAGCGATTCGTTCGCAAGCCGCGCCATGTCGAGATCCAGGTCATTTGCGACAGCCATGGCAATGCCGTGCATCTGGGCGAGCGCGAATGCTCGATTCAGCGGCGCCATCAAAAGATCATGGAAGAGACCCCTTCTCCAGTGGTGACGCCGGAGATCAGGTCGGCGATGGGTGAGGCCGCGATCCGCGCGACCAAGGCGGCCGGCTATGTGAATGCAGGAACCGTCGAGTTCATCTTCAGCAATGGCGAGTTCTATTTCCTCGAGGTCAATGCGAGGCTTCAGGTCGAGCATCCGATCACAGAAGCTGTGACGGGCGTCGATCTCGTCAAGGAGCAGATCCGAATCGCTGCAGGGATGGAGTTGAGCTTCACGCAGGAAAGCGTGACCTGGACCGGTCACGCGATCGAGATGCGGATCAATGCAGAGGATCCGGTGCGCAAGTTCATGCCCAACCCGAAACGGATTGCGCGCTGGGTGGCGCCGGCAGGCCCTGGCGTGCGTGTCGATTCGGGCTTTGGCCCGGGCTCCGACGTGCCTCCTAACTACGACTCGCTGGTGGCGAAGCTGATCGTCCATGGCCACGACCGTGCTGAGGCGATTGCCCGCGCGAGTCGTGCCCTGCGCGAATTCGTTGTCGTCGGTCCGGCCACGACGATCAGCTACCACCGGGCGATTCTGGAGAGCGCAGACTTTCGCGCGGGCAAGCTGAGCACGAGGTTCATCGAGGAGCACCCCGAGCTTGTCGACCAGGCCAAGAAATACGCGAGCGACACGTCGCCGTTCGACTATGGAGCCGATCCGCGCCAAGTTGCCGCCGCCGCCGCTGCTGTCGCTGTGGTGGTGCAGAAGCACTGAGCAAGCTGAAGCATCCGCCCGGCGGCAGGCCGTTCGAGGTGGTAGCCACGTCCACGGTTGGAGCTGCTGGCCCGTTCACCTTGCGGGACGACATCATTCGCTTTCCTGACGGTCCCGAGGCGCGCTACACGGTGCTTGTCAACCCCGACTCGGCGTTCATAGTTCCCTACTTCGAAAATGCGGACACCATGCTGGTTCGGCAGTGGCGCCACGCGTGGGACGCATCCTCTTGGGAAGTGCCCGCCGGCACCTTCAACGGCGATGAGGATCCTCTGGATTGCGCGAGACGTGAGCTGGCAGAAGAGACAGGACTGATCGCAGCGAAATACATCTCGCTGGGGGTCGTTCATGGAGCCGCATTCTTGACCGGTTGTGCGCACATGTTCCTCGCCCGCTCGATCACGCAATCGGATAGAAACCCAGAGAGCTACGAGCAAGACATGGAAGTGTTGCGGATGCCCTTCGCGGAAGCGCTTGAGGCTGCTCTCGACGGCACCATCGCTCACTCGGGATCCGTCACTGCCCTATGCCGCGCGGCCCGGACGCTGGGGCGTTTTTAAGCCTAGGAAGACGGCGATGGCGACGGAGTCGGCGTTGGGGTGGGCTCGGGTGATGGCGATGGCGCAGGCAAGGCTGGCTGCGCCGGACCGATCAGGATGAGATCGTACTCGGCGGGCACGCTGCGGCCGGCCACATCCTGGACTGAGGTCAGGACCATCAGCTTGTAATTGGCTCCCGGCGTGAGGTCCAGCGCAGTGATGACAACTGTGCGATTCGTGTAGGTCGACTGGGCTCCGATGCGCTTGGCGGTTCCGTCCAGCAGAACGACGCCGTCGGCAACCGTGTCCGAGACCAGGTCGCTGTCGAACACAAGCTTGATGCTGCCCGAAGCTACGTCCACGCTGACCACCTCGGCACCCTTGCCAAGATCGCGGGTCTGGCTTGCGGTGGCCTGGTCGATGAGGAATGGCTTGCCGGCATCGTCGCGCTGCAGCGTGATTGTCTCCTCGTACTCACTGACATCGAGCGGCCCCTTTGACAGCACCAACCGAACCACAAACCTGGCGGCCTGGGGACTCAGGTCTGTGAGCTCCTGGATGACCACGTAGTCACGGGTCAGCCTGGCATCGCCATTGATCACCAGGGGCAGCCCGCTGCTCGAGTAGGCCTGCTTTCCCTTGTCATCGAGAAAGGTCTGGGCCTGGTTCGAGTTTTGAGCCACGCGTGCATTCATGAACTGGCTGACCACCGACGCAGCCTGGTCGATGGTCGCCGGTTCAGCCGGCAGGGGAGCGGCGCTTGCGGTGTAGAGCGCGTTGCCACGGACATAAGTGAATGAGGTGCCATTGGGCGCCCAGACTGGGAGCCGGTAGGTTCCGGCATTCAGCAAGGTGCGACCGTAGCCATCCGGCCTGACCACATACAGGTCGGTGTTGGTGCCGACCAGGATCTCGTCCTTGCTCGACCAGCTGACGTCTCCAGAAAGTATCGATGCGATCTTCTGGCCCTGGGCGTCCGCGACCGCGGTCTCCTGGCTGCCGCTGTAAAGCATTTGGGAACCGTCGGGCGACCAAGCCAGAAAGGCCCCCGCGCCTGCGAGCGCTCTGCTGCGCGAGGTCGCGAGGTCGAGCACGTGGAGCGACTGCCCTTCCTGGTACACCGCATGGCCGCCATCAGGCGCGATCGAGACCACCGTTGCGTTCTGTGGAATCGACGCGACCTGCGACTGGCCGTCAGCGCCTGATTTGAAAACGCCTTCGCTCGTGGCCCATAAGAGCTGGTCAGCGGCCCAGCTGAGAGCCGTCACCTGTGGCGCTGGAACCAGGTCCGCAATCGAAGCACTGGCGATTGTGAGGACCTGGATCTTGCCGGCTCGGACGTATGCCAGCCGATCACCGGCGGGAGCGACAGCCGCGAACGAAACACCGTCCGGGACTATCACCTTGACGTCGCCACCGGCTGCGGCGACAGAGTCCAACGCTCCGTTGTCGCCGACGAAATAGACCGTGCTCGAGTCGGCTGACCACTGCGGTGCTGGTGAGCTCGCGACCGGGCGCGCGGCCAACCTGTGATCGCCGGTCAGCAGGGATGTCGGCGTTGCGCGGCTGGTCGGCTTGGGCGAAGGAGGCGGCGTCGCCGAGGGCTGAGTGACGAAGGTGATCGTCTTGGGGCTGGACAGCGGCTGGCCCTTTGCGGTCGTTGCGCCTGGCCCAATCGTGACGCGATATTGGGTGTTGGGAGCCAGTGTGCCGCCGGTCGGGTGCACTGCCAGGGTGTTGGCGCTCCAGGAGAAGGCGACGTAAGTCGCGGGCGTGATATGTACCGCCTTCTCGGTCGACGTGTGATTCATCGGCTGGTTGAATTTCACCAGAATTGGCTGCTGGAGCTGAACCGCATGCGAGTCCGCGATCGGGCTCGTGACGATGAGCTCGTTAACGCTCGGGACCTGGTTCATCGTGAACACGACAACCGATCCGATGAGCAGGATCCCAAGCGCTGCGCCTGCCCAGGCGAGTGCTGGTGGCCCGGCCAGGCGCTGCCACCATGGGGTGCGCTCCTCGCCCATCCCCCAGGCCCTCTGCATGAGCTGCCTTCGCAGCCCTGAGCGGAAGGCTTCGTCGAGCGGCGGTTCAGCCCTTCGCGTGGCCCTCAGCAACCCGGCCACGCGGATGAGCTCCTCGTCCTGGAGGATGTCGTCGAGCTCGGGGTCGTGGTTCATGCTCATTCGACAGGCCTGAGGGCATCAGCGTCCTCACGCAGCCGGCTGACACCGCGATGGATGAGGAGCTTCACCGCCCCGGCGGACTTGCCCATCGCGACCGCGATGTCGTCGATCTTCATGTCTTCCTGGAACTTGAGGACGAGGGCTGTCTTCTGCTGGGTCGGCAGCTGCTCGACCAGGGTCCAGATCCGGCGGAGCTCGTCTCGATGGGCGGCAAGGTCCTCGAGCGCCGGGCCTGCGACCGAAAGGTTGTGGAAGTCGTCGAGCGGCTGGGCTGGCCGGAGCGTGCGGTATCGGTCCGCGATGGCGTTCACCGCGATCTGATAGAGCCAGGCAGCGAAAGGCCGGCCCGTGTCCTGGTACCGGGGCATGGCCTTCAGAGCCTTGATAAAGATCTCCGACGTAACGTCTTCAGCCGCGGTTTGTTCCCTCACTCTTGAATACACGAACCTGTAAATCTGCTGAAAATGCCGGTCGTAGAGCGCCCCGAACTGCCGGGGATCCCTTTTGGCGCGTTCGACGAGGTCTCGCTCGTCATCGCGCACTGGGTCGCTCACTGGCCGATCAGCCTGTGCGGTTTCAAACGGGAGGTACCTGAAGCTGGTTACGAGGCGGAAGCATGAAGTCGACGGCGATTATGGACGGCCATGCCGACCCGCCCCCGACTGAGGTGCAGGCACACATCATCTTGTGGGCGCCCTGCACGCACCCACTACATCTGCCTTGACGACCTGCGGCACGTATAATCGTCCTGTCCCCCATTTGTTAGTTGGGAGCCGGCGCCCTATTTGATCGAGCGATACTCCCCGCCTGCGATTCGGGCGGTATGGTCCGACCAGCACCGGCTCGAACTGTGGCTTCGCATAGAGATTCTGGCGTGTGAGGCATGGGCGACCCTGGGCCGCATACCGGCGTCCGCCCTGCCCAAGATCCGCAAGGCAACCTTTGACCCCGTCAAAATCGCCGCGGTCGAGGAGCGGGTCGGACACGACGTCGTAGCGTTTCTGACGGTGGTCAACGAGTCAATAGGGCAACCCGAGGCTCGTTACGTTCACCTCGGCATGACGAGCCAGGACCTGAACGACACGGCCACCGCGATCCAGCTAGGAGAGTCGGCGCATATCATCGCGGCCGACCTGTCGGCCGTCCGCGTCGCTGCCGCTGAGCTTGCGATCCGACACCGGCGAACGCTGATGGCCGGTCGCACGCATGGAGTCATCGCCGAGCCGATTACGTTCGGTTTCAAGGTCGCGGGGTGGGTGGCCGAGCTCGATCGGGCGCAGGCCAGGCTCCGCTTGGCGGCCGAAGAGATCGCGGTCGGCCGGGTGAGCGGCGCCGTCGGCACCCACGCGACGGTCGACCCCAAGGTCGAGGAGCATGTCTGCAGGGAGCTCGGCCTGTCGCCTGATCCGGTGTCGACGCAGGTCATCGCACGGGATCGGCACGCAAGCTTCATGGGCGCCCTTGCCTCCGTGGCAGGAACGCTCGAGCGGATCGCCACGGAGATCCGCCACCTCCAGCGCAGCGAGGTTGGCGAGGCGTTCGAGCCTTTCGGAAAAGAGCAGAAGGGCAGCTCCGCGATGCCTCACAAGCGCAACCCAGTGCTCACCGAGCGGGTGTGCGGCCTGGCTCGCGTCGTTCGCGGCCACCTGGTGACCGCCCTCGAGAACACGGCGCTGTGGCACGAACGCGACATCAGTCACTCCTCCGCCGAGCGGATCATCTTTCCAGACGCGTGCGCGGCCGTGGACTTCATGGCGATCGAGATGGCTAAGGTTCTTCGCGGCCTCGAGGTGCGGCCCGAGCGCATGCTCCGCAACCTGCAGCTCGGGGGCGGTGTTGTGTTCTCGCAGCGGGTCCTGCTTGCCCTCGTGGACAGTGGGCTGTCACGGGAGGACGCCTATCTTGTCGTGCAGAAGCACGCGATGCAGGCGATGGCCGAGGATGGGTCTGGCTTTCGTTCAGCGTTGGAAAAGGACAATGACGTTATGAGCCGAATTGGGACGCGAATGGAAGAGCTGTTCGATCCATGGGCCGGTCTCGAGCACACGGACCTCGCATACGACAGGCTTGATTTGGGCACGGAGGCGCGGAAGGGTTGATCGCGGGTCCGCCGGTCACAACCACGGAACTGCCGTTGAAGGTCTTCGCTCGAGGCAAGGTCCGAGACACGTATGAGCTCGACGACGACAAGCTTCTTATGGTTGCCACCGACCGCATCTCTGCGTTCGACCATATTTTGCCGAACGGCATCCCCGACCGGGGCAAGGTCCTGACCCAGCTTTCAATCTTCTGGTTCTCGAAGACCGACTTCTTTCAGGAGAACCACCTGGTGTCGGGCATGATGCCGGATCTGCCGGCGGCACTTCAAGATCGGCGCCATGAGCTTGCTGGGCGATTCATGATCGTGCGCAAGGCCAAGCGCATCGATTTCGAGTGCGTCGTGCGGGGCTATCTGGCCGGCAGCGCGTGGAAGGAGTACGAGGAATCGCAGACCCTCGCAGGAGAGACCATGCCTCCAGGCCTTCGACAGAGTGAGAAGCTCGTGACTCCGGTGTTCTCGCCGGCCACCAAAGCGGAGTCAGGCCACGACGAGAACATCTCGTTCAAGCAGATGCAGAAAGCGCTCGGTGACGATTTGGCGAGCAAGCTCAAGGACGCGAGCATCGAGCTGTACAGGTTTGCGTCCGAATTCGCTGCGCGCCGCGGCCTGATCCTCGCTGACACCAAGTTCGAGTTCGGCACCATCGACGGCGAACTGATTCTGATCGACGAGGCGCTCACTCCGGACAGCTCACGCTTGTGGGAGGCCTCGACCTACATGGTCGGTACATCACCCGAGTCATATGACAAGCAATTCGTTCGCGACTGGCTCACCCAGTCTGGTTGGGACAAGGAATCCAAGCCGCCCGAGCTTCCCGCCGATGTTGTCGCCCAGACTCGCGACCGCTACCTCACCGCATACCAGCGCCTCGTGGGCAAGCCTCTATTCCACCGCAAGGCTCGCAACGAGTAATGAACCATTGATTGCCCGAGTCGTCGTGACCCCGAAGCCCCTCGTCAACGACCCCCAGGGCATCACGGTCAAGCAGGGCCTGGCCACACTTGGCTTCCGGGAGGTCTCCGACGTCCGCATCGGCAAATACATCGAGGTGAGGCTCGACGCGGCTAACGAGCACGAGGCGAGGCAGCGGGTCGAGGCAATGTGCCGGCAGCTGCTCGCCAACCACGTCATTGAGGACTTTCATTTCGAGATCGAGTCAGAGGCAGCCTCCAAACGATGAAGTTTGGGGTGGTCGTGTTCCCGGGAACGTGGTCGGACCGGGATTGTGGTTGGGTGATCGACCAGGTGCTGGGCGTGCAGCTTCAGTACCTGTGGCACAAGGATGCCGACCTGAAAGGGTGCGACTGCATCATTCTTCCCGGCGGCTTCGCCTATGGGGACTACCTGCGCACGGGCGCGATCGCGCGTTTCGCGCCCGTGATGGAGAAGGTGGGTGAGTTCGCTGACCGCGGTGGGCTTGTATGGGGAATCTGCAACGGTTTTCAGATCCTGTGCGAGGCGGGTTTGCTGCCGGGCGTATTGACTCGGAATGCGTCCCTCGAGTTCCGCTGCGAATGGACAAACCTGGTGGTTGAGCGCAACGATCTGGCGTATACCTCGAAGTGTTCGGAGCGTGAGGTGATCCGCGTGCCCATCTCCCACGGCGAGGGAAGCTACTTCGCCGACCCCGCGACCCTCTCTCGCCTTGAGCAGAATGGCCAGGTCGTGTTCCGCTATTGCGATCCGAATGGGAATGTCGTTGCGAGCTCAAATCCGAATGGGTCGATGCATAACATCGCAGGCATCGTCAACAAGCGCGGCAACGTGCTCGGGATGATGCCGCACCCTGAGCGTTGCTCTGAGCCCGAGCTCGGCGGCTCGGACGGCCTCAAGCTGTTTCGCTCGGTCACTGAATCCGCGATGCGGGTCCTGGCGTCTTGAAGGGAATAAAGGAAGAGATAGACGAGAAGCGGTTGCGCGAGGTCGCACTCACAGCTGAGGAGTACCGCGTCATCGTCGAACAGCTGGAGCGGCAGCCCAACGAGGTGGAGCTGGGGATGCTCGGTGTGCTCTGGTCGGAGCACTGCTCGTACAAGACTTCAAAGACGCTGTTGCGCCGCCTCCCATCTACTGGGGTGGGCGTGTTGCAGGGGCCTGGCGAGAATGCCGGGGCAATCGACGTCGGACAGGGCTGGGCAGCCGTGTTCAAGATCGAGTCGCACAACCACCCGTCCGCGATCGAGCCCTACCAGGGCGCGGCCACCGGTGTCGGGGGCATCATCCGAGATGTCATCGCGATGGGCGCGCGCCCAATCGCGCTGCTCGACTCTTTGCGATTCGGTCCGCTGCCCGTCTCGCGTCATCACTTCGAAGGCGTGGTGGCGGGAATCGGCGGCTACGGAAATTGCATGGGCATTCCGACCGTGGGCGGCGAGGTCTACTTCGACGACTGCTATGCGCAGAACCCGCTGGTCAATGCGATGTGCGTCGGCCTGGTACCGGTGCATCGGCTCATGCTGGCGCGCGCTGAGGGAACGGGCAACAGCCTGGTCCTGGTGGGCGCAGAAACCGGCCGTGACGGCATCCATGGAGCCTCGTTCGCTTCAGTTGAGCTGGATGAAGGCAGCGCAGAGCGGCGGCCAGCCGTGCAGGTGGGCAACCCCTTTCTCGAGAAATGTTTGCTCGAGGCATGCATGGACCTGGCGCACACGGATGCAGTCGTAGCCATCCAGGACCTGGGCGCCGCTGGACTTACGTCATCAGTGGCGGAGGCCGCCGGGCGCGTTGCCGGAGCCGGCGCACGCATCGACGTCTCCCGAGTGCCCCGGCGCGAGAAGGCGATGACGCCTTACCACGTGATGCTTTCAGAGTCGCAGGAGCGGATGCTGGTGGTCGTCCAGCGGGGGCGCGAGGCGGAGGTCGAGGCCATCTTCCGAGCCTGGGACCTGACCTCCGCGGTGATCGGCGAGGTCACCGACGACGGCTGCCTGACCGTGGTCGATGGGCGTCACGAGGTCGCGCGCCTGCCCATCGCCCTGCTGACCGAAGGTTTTCCGCTGCGCCGCTTGACCGGGGTCGCCCCCACTAGCCGGCCTGCACTCGACGTCGACAATCTCCCGCCGCTAGTGGATCCAGGCGCTACTCTCCTGAAGCTGCTTGCGAGCCCAAACTTGAGCAGCCGTCGCGGCATCTTTCGCCGCTACGACCACATGGTTGGCGACTCGACAGTCATCGCGCCGGGCGGCGACGCGGCGATGCTGCGGATCAAGGGCACCAGGCTCGGCATCGCGATGACGACCGACTGCAACAGCCGCTACTGCCACCTGGATCCAAGTCTTGGCGCCCAGCTCGCGGTGGCGGAGGCGGCCCGCAACATCGTAGCCACCGGCGCGCGACCGCTCGCGGTCACCGACTGCTTGAATCTCGCCAACCCGGACCGGCCCGAGGTGTATTGGGAGTTGGAAGAAACGATCGGCGGGCTCGCCCAGGCTTGTCGTGCGCTAGACCTACCGATCGTGAGCGGCAACGTAAGCCTCTATAACGATGCGTCCGGAAAGTCTGCCATTCATCCGACGCCGGTGGTCGGAATGATCGGTGTGATCGACGACTACGGAAAACGGCTCCAGGCGGGATTGAGAAATGACGGGGACTTTGTGCTTCTGGTCGGCTCCAGTCACAACGACCTCGGTGGCACCGAGTACCTCAAGGTCGAGCACGACATTGTTGCCGGCCGTCCGCCCGCGCTGGACCTGGCCCGCGAGAAGGCGACCCACAAGCTCATGCTCGAGGCTGCCGGCGGCGACCTGCTGCGATCTGCTCACGATTGCGCCGAGGGTGGGATGCTCGTCGCGCTCGCGGAATGCTGCATGCTCGGCGGCATCGGTGTCAGGTGCCCTGCTCTGAAGCCCGAGGCTCCCGTACGCGCGGATGCGGCGTTTTTCGGCGAGTCTCCGAGCCGTTTCATCGTGAGCGTGCCCTCGCGCGCCATGCCTGAGATGCAAACGCTGGCCCGGCGCCATCGTGTCGAGATCTCATTGATCGGCCTTGCGGGCGGCGATGTCATCGAGTTCGAGGGACAGTTCCGGGTCTCGATCGCCGACATGCGTCAAGCTTGGGAAGGAGTCTTGATCTAGCCATGTGTGGAGTTTTCGGCATCTGCGCATCGCGGGGAATCGATGTCGCCAACCTGACCTACTTCGGGCTGTTCTCCCTTCAGCATCGCGGTCAGGAGTCGGCGGGAATCGCTGTCTCGGATGGCGCGTCCGTGCGCGTGCATAGGGGCATGGGCTTGGTGGCGCAGGTGTTCTCGCCGGCGACGATCCAGGACATGGGCCCGGGCTCGATCCTCGCGCTCGGACACACCCGCTACTCGACCACCGGCGCCAGCCGCGCCGAGAACGCGCACCCCCTTCCATTCCATCACCCACAGCTTGGTCCCGGAGCGATCGCCCACAACGGAAATCTCTTGAATGCGGGGTCCCTGCGCAAGCAGCTGGAGGAGGAGGGCGCTGTCTTCGACTCCGCTCTCGATACGGAGGTGATGGCCCGACTGATCGAGCACACCCACGGCCGAACCTGGGAGGAGGTGATCCGACGCAGCTTCGCGCGCGTGGTAGGCGCCTTCTCCTGCGGGATCATCACGCCGACCCAGCTCATTGCGTTGCGCGATCCATACGGGTTCCGGCCACTGTGCATCGGCTACATTCCGCTGCCCGGGCAACCTGCCCACGTAATCGCCTCTGAGACCTGCGCCCTCGACACTGTGCACGCCACCTTCGTGCGCGAGGTGCAGCCTGGAGAGATGGTGGTGATGGACGAGCACGGTGTGCACAGCGTCACCTTCCAGACCTCCAACAAGCATGCAATGTGCGTGTTCGAGTTCATCTACTTCGCGCGCCCGGACTCGATCCTAAAGAATTGTGAGCTGGAGGAGGCCCGCATGCGGATGGGCAACGAGCTGGCGAAGGAAGCACCAGTCGACGCAGACATGGTCGTCGCGTTTCCAGACTCGGGCACCCCGGCGGCCATTGGCTACGCCGAGGCGGCGGGGATCCCGTTTCGAGAAGCGCTGATGAAGAGCCGCTACATCAACAGGACCTTCATCCAACCCGACCAGACGCTGCGCGAGGCGGGCGTGATGATGAAATTGAACGCACTCCCACGATCGATCCGCGGCAAGCGACTCATCTGCGTCGACGATTCGATAGTGCGGGGTACCACCTCGCGCCGCATCATCGAGCGTCTTCGAGCAGCCGGAGCCAAGGAGATCCACATGCGGATTTCCAGCCCACCGATGCGCTACCCGTGCTTCATGGGTGTCGACATCGGCTCCACGAAGGAGTTGATCGCGGCCAATCGGTCGGTCGAGCAGGTGCGTGAGCATCTGGGCGCGGACAGCCTTCATTACCTCACCGTCCCTGGCCTCATGCGTGCGATTGGCCGCGGTCCTGCCCAGGAGTTCTGCCGCGCCTGCTTCGACGGCTCGTACCCGGTCCCGGTGCCGCAACAGCTCGAGATGGACAAAATGCAGTTCGAGATGCCAATGAAATCCGACCACGTGCCGGGCCCGCCGTCTTTGATCCTGGCCGAGCCTCAAATTTAGTAAATGCCACGTGGAGCACCAGGCCGAAACTATTTCGGCCGTCGCCTACCGCTGTTCCAGACGCCTCCAGGCAACGTGTCAAGCGGAGGGGTTCCCAGGGGAGGCCTGCGTCCCACGTGACTGAAGGCTTGTCGTACGCCGCGGCCGGTGTCGACATTGAGGCTTACGAGCGCGTGCTCGAGCGCGTCAAGCCCCTCATCGCGGCGACCCATGGCAAGCAGGTCGCGGTCGGCGTGGGGCCATTCGCGG
>JBDUAO010000039.1:0-19484 GCA_040004595.1 Candidatus Dormiibacterota bacterium | reverse complement strand
TCTTATGAGGTCGCACCGGCGCCTGCCTCGAGCGACTTCCTGACGAGCGGCACCACCTTCGTTCCGTAGAGCTCGATGCTCCGCATCATCTTGGAATGCGGAAGTGTGCCATTGCTGTACTTCATATCGAATCGCGCGAGTCCAAGCGTCGTCACGACATCGACGATCTTGGCGGCTACAGTCTCCGGCGATCCCGCGAACAGTGCGCCTTCTGGACCGGTGGACGCGTCGAACTGCGCTCGCGTCATGGGCGGCCATCCGCGTTCCCGGCCGATACGGGAATGAAATGCCTGATAGTGCGGCCACAGCTCGTCCCGCGCCAGCTCGTCCGAATCTGCGACGTACCCGGGTGAGTGAACGGCGAGCGGGCGCTCGGAATACCCGAACTCGGCGATCGCGCGGTGATAGAGCTCGACAAATGGTGCGAACCTGCGAGGCGCGCCACCGATGATCGCAAGCACCAGCGGAAAGCCGTAGCGCGCCGCGCGCACGACGGACTCGGGGCTGCCGCCGACGCCGACCCAGGCGCGCAGGGATCCCGACTCGGTCGTCGGATAGGCGTGCTGGCCCGTCAGCGGCGGCCGCGTCGTTCCGGACCACGTCACGGGTCCTTCCTTGAGTAGCTCGGCGAAGAGCTGGAGCTTCTCCTCGAACAGCACGTTGTAGTCGTCCAGGTTGTATCCAAACAGCGGAAACGACTCGGTGAACGACCCGCGGCCCAGGATGATCTCGGCGCGCCCTTCCGAGAGAGCATCGAGGGTGGCAAAACGCTCGTACACTCGAACCGGATCGTCGGTGCTGAGCACAGTCACCGCCGAACCGAGCCGGATGTGCTTCGTGCGCGCTGCGATGGCGGCCAGCACGACCTCCGGCGCGGAGATCGCGAGGTCCGGGCGGTGATGCTCGCCCACACCGATGAAGTCGATGCCAACCTGGTCGGCGAGGACCGCCTCGTCGACGACATTCCGTATGACCCGCGACTGTGGCACCACGGTTCCGTCGTCGGCGACGGTCACATCGCCAAAGGTGTCGAGGCCGAGCTCGAGCCTGCTCATCACACATCCGAACCTGCCGGATTGGCAACCGATTCCGCCAAGCGGTCGCAGGGCTCAGGGTTCGAGGTTCGTGGGAGACTCTCCTCGAGATGGGCGGGCCGAGCCGTGATGATCCTCGCGTCCTGAAACGGGCATCCGAGCTGGCGGCAGAGTTTCTATCGCAGCTGCCCGAGCGACCGGTGGGCCGCCCGATCGCGCCCGAGGCCCTCCACGCGATGCTCGGGGTCGAGCTCTCGGAGCACGGCGAGGATCCCGTGTCTGTCATCGATGCGCTCGCCGAGGCGATCGATCCCGGGCTGGTCGCCACCGCCGGCCCGCGCTACTTCGGATTCGTCATCGGCGGCAGCCTGCCGGTGGCCGTCGCCACCGAGTGGCTGGTTGCCGCCTGGGACCAGAACGCGGGCAGCTATGTCGGCTCGCCCGGGGCGGCGGTGGTCGAAGAGGTGGCCGGTGGTTGGCTCCGGGACCTGTTCGGCATTCCAGCGAGCGCCACCACCGGCTTCGTGACCGGCGGGACGATGGCCAACTTCACAGGACTCGCTGCCGGTCGCCACGCCGTGCTCGCACACGTGGGTTATGACGTGGAAGCCAACGGCCTCTTCGGCGCCCCGCCGATCACCGTGTTGGTCGGTGACGAGGCGCACAGCACGATCTTCGTCGCCCTCCGGATGCTCGGCCTGGGCGACGCGCGCGTGGTCCGCGTGCGCGCCGACGAGCAGGGACGCATGCGTGCGCCCGAGCTACTCGAGGCGCTCGCGCGAACCGATGGACCGGTCATCGTCTGCGCTCAGGCGGGCAACGTCAACACTGGCGCCTTTGACCCGATCGATGAGATCGCGGAGGCCACCAACCGCCACGGAGCCTGGCTGCACGTCGATGGCGCGTTTGGACTCTGGGCAGCGGCATCACCCGCATTGCGCCACCACGTTGAAGGCATCGAGCGCGCTCAGTCCTGGGCGACCGATGCGCACAAATGGCTGAACGTTCCGTATGACAGCGGCCTCGTTTTCGTGGCGGACCGGCAGGCCCATAGCGCTGCGATGACCGTCACCGCGGCGTATCTCGCGCGGGGTGCCGGCGATGCCTACAACGCCTACGATTACGTGCCCGAATCGTCGCGCCGCGCGCGAGGCATTGCCGTCTACGCGGCCCTGCGGACCCTCGGCCGAGCAGGGGTCGCCGACCTGGTCGAGCGATGCTGCGCGCACGCGCGTCAGATGGCCGAGCGTCTCGGCGCAGCGCCCGGAATCGAGATCCTCAACGAGGTCGTCCTGAACCAGGTCCTGGTGCGATTCTCGGTGCCGGGCGATGACGCTGCAGGGTCTGATGCTCGGACACAAGCCGTCACCGGCGCCGTGCAGCGCGATGGGACGTGCTGGCTGGGCGGCACCCGGTGGCACGGGCTCGGAGCGACGCGTATCTCGGTGTCCAACTGGTCCACCACGGCCGACGACATCGATCGTTCTGCGGACGCGATCCTGCGCTGCGCCAGGGCTGAGGGAGTCGGCGCCTAGGGCAAGCGGGTCTTCTTCAGAACAGACGCAGCGGAGCCCATGTCTCGGGTGCGACCAACCCCTGCCCTCTGAACACAGGGTGCTGAATTCCTATGAAGTCAGGGCCGCGGCACAATGCCCACCCATGGCGACATTGCGAAGGCCCGAGCGAACAATGTTGATATGAGGTTGCCGGTTCGCAACGAGTCCGAACGGGTCCTCTTCGCGTTAGCGGTGAGAGCCGAGGCGAAAGACCTATATTCCACGACTCATCCCAAGCGAGTCGCGAACACCGCCGTCCACATCGGCAGGCGACTCGGCCTTCGCGATTCGGACCTGCTTGCCCTGTATCGCGGGGGCCTCACCCACGACATCGGCAAGATCTTTGTCTCGGACGCGGTCCTGCGCAAACCTGGATCGCTGAATGCCGAGGAGCAGAGGCAGATGCGCGAGCACCCGGCAATCGGAGAACGCATATTCAAGTACCTCCGATCGGCCGCGGATATTTTGCCGATCATTCGTCATCACCATGAGCGGTTTGACGGCGGCGGCTACCCAGACGGGCTGAGCGGGCACCGGATTCCGCTGCTCGCAAGGATCGTCTCGGTCAGCGACGCTCATGACGCACTCTCGAGTGACCGGCCTTACCGGGCTCGGTGCGATCAAGCGGAGGTCATCGAGACTCTGTTGCGCGGTTCGGGCCAGCAGTGGGATCGAGACCTCATTTCGGTTTTCCTGTCCGACCTGCCTGCGCTTCGATTCGAGCTTGCCGACCTGCCTGAGATCAGCCACACCCCCGCACGGTGGGGGCCCCCGGGCTACGGTTGGCCCGGGTCCCGAATCATGCCGCCCCGTGCAGTGACCAGCTGACGGAGCTGCTCGGCAATCGAACGCCTGGAGCCCCACTTCACCCGGTGGTTGGTTACGCCTCCGACGCGCGGCAGAACAAAGAACGGAACACTGAGGGCCTGAAAGCCGTTTGAACCTTCGTGATCCTTAAAGCCGTGATCGGAGCCGCAGTGACGCTGTCGATCCTGTTCGCCCTCGGTCGCGGACGGTCGGCCGGCGCCGGCGATCATGAGCTTTGCTGGTCTTGCGGGCAGCGCAACAACCACAAGATGTGGTGCCCCAACCGCTAGCGGCCGTGCTCGAAGTACCATCACCGCAAGCTGGTTGATCATCCCTGGTCTTCCGGCTGCTCGGTCAGCCGTCCATACAGCTCGGGGCGTCGCCATTTGAGGACACCGGGGATCGTTCGATACGGCGCAGGCACTATCAGCTCCTCATCAGTCTCGCGTAACCACCGGATCCGATCAAGGTCGAGGACCGCGCTGAGCAATCCAGGCTCATGGCTTTCGCACAGCACCCGTTCCGGCGAGGCGATCATCGCGATTCCGGCAGTCAGGTGGGATCCGGTCGGCGGCAATTTCAACTCGGCTTGCCGGTACTTGCGTCCAAACTCCTCGGGAAACAGGTGCACGGTGGTGGCCGTGTACATCAGATTCTCGATCGCCCGCGCGCGCACCAGCGTGCGCCAATTGTCGGTGTAGCCCAGCTCATCGATCAAGAGGCCTGCGTGCATCAGGCAAACCTCGGCTCCCTTCAGCGCGAGGATGCGGGCGATCTCGGGCACGAACACCTCACTGCAGACAAGCAGGCCGAGCTTGCCCCAGCCCATGTCGAATATGGGGAATTGATCGGCCGCCTCGTATTTGAAGTCCCAGAGGTCGCCGCCCGGATAGATGTAGGGGCCCACCGGATGCGTGCGGTGGTAGCGACCTATGACGATGCCGTCCGCTCCGATTACGACTGCGATGATGTGGAAGCGGTTGCTGCCCGGCTCGGTTTCCTCGGATGTGCCGGCCACCACCGACACGTGGTTCGCCTTCGCCGCAGCCGACAGGGGCCCGATTGCATCGAATCGACCTCGGTCCCGGTAGGGACCGGGGAAGTTCTCGGGGAAGAGGAGCAGGTCGCACTCGGTAGCGCCCGCCTGACCGATCAAGCGGATGGCTTCGTCCAGGTTGAGTCGCTCATCTGCCCCGTACCAGGTGCGGGGTTGCGCCACTGCGAGCCTGATCTGTGCCATCTACTTCCTCCCTGGAGTCAACGTGCTTCGCGCTCGTATGCGAGGCCTAGTGCTTCGGGCATGCCCACGTGCCGGTGGCGCATGCGGGTCCAGGTCGCGACGAGCACGACCAGTGTGAAAACGTAGGGCATCATCGCAAGGAGATGGGTGGATACCGGCACGCCGATCCCCTGGAGCTCGAAATTCAGGCCGTCGACGAATCCGAATAAAAGCGCGCCGAGCAACACCCAGATCGGATCCCAGGTCCCAAATATCACCAGCGCGATCGCAATCCACCCGCGCCCGTTGGTCATGCCCTCCGCCCAGCCCTGTGTGTATACGACTGAGAAGTAGGCGCCGGCCAATCCCGCGAGGGCTCCGCCCACGATCACGGCAACATAGCGGATCAGGAATACCGGTACGCCGGACGCATCGGCAGCGCCTGGCTGCTCGCCCGCGGCCCGCAGCCACAGGCCGAGGCGAGTTCTGTACAGAAGAAACCAGATCGCCAGCGCGAGGAAGGGAACCGCATACGCGAACACGTCATGAGCGAACAGGACCTTGCCGAGCACCGGCAGCGACGACAGGCCAGGAATCGGTATCGCCGAGATGTTGACCTCCGGCCTGCGGCCCGAATACCCGGTGCCGATGTAGGCGGACAAGCCGGCTCCGAGGATGGTCAGCGTCAGGCCCATGACTATCTGGTTCACGCGCAGCCCGATGGTCATCAGCGCGTGGAGAAAAGCGAGGGCCGCGCCGGCGGCGGCGGCGGCGGCAAAGCCGGCCACCGCACTATGCGTATTGACGGCGACGATGAACCCGACCACAGCACCCATGAGCATCATGCCTTCGACGCCAAGGTTCATGACACCGGCGCGCTCGGCTATCAGCTCGCCCAGCGCTGCATATGCAAGCGGCGTGCCCAGCACGATACCGACGCTCAACGAATTCACCCAGAAGCTCACGGCCGCCCTCCGGCCGCTGCGACTTCGGAGACCAGGGGGGAGCGCGTCACGCGCAGCCGGAAGGCGAGCACAGCGTCACCTGCAAGCAGGAACACGATGATCAGCGCCTGGATGATGGTGGCGATCGGCTGGGCAACGCCGGTCGTCTGGAGCGCATAGCTCCCAACCACCAACGCCGCAAACAGGAAAGCGGCAACGCCTACGGCGAGCAGCCGGCCCCGCGCAAGGAAGGCGATCAATACTCCGCTGTAGCCGTAGTTGACTGAGATTCCCTCCTGCAGGCGGCTGGTCACGCCGGTGAGCTCGATGGCCCCTGCCAGTCCCGCGATCGCGCCGGAGATGGCGAGCACGACCACCAGTCGGCGGGTCATCCCCAAACCCAGATACTCGGCAGCGCGCGGGTTGCCACCCGCCACACGGACCGAGAAGCCCCATGGCGTGCGTTCCACCAGCCACCAGGCGCCAAGCGCGACCACCACCGCCAGGAGAATTCCGATGTGCACGCCGGTTCCGGGAAGGAGGGGCAGGCTCGTACCGTCGGGAAGCGCTCGGGAGTAAGCAAAACCGAAGGCCTTCGGATCGCCCCACGGTCCAAAGATCAGATAGTCCATAAATAGGATCGCGATGTAGTTCATAAAGAGGGTCACGATGATCTCGTTGAGCCCGATCAAGGCTCGCGGGATCGCTGCGAGCGCAGCCCATGCAGCGCCGCCGACGCACCCGGCGAGGATCATGGCGACGAGGAGCAACGGTGCGGGCAGCACAGTCGCATACAGGCCGGTCCCGGTGGCGGCGATCGCGCCGGCGATGAGCTGGCCCTCGCCACCGATGTTCCAGAGGCCGACCCGGAGCGCGGTCGCCACAGCGAGGCCGGTCAGCACCAGGGGAGTTGCCTTGATGAGCGTGCTCTGCAGTCCGTCGGTCGAGCCCAGCGAGCCCTCCCACACCGAGATATAGGCGTCAATCGGGTCATGGCCACCGAGCGCCATGACAATCCCGCCTGCCACCAATCCTGCGATAACCGCCAGCACCGGAGCAGCGATACGCAGCGCGAGCGGGGCGCCCATCCTGCGCTCGAGCCGCAGCGAGACTCCCATCAGACCTCGCCACCCATGCGAAGGCCGATCTCGCCGCGGTCGAGGTCTTTGCCTGCGTATTCCGCGACGATGGCGCCCTTGAAGATCACGAGGACGCGGTCGGAAAGTTCGAGCACCTCGTCCAGGTCTTCGCTGATGAGCATCACGCCCGCCCCGCGGTCGCGGTGGCCGAGGAGTTGGCCCCGAACCATTGCCGCCGACGCGACGTCGAGGCCGCGCGTCGGTTGGGCGGCGATGATCAGATCAGGCTCTTCTGACAGCTCGCGCGCAAGAAGCACGCGCTGAAGCCCGCCGCCCGACAGCTCGGACACCGTTGATCGTGGCCGGTCGGTGGGGATGTTGAAAGCGTCGATGAGGTGACGCGCAAGCGCGGCAATGCGACCGGTCCACAGCCATAGCGGATGGCTCATCGACTGGTCCCGATACCGCCTGAACGCCAGGTTGTCGGCGATTGACATGCTGCCCACAAGGCCGCGATTGAGCCGGTCTTCAGGTATGTAAGCGAGGGCTGACGCGGAGGAGGTCCGCCTTCCAGAAGCGGGCCGGATGATCCCGGCGGCAACCTCAGCCAGGGCAGTCTGTCCGTTTCCACTGATGCCGGCGATGCCGACTATCTCTTTTCGGCGCACCACGAGATCGACGCCGTCGAGTGCCTTCACGCCGCGTCCCTCGACGCTTATGGAGTCCAGCTCGAGCAGCGATTCTCCGGCCGCGTCGGAACTGGCTGCGATCGCGCGATCGGCGTCGTGCGCGCCGACCATCAATATGCCCATCTCGTGGTGGTCGAGACCGGCAACGTTCCGGTCGGCGACCACGCGCCCATGGCGAAGGATCGTCACCTCATCCGCAACCTCGGTCACCTCGCGGAGTCGATGGGTGATGAAGATGATCGATTTGCCATCGGCCGCGAGGCGGCGCATCGATATGAACAGGTCTTCGGCCTGCGGCGGGCTCAGGACTGCGGTGGGCTCGTCGAGAATGAGGATGTCGAGCCCGCGATAGAGAAGCTTGAGGATGGCGAGCTGCTGCAGCTCTCCGACACTGAGCGCCCATGCCGGCGCCCGCGGGTCCAACCGAAAGCCCGCCACGCGGGCGCGAGCAGCGACGTCGCTCTCGGCTTTGTGGTGCGCCCACGCGCTCGTGCCGAGAACGACGTTCTCGGTGACCGTGAATCGCGGCACCAGCCTGAAATCCTGGTGCACGACGCCGATTCCGGCCTTGAGGGCGGCGCGGGGCGAGCCCAGGGACAGAGTCTGGCCTCGGACCGTTATCTGGCCGGCGTCCGGCCGATACTGACCGCAGAGAATCGAGATGAGCGTTGTCTTCCCGGCGCCATTCTCGCCGAGCAGGGCGCGGATCTCGCCCTGGTGAACTGTGAGATCGACGTGGTCGTTCGCCACGCGGTCACCGAACGATTTGCTGATCCCCTTGGCTTCCAGCACCGGGAGCGACGAGGCGGGGACGGCCTCCTCCCCGGACGCCGTCCCCTCAGAGGTTTGATCGGTCAGCACCACATTTAGGCCTGACTGCTACTGGCTTACCTTGCCGTCGACTCCTTTGACGAAGAAGTTGGTCTTGGTGTAGATGTCGGCGGTGGTCCACGTCGTGCCGCCTGCGATCCGAAGCTTGCCGGTGTTGTCGTAGACCGGGCCTGTGAAGACCTTGATCTTCCCGCTCTTAAGGTCCGCGATCGTTTGCTGGAACTTGGCCGCAACGTCAGGCGGGACGGCTGAGTTGAGAGGGCCCACGGCGATCAGCCCTGACTCGAGGTCGCCAGAGTAATCGTCGGCCTTCCACGAGCCGTTCTGCAACGCAGTGACCTGGTCCTGCGCATACTTGCTCCAGTCGTAATAGGTGCCGGTGAGGTACGCAGCGGGCGCGATGTCGTGGGTGTCCGCCTCCGACCCGATGCTGTAGATCTTCGCCGCCGCGGATGCAAGCAATGTTGCCGTTGAGTCCTCGTGCTGGGCGGTAACGTCGGCGCTGGCCTGGATTAGCGAATTGGCGGCTTCAGTTTCTTTTGGCGGGTCGTACCACGTATTGGTGACGCTGATCTTCACCGTCGCCTTCGGGTTCACCGACAGAACACCGAGTGCGAAGCCATTTACTCCAGCCACCACCGAGGGGATCGTGTGAGCGACGACGAAGCCGATCTTGTTGGTCTTGGTCATCAGTCCGGCTGCAACGCCAGTGGCGTACCGGGCCTCCCACAAGTTGCCGTAGACGGTCGATACGTTGGGAAGGGGCGCTTGCGTGTTAGGGCCTATCCCGATGAATTTCACGTCCGGGTGCTTCTTCGCCTCTTGCGTGGTGAACGGCTGGTAGCCGAACGCCGTCGCGAAGATCATCTTGTTGCCCTTGCGGATCAGGTCTTCATAGACAGGGATCACATCCGCACTTTCGGCGATCGGGCCGACGGCGACAGTCTGGACGCCGAGCTTGCTCTCGAGGTCCTGGCGAGCGCGGTCCCACTGAAGGGTCCACCCCGACCCGTTGACCGGGTCGACCCAGATGAATGCGACTTTCAGCTTGTTGCTTGCCGGTGTCGCGGAGCTGCCGCCGCAAGCTGCGACGACGAACGTTGCCGCCAAGGCCAATGCGACGATCCTGGCCAGTCTCATGAGTGTTTGCCTCCCTCTACTGGTGCTGGGCTACTGCGGGCATCAGAATGCGTGATTCTAGGCGCGGTTCAGCAACGGTGTAAAGGTGGTGCGGCTCAAATGATTGGTACGATCGGCGCCCATGGCCGTGGACGTTCTATTCCAGCCAGGTCGCATCGGCCCAATCGAAATCGCGAATCGAATAGTGCGCGCAGGCACTTCGGAGACTGCGGCCGCAGATTCTGGCGAAGTCACTGAAAGACTTGTCGACATATATCAGGCGCTGGCTCGAAACCGGGTCGGTTTGATCCTCAGCGGCCACATGTTCTGCCACCTGCGCGGGCGGTATGCGACGCGGCAGGTCGGTATCCACGAAGACGGCATGGTGCCGGGGCTCAAACGCCTCGTCGACGCTGTTCATCTTTACGACGGGAAGATATTCGCGCAGCTCGCCCATGCCGGCAGCCAATCGCGCGTGGTGGGTAACCGGCCTCTGGCGCCCTCGCCGATCCCCAACGCGCTCACCGGTCGCATCGTCGATGCAGCCGGCGAGGCCGAAATCCAGGAGGCGGTCGCAGCCTTTGCCGCGGGGGCGGCGCGAGCCGTCCAGGCAGGCTTTGACGGCGTGCACATCCACGGTGCCAATGGATACCTGATCAGCGAGTTCTCGTCGCCCCTGACGAATCAGCGAACCGACAAATGGGGAGGATCGACCGAAACTCGCGATACGTTCATCGTCGAGGTTTTGAAGGCCGTGCGCGACGCCGTGCCGGCGAACATGGCGGTGACGGTGAAGCTCGGGCTCCAGGATGCGGTGCCGGGTGGCATGCAGCTCTCTGAGGGCGTTCGCCGCGGCGAACGCCTTGCCGCTGCGGGCGCTGACGCAATCGAGGTGTCCTGCAACGCAATGCGTCTACCGAGCGACTCGGCGAAAGAGTACGTGGCAGTTGGTCCCGGGAGGGCCTTCGGCGACCTGTTGCTGCACCGCCTGGTGTCGCGGCCGCACCCCGAGGCGTACTTTCTCGAACCGGCCCGCATGCTCAGACAGCGCATCTCCAAGCCCATCATCCTGGTGGGCGGAATGCGGACTCCCGCGACGATGGAAGCGATCGTGTCGCGCGGGGACGCCGATTTCATCGCGCTCGCCAGGCCATTCATCCGTGAGCCGGACCTCGTTATGAAGCTTGCGGAGGGGCGCCGCGCCCCGGTGGCATGCACGTCGTGCAACCTCTGCCTGATGCACGAGTCGCACCATTCGTTGCGATGCTGGCGGACACCGAGGCGAAGGCTTCTGGAGCATGCGGTCTACCGCCTGCGCGGCGGATTTCGGGAAGCGCACCCGCCGCACACCATGTAGCCGCGGCGTGGTCTCCCCGCGAGATAATTGCCGGGTGAAGATCGATTTCAGAGGGCTGTTTCCGGCCACCGTGCTGCCGATGACCGAGGATGCCCGGATCGATGAGCCGGCGCTGCGCCGCTACATGCAGCACGTGGCGGCTACCACCATTCATGGCGTCGCGATAAACGTTGACACCGGCGAGGCTGCGCACCTCTCCCATGAGGAGCGCGTTCGCGTCGTCGAGATCGTTGTCGACGAGATCGGTGACCGTCTGCCCGTGATCGCGGGTCTTCCGGCTCAGTTCACCGAACAAGCGATTACGTTCGGTCGCGACTACAAGGCCGCAGGGGCTTCTGCGTTGCTCGTGTTTCCCCTCCCTGCATTTCAAGGAGCACCGATCGACGCAGAGATGGTGGTCCGTTATCACAGCGCCGTGGGCGATGGCGTTGGCCTGCCGCTCGTCGTCTTCAATCTATTGCCCGCACTCGGCGGAGTGCTCTTTACGGCAGAGATCATCGAGAGGCTGTGCAGTCTCGCGCCGGTGGTCGCTATCAAGGACGCTTCCTTCGACGCGCAGATCTTTATCGAGGTGGTCGCAGCCGTCCGGCAGGCGAGCCGACCGGTTGCGATTCTCACCGGGGACGACCCCTTTATTTACGAGTCGTTCGTGCTGGGCGCCGATGGTGCCCTGCTGGGATTTGGCGCCGTGCCCACGCGCCGGCTTGCCCAGATGGTGGACCTGGCCGTCTCGGGTCGTCTGGCTGAGTCCAGGGCGATCATGGATCTCCTGGCCCCGCTCGAGCGCGCGATGTTCGCCGCGCCGGTTCGAAACTACCGCGCGCGGGCCAAGGAAGCTCTGGTGATGCAGGGCCTCATTCCACGAGCCAAGGTTCGTGAGCCGCTGCTGCCTGTCTCAGATGACGAGCGGCGCGCTATGCACAAAGCCCTCGTGGCGGCCGGTGAGCTACTGCAAAAGGTGACCGCGACAACCTAGCTCACGCGGCTAATGCCGGCGCCACCTCAGTGAGTAAAAGCTCGACCATCTCGCGCACGTCGCCTCGTGCCGGCGCGAAGGGCAGGATGGCCACCTCTTCGATCCCTTTGCTCTGCAGCCGGCGGAGCTTGGCGATGCATTGGGTGCTGTCACCCGCAACCGTCAGATCTTCAACCAGGGCCTGTGGCAGCCTGGCGACCACCCATTCGACTTCGTCCGCATCCCAGGTGTGCCTGCTCTTCTCGACGAAGTCGAGAAGTTCGGCGGGGATCTCGTAGCCGATCTCGATAAGCGTTCTGTGGCTGCTCCGGAGAGCGAGTGCAAGTCCGCGCGCGGCCCCTCGCCGCGCCGCGTCGGCGTCGGGACTCACCGATAGGTAAATCCAACAGGCTTTGCGCAGAGGCGGCAGCTCGCTGCTTCGCGTCGCCTCGGATCTGCGAATCGTGTCGAGCGCGTAGTTGAGACCCGCTCCCTCGACAAAGCTCCCGATCAGGACCGTGTCGGCGAGCCGGGCCGCCACCGCCAGCATTTTCGGACCGCGTGCAGCGACGTAGATGGGTATCGGAATCGGCGGCTTGAAGTCGAGGCAGTCGTCGACAAACTGCACTTGCTGACCCCTGTACGAGAACGGTTCGGACTCGTGCCAGAGCCGCCTGCTGAGCTCGATACATTCGGTGACGGCGCGAGCCGGCAGGCGGGGCGTGAGGCCCAACGCAGGAAAGCCTGTGGACCCAGCGCCCAGCCCAAGCACGGCGCGGCCCTGGCTCAGCTCTTGAAGAGTTGCGGCTGCGGCCGCGGTCAACGCCGGGTGCCTGATGTAGGGATCCGTGACGCAGATTCCGATCGAAACCCGCGTTGTGACCGCCGCCAGCGCGCCAAGCTGTACCCAGGGATCGCGCAGAAAATGCTCGTCAGCGACCCACAGGCGGCTCAGGTGCTCGTGCCGTTCGAGATCCCGGGCCCACGCCAGCACACTCCGGGATTCGTCGTCGCCCAGGAAGGCAAGTCCGAATATCACTTCATTCCTCGAGAAACGCGACGATCCGGCAAGGCGAAGCTTCGCCGCCTTCAATCGGGATGGGGAACGCCCCGATCATGCACCGCTTGTTCAACGCTTGCTCGACGTCGCCGCCGAGATTCTCGACATGCGTGATCCCGTGCCGAAACGGGACTCTGTGCATGACGAACAGGTCCTCTTCCGGCCAGATGTCGTTGACCTTCTTGCCCATGCGCTTCTCGTACTCGCGCGTCGCATCTGGACGTTTGGTCCTGATGCTGGTGTTCATGGGGTGGTCGCCCGAGCCGCAGTCGACGGCGATCCATGCCAGCTGCATCTCCACGATCCATTCCGCGAGCGAGCGGTCCCCGCCTGGGTGGCGAAGGAAGTAGCGCTCTTCGTCCTCTTCGGGGCGCCCGTTGTAGAAACGGTGCCAGCCTGTATGGAAAATCACAATGTCGCCCTTCTTCACCTCCATCCGATCCGTGATCTGTTTCGGCTTGATGACGGACCAATCATCCATCTCGTCCGAGAGGTCGACGATCACTCCTTCGCGGCACAGGGTGGTCAGCGGCACCGAAGCCATGTCCTTGCCTCCGGAAACGATGTGCATCTCGCTGTCGAAATGCGTTCCCACGTGTAGCGGCGTTTCCAGGTATTGCGAAACGATGCCGTTGGTCGCGTGACGCTGGATGTAGCTCAGCTTCGGCGACGGATAGCCCACCCAGCCAGGCGTGTGGATCGAGAAAACGTGGGTCAGATCGACTAGCTTCATGCTTCACAGCTCCCTTTTTTGGTGGCTTCCGGTCGCATAGGTTTGCCTCCTAGCGCTGCGGCTGCCGGGCGACGACATCAATCTCCAGGAAGGCTCCCGGGACGACAAACGCCGAAACCTCGACCAGCGTGCTGGCCGGCCTGCTCTCTCCAAAGAATCGGCGGCGCACGGTATTGACGGCGGCTCGGTCCTCGATCCTCAGCAGGTACACGGTGACCTTTACGACATCCTCGAATCCCGCCCCGGCCTTCTCGAGCAGCGCCTGGATGATCTCGTGCACCCGTTCGGCTTGCGCGACGACGTCGGATCCGCCGACCACCGCGCCCGACGCGTCGAGCGGCAATGTGCCCGAGATCCAGATCCAGCCGTCGGCGACCACGGCATCGGCGTAGTGGCTGATGGGCTCAGGCAGCTGATCGGAAAGCCTGATGCGGCGCAGTGCGGCCATCCTGGGCAAACTCCTCTATTGACGTCGGATAAACCTTCCTTGACACGCCTTCCGGGCGACTATATAGTCGCAACCGAGTAATTGTCGGACAAATCACCGTGTTCTCAGCGAGGGATCTGGATGAATGATCGACGGGCGAAGTCGGGCGCGCGCATCTCACTAGCGGTCGCAGCGTTGGTGACGCTGGCGGCGTGCGGGTCCAACGCCCCAAGTGCAACGCCGAAGACCTACACCGGCACTCTCACGTTCGCCAGCTTCAACCCGTTCACCGGTCCAGATGCCAGCTTCGGCCCCGAAATGGCGGCGGGCTGCATTCCCGCGGCACATCTCATCAACCAGGCGGGCGGGGTGTTGGGTCACCAGGTCCAGTGCATCACAGTCGATACGCGAGGCGACCCCGCGGACGCGGTGCCGGCCGCTCAAAAAATGATTGCGACGACCCAGAACCTCGTTGGGATGAATGGGCCGAGCTCGGACGAGGCGCTGGCGACGGTTCCGATCATCAACCGCGCGCAGATACCGATGTTCGGCGACACGGGACAGGCCGCATTCGACAAAAGCACATATGACTACTTCTGGCGGCTGACCCCGGCCGACGATGCGGCCGGCATTGCGATGGCGATTTACGCCTACCGCAAGGGCTTCCGTAAGGGCGCGGCCGTCTTCGGCAACGACCTCAGCTCCCAGGGCAACGTCCCTAACCTGCTTGCCGCCTTCAACAAGCTGGGCGGCAAGATTGTCCTGAACCAGTCGATCGCCCTCGACAAAGGCTCATACAGAAGCGAGGTGCAGACGTTGATCGGCGCGAATCCCGATGTCATCTTCACCGAGGCCAGCCCACAGACCAACGCGGCCTACCTCAGCCAGCTCCAACAGCTGCACGGCATGATCCCGGTGATCGGAACTCAGCCGACGGTGCAACCACCATGGATCAAGGCTGTCGGCGGCGCCATCGGCAAAGCCAACCTGGCGCACTATTTTGCCGCGGCGCAACCGTTCGCCCCGTCGCAGGGCCCGTCGTGGGACGTTTACAACAAAGCCTTGCTCGCGTCAGGCGCGGACGTGCCGCAACCCGACCAGTGGAGCCAGGACCCTTACACGGAGACGGACTTTGACGCGATCGTGATCATGGCCCTCGCGATGATCATGGCGAACACCCCCGACCCGGCCTTCTATAACAAATTCATCTCGAAGGTCGTGGCTGATACGCCGGGCGCCGTCGAGGTGCACTCCTATCAGGAGGGCAAAGACGCGCTTGGGGCGGGCAAGACGATCCATTACGTCGGCGCCGGCGGACCGATCAGCATGGACGCATATCACAACTCGTCGGGGGCCTTCGAGATGGTCGGTTACACGGCCGCTGGAGACTTCCCCCAGGTCGACACGGTAAGTGCCGCTGACATCGCCAAGTACAAGACCTAGACTGACGCTCACCGCATCGGCTCCTGAGTCTCTTCGGTTTCGGCGGTGAGTCAGCTCATTCCCGCAATTGGTTTTGGACTCATCACCGCGTCAATACTCGCCATCGCGGCCGTCGGATTCACACTGCAGTTCAGCGTCACCAACATCCTGAACCTGGCGTACGGCGACATCATGACGGCGTGCGCGTTCGCGGCTTACGTCGCGAACCAGGCCGGTGTGAACATCTGGATCTGTCTTGTCATCGCGTCGCTCTTCGGCGCGGTCTTCTCTTTTCTCTTGAACCGCCTCGTCTATTTCCAGTTCGTGCGCAGAGGCACGAAGCTGTTCGGAATGATCATCGTCACGATCGCCATGAGCCTGATCATCCAGAACGTGCTGCTCGCGATCTTCCGGCCGACGTTCTTCAGCTACCACGCCTCCCAGGGCCCTTCGTACACGTTCGGCTCGATGGTGTTCACTGCGAGCCAGCTGGCGATCATCGGCATCGCCGCTCTCGCGATGCTCGCCGTGCACCTGCTCTCGACGCGGACCAAGCTCGGCAAGGCGATGCGGGCGACAGCCACCAACCCTGGGCTGGCGCGAAGTTGCGGGGTCGCCACCGACCGTGTTATCGACGCCGCCTGGCTGGTGTCGGGAGCCTTGTGTGGCATCGCCGGCGTCGCAGTCGTGTTGAACACCGCGACCTTCAGCGAGGGGACGGGAGCGACCTTCCTGGTGCCCATCATCGCCGCCGCCGTGCTCGGCGGGATCGGCCAGCCGTACGGCGCAATGCTTGGTGCGATCACGATCGGCCTCGCCAGCGAGATTGCCGCGTCGGTGATCAACCCCTCTTATAAGGACGTTGTCGCGTTCGGGATCCTCATCGTGGTCCTGCTCGTCAGGCCACAGGGAATCCTTTCCGAGGTCGCTGCGGCCAAGGAGGTCGCCGCTTGAGCAACGCGATGCAGTTCTACATCTCGACGCTGCTCATCTATCTCTTCATCGACATCATCGGCGTGCTCGGGCTCAATCTCCAGTTCGGCGTCGCCGGCATCATCAACTTCGCTTACATCGCATTCGTCGGTGTCGGCGCTTACACGGCCGCTGTCCTTTCGCTCGGACCGGACCACCCCGACAACTTCCAGCACTACCTGTTCGGCGCCAACCTGCCTTTTCCTCTGCCGATCATCGCGGCCGGTGCCGCTTCGGGAATACTCTCGCTGCTGGTTGGCGTGATCAGCCTGAGACGGCTGCGCAGCGACTACCAGGCGATGGTCATGCTCGTCCTTTCGCTGATCGCCACCCTGGTCGCCTCCAACGCCACCGGCCTGGTCAACGGGCCGGCAGGTCTCGCGACGATACCGTGGCCGCTGTTCGACCAGCTTGGTCTATCCCCCGTTGACTACCAATGGGTCTACGCGGGTTGGGCAGGCTTGCTGGCCGTCCTCACCTTTCTTTTCGTCCAGCGTATTACCAACTCGCCGCTCGGACGAACGTTGCGCGCGATGCGCGACAACGATCGCGCGGGCGCCGCCCTGGGCAAGAGCATCACCGGGCTGCGCCTGATGATCTTCGTGGTCGGCGGCGTCATCGCAGGTGTCTGCGGCGCGGTGTTCGTCGAGTTCATCCAGGCATGGTCGCCCGGATCGTGGCTGTATCCCGAGACATTCGTCTTCTTCGCCGCGATCCTGGTTGGCGGCACCGCCAACAACTGGGGAGCCATGGTCGGAGCGCTCCTCGTACCGGTGGGGTTCCTCGAGGCGACTCGCTTTCTGCCTCAGATTTTCTACCAGGGGTTCATCGAGGCCATGCAGTGGGTCTGCGTTGGGTTGCTGATCCTCCTGTTCCTTTGGTTCCGGCCGAGCGGCCTGTTTCCTGAGCGGCCCGGCCGCTTCAGGCCCAGGGCCGAAGCTGTATCAAGGCCTTCAGAGTAGATGGCCGCCGAACCGCAGCCGATCCTCGCCGTTCGGGACGTGCAGCGTGACTTCGGCGGGCTGCGAGCAGTGGACGGAGCGTCGTTCTATGCGGGCCGCGGACGCATCACCGGCCTCATCGGTCCCAACGGCGCAGGCAAGTCCACGCTGATCGGCATCATCGGCGGGCAGATCAAGCCCAGCGGCGGGACCGTCACCTTTGAGGGGGAGGAGGTCACCGGGCTATCTCCGCACAGGATCGCCAGGCGGGGCATCATCCGCACCTTCCAGATGTCCGCCGAGTTCGCGAAGCTCACGGTCCTGGAGAACCTGCTGGTTGCGGGCCCGGCTCAGAAAGGCGAATCGCTCTTCGGCGCGGAGCTTGGTCGCATGTATTGGGGAAGTAGCGAGGATGCGCTCGTGGACGAAGCTCGCGGCGTGCTCGATAGATTCGGCATGGCGCCGAAGGAGAACGAGCTGGCCGGCAACCTCAGCGGCGGTCAGAAGCGGCTCCTGGAAATCATGCGTGGGCTGATATCCAGGCCAAAGCTGTTGCTTCTCGACGAGCCCTTCGCCGGCGTCAACCCGACGCTGGCTCTCGAGATCGAGACCTACCTCATCAACCTGCGCGATGACGGGCTGTCGATGATCATGGTCGAGCACGAGCTGGCGGTCGTGGAGCGGCTGTGCGATCCGGTGGTCGTGATGGCGCAGGGCAAGGTCCTCGCAGAGGGTTCGATGAGCGACGTCACCACGCGGCGGGAGGTGCTCGATGCCTACCTCGTCGGCTAGCGAAAGCGGCCGGCCGATCCCGCATCTGCTGGTCGATGACCTGACCGCAGGCTATGGCGGCGCGCCAATCGTCAGCGGCGCCTCTGCCAGCGTGGGGCTGGGCGAGATCGTGACCATCGTCGGACCGAACGGCGCGGGAAAGAGCACGTTTCTCAAGGCTGTCGTGGGCATGATCCCGGCGATGAGCGGCAGCGTGCGGCTGGGTGATGAGGACGTGACCAACATGCCTGCCAACAACCTCGCCAAGCGCGGCCTTGGTTATGTGCCTCAGGTGAATGACGTTTTCGAGACGCTCTCCGTCGTCGAGAACCTTGCGATGGGCGGCTACCTTCTGAGCAGGGCGGAGTTGTCCGCGCACATCGAGAGGGTGCTGGACATCTTCCCGGCCTTGAAGAAGATGCTCAAGCGAACGGCCAGCAAGCTCAGTGGTGGAGAACGAAAGATGCTGGCGATGGCGAGGGTGTTGATGCTCGAGCCCAAGATGCTGGTGCTCGACGAGCCCACCTCCAACCTCAGCGCCGAGCTCTCCAGGATGTTGCTGGAAGAGCACGTCCAGCGGTTGGGAAAGGGCGGCACGGCGATTCTGATCGTGGAGCAGAAGGCGCTGGCCGCGCTCGCCATCTCCAACTGGGGGTACGTGATGGCGGGAGGAGTCATGAAAGTGTCGTCGGGAGCGTCCGACCTGCTGGCACGCGCCGACATCGGCGAGGTCTTCCTCGGCCGGACGGCAGAGACACATGTCGCGAACAGATCGGGCGGAACTGGATGAGTGGGAGAGCTGAGATGGACTCCGTCAACAGCGCGGTCGTCCTCGATGTCGTGATGCCGCCCAAGACAGGAAGGGCCGTCGAGATGAAAAAGGGTCAGCGGATCCGCATCATCGATATCGAAGGCAAGCAGGTGTGTGATGTCGCGCTGTTCAACCTGGAGAACCTTCGCGAAAAACTATCGACTTCCTATTCGCGGACGCGCTATCCGATGAAGATGGCTGGGGACTACATTCCGCGCGACCACCTCACTGAAGGCGACACGCTCATGTCGACGCTGTGCCGGCCGATGATGACGATCACCCAGGAGACGGCGAAGATCAAGGGAGTGCACGACACGCACCACCGCATGTGCAACCGCTATCTGTACGAGTCGAACGGCTTCGGCCCGCGTGACGGATGCCAGGAGCAGATCGCGGCCGCCGTCGCGCCGTACGGAATCGCGTCTGAGGATTTGCCCGACACCTTCGACCTGAACATGAACTTCGTCCATGACTGTGCCAACCACCGCTGGTGGATCAAGGAGCCTGTGAACGAGCCTGGAGACTACGTCGAGATGCGGGCGGAGATGAATGTCCTCGTCGGGCTTTCGAACTGCCCGCTTGACGTGATGGTTCCGTGCAACGCGTTCAACTGCACGCCGCTGCGCGTGCAGGTGTTTGAGGCATAGCGCAATGGATCTTCAACTGATGGACAAGGTGGCTTTCGTGACCGGGGCCAGCAAGGGCATCGGTCGAGCGGTCGCTGAGCAGCTGGCCCAGGAGGGCGCAGACGTCGTCA
>JBDUAO010000038.1:0-19492 GCA_040004595.1 Candidatus Dormiibacterota bacterium | reverse complement strand
TCTGCGTGTTCTTGATCGAGTCGATCCGCCGGACGATGTCCCTAAAGGCCGGCAAAGCTTAATTCGCCTTTGGCTTTCTGGGCCGCTTGGGTTTCGGAGGGCTCTCGGTGTCGGCCAGTGCGGCTCGAATCTGATTCAGCTGAGAGGGCCTGTCGCGCGCATCAGAGTCGGCTTCCTCCTGCACCGCCTCGGCCTTGGCCGGCGCCGCTGCCGGCGCTTCCACCTGGGCGGCTGGAGCTGGTGCCTTCGGCCCTGGTTGGGCAGCGGGAGCCGCTGCCGGCGCTACCGTCTTGGCGGCTGTCACCTCCGCCTTCGGTGGAGCTTTGTCGCCCGGCTTGGCGGTGTCCGCAGCCTTCCCGCCGGCGCCTGGGGCAGCCTTCGCCTCTTCGACCCCGAACTGGTGGTTGAAGCTTGAGATCGCAGCTTTGAGCTGGTCAAACAGCTTGTCGTCAAGCGCCTTCTGGGTCTCGATCGCCACGAGCAGCTCTTTCTGTTCGCTCCTGAGGAAGCGAACGAAGCCCGCCTCCCACTCGCGCACGCGTGCCACCGGCACCTTGTCCAGGAAACCCTGCGTGCCGGCGTAGATCACAGCCACCTGCTCCGGCAGGGGCACGGGCTGGTACTTGTCCTGTTTGAGCAGCTCGGTGAGGCGCGCGCCTCGCTCCAGCTGGCTGCGCGTCTGGCTGTCGAGGTCGGAAGCGAACTGGGCGAAGGCCGCCAGCTCGCGGTACTGCGCAAGGTCGAGTCGCAGCTGGCCCGCGACCTGCCGCATCGCCTTGGTCTGTGCATCACCACCGACACGCGAAACGCTGATGCCGACGTTCAGGGCCGGCCGCTGTCCGGCGTTGAACAGGTCCGACTGCAGGTAGATCTGGCCGTCGGTAATGGAGATCACGTTCGTGGGGATGAAGGCCGAGACGTCGTTCGCCTGCGTCTCGATCACGGGCAGCGCGGTCAGCGAGCCCCCGCCGTTGGCCGGGCTCATCTTCGCAGCCCGCTCGAGCAGCCTCGAGTGGAGATAGAACACGTCGCCGGGATACGCCTCGCGCCCTGGCGGGCGGCGCAGGTTGAGGGAGAGCTCGCGATACGCCCAAGCCTGCTTGGTGAGGTCGTCGTAGCAGCAGAGGGCTTCCTTACCCTGTTCCATGAAGTACTCCCCCATCGCGCAACCGGCATACGGGGCGATGAAGTTGAGGGATGCGGCGTCGGACGCGGTGGCGGCGACGATGATCGTGTACTCCATCGCGCCGTTTTCCTCGAGCGTCGCGGTGGCGCGCGCGATCGAGGCTGCGTTCTGCCCGATCGCCACGTACACGCAGATGAGGTCCTTTCCCTTCTGGTTGATGATCGTGTCCAGCAGGACGGTGGTCTTACCGGTGAACCGGTCGCCGATGATCAGCTCGCGCTGGCCGCGGCCGATGGGGATCATGGCGTCGATCGCTTTGATGCCTGTCTGCACCGGGCTGTCCACGCGCTTGCGGGTGATGACACCGGGGGCGATCCTCTCGATCGGCATCGTCTTGGTGGTCTTGATCGGACCCTTTCCGTCGAGCGGCAGGCCCAGGGGATTCACAACGCGTCCGATGAGCTCCTCGCCAACCGGCACCTCGAGCAGGCGGCCCGTGGTGCGGACCTCGTCGCCTTCGTGGAGGTGGCCGTAGTCGCCAAGGATGACAGCACGGACCTGGTCCTCCTCGAGGTTCAACGCAAGGCCGTACGTCTCGTGAGGAAACTCAAGCAGCTCGCCGGCCATCGCATTCTGGAGGCCGTAAATCTGCGCGATGCCGTCGCTCGTCGCCACGATCCGCCCGACATCGGTCGCGACGAGGCTGGCATCAAAATCCTTCAGGCGTTCCTTGATGACCTCGGAGATCTCTTTTGTGCTGATACCCAATTGACTTGACTCCCTTCAGGACTGGTCCGCCAGGCGGCGGCGCAGCTGCTGCAATTTGGTGGCGACGCTCGCGTCGATCAGGTGGTCGCCGTACTGGAGCTTGAGGCCCCCCAGGATTCCCTTGTCGACCACGACGGTCATCCGGACTTCTTTGCCCAACCGCTCGGAAAGCTGATGCGCAACCTTTTCACGCTCGGCCTGGTCAAGCTCGACAGCTGTCGTGACTGTGGCGCGGACGCGCCCAGCGGCGGCATCAGCAAGGACCTCGAACTCCTCGGCGACGCCAGCGATCTGCTTCACGCGGTTCGATTCGATAAGGAGCCGCGCGAGGTTCGTAGCCCCGGGATCCAGCTCGTGCGGTGCGCTGGAGATGAGCTCCATGCGGCGGTCCACAGGAATGGTCGGGTTGGTGAGCACGGCCGCTACGGAGGGGTCGGACAGCAGGTCACGAACCGCCGCCAATCGCCGGGTCCACTCCTCGACCTTGCCCTCCTCGGTGGCCAGCTCGAACACTGCGCGTGCGTACCGCTTAGCGGCTGCCGTCGCCACTCGCCACCTCGGCTATCGCTCGCTCGATGAGCTGCTTGTGCTTTCCGGCGTCCAGCGTCTCGCCGATGACCTTCTCAGTCGCCGACACGACGAGACCGGCAACCTCGTTGCGAACGGACTGGATCGCCCTTTCGCGCTCAGCCTCAATCTCCTTGCGTGCCGCCGCCGTGAGGCGCTTGGCCTCGTCCTCAGCCTTCTGTTTGAGCTCCTGCCGCAGCTGATCTCCGGACTTGGTGGCGGCCTCGATCACCGACTGCGCCGTTTTGCGCGCCTCGGTGAGCTTCGCCTCCGCCTCCTTGAGCTGAGCTTCGGCTTCGCCTCGAGCCTTCTCAGCCTCGGTGAGCTGCTCTGCGATCGCGCGTTGCCGCGCCTCAGCGATACGAACGACCTCTGGGTAAACGTAGCGCGCTAGGATCGCCATCATCACGAGGAACGTGATCAGCTCGACGATCACGGTGCCATTGATATCGATGACACCCGCAATGCCCGCGAGAAACACCATCAGTCGATCTCCGCCAGTGCCTAACCGACCCTGGAGAGGAAGACGAAGCCGAAGGCCAGGTTGATGAAGTACATGGCCTCGACGAGGCCGACGATCGTGAAGAGCCAGGGGATCATCCTTCCCTGGGCTTCCGGCTGACGTGCGACGCCGCTGATGAAGGCGTTGCCGGCAAGGCCGTCACCGACGGCTGCCCCGATGGCGCCCAACCCCAGCGCCAGTCCGAATGCGACTAATGCTCCAGCGAGCTCGATTCCGTGGTCTGTCATGAGTTCCTCCTAATGATGTTCGTGTTCGAGACCCTCTCGGGCCGCGCCAAAGTAAATGACGGTCAGCAGCATGAATATGAACGCCTGGATGAAACCGATGAAGATGACGTCGAACGCCTTCCAGATGATGAGCAGGATCGAGCCGATGATGGTTCCGCCGACTGTACCGACGAATGGGAGCTGAAGTCCGGCGAAGCTCGCGATCAGGCCGATCATGACAGCGCCCGCGAAGATGTTGCCGAAGAGTCGCAAGGCAAGAGTGACGGGCTTAACGGCCTCTTCGAGAATGTTCAGCGGAATGAAAACGATCCGGGCTGCCACCGGCAGCTCGAACGGCTTCGTGAAGCGCCTCAAGTAGCCGCTGAACCCCAGCACGCGGATGCTGTACCACTGCACAACGATGATCACGATCAGGCCCATCGCCAGGGTCTGGTTGAGATCCGCGTTGGCTCCGTGCAGGACCGGGATTATTGCGAGCGGAAAGATCTCGATCCAGTTGGCGATCAGTATGTAAAGGAAGAGGGTCAGCGCCAACGGGATGATGAACAGCGCATCGTCCGAGACATTGCTCTTAACCAGTCCGCGCAGCTGGTCATAGCCCCATTCGAATATCGCCTGGACCTTTCCGGGCCGTCCTTCCTGCAGCTTGGAACGAACCCAGAATGCGATCGCGATGGTCGCGACAACTGCGATAAAAGACGAGATGACGCTGTCGTAATTGATGGTGCAGAGCGTCCCGCAGCCAAGGTCGAGAGTCGGATGTGTGCCAGGAGCGGCTTCAGTGAAGATCATGCCCGCAGCCCCTGCCGCACCCCTGCGCCAACCATCACGAGCTGGGCGACCCCAATCCCGATCATCACCGGCCAAGCGGAGATCCCAAACAGCACAGCCACCAGCAGCCCCAACACGCTGAGGGTTACCAGTCGAAGCATGCTCCCCGCCAGAAACGGCGCGGCATGCCCGAGGAGCGCGTCGATCGCATAGACGTTGGCGGACCCGAGGAGGAGGCCGGCGCCAAGGCCGAGGCCGATGCTGGTGTGGCCGAGGATTCCGGCAATTGTGGTCGCGATCAGGGCGAGGATCGCCGAGGCGATCACCGTCTCCCGAAGCATCAAACCCACCCTCACTTAGACAGCTCCCTCACCTTCAACCAGATGGCGATTCCGCCTGCGACCAGGCCCACAAACAATCCAATCAGAACGAACACGGGCGCCGTGTGCAAAGCGCTGTCGAGCAAGACACCCCCGATGAGTGGCAGCAGGACCGCGCCCGCCAGATACAACCCGATTCCGGCCAGGTCAGCCCCGGTTGCTGGAGTCGTGGGGGGCGGCATGCCCGGGCGAATTCTAACGGAGCAAGGTGCGGAGGTAAGGCACCTGCACCCGCCATCCCGTCTTCTGCAGGAGGTCCGCCGCGACGGTTGAGGCGAGCACCGCGGAAGTCGCGAGCACGACCACCAGGATGCGCCCGTGCCCAAACAGCGTCAGGCCGACAGCGCCAAACAGAGCGCTCGCCGCGTAGAACACGTAGCACGTCTGGCGAGGGTCGAGGCCAAACCTCTGCAGGCGATGGTGAAGGTGGCTCAAGTCGGGCATGGCCACCGAGGTGCCTTGGCGGCGGCGGCGCATGATCGCCCAAGCCGTGTCGGCGATCGGCAGCGCCAACGCAAGGACAGGGACGACCAGCGCGAAAGCAACGGCGACTTTGGCCACGCCAACGATCGAGACGAGGGCCAGCGCCGCCCCGAGGAAGTGAGCACCCGAGTCGCCCATGAAGATGCGAGCCGGATGGAAGTTGAAGATCAGAAAGCCGGCGCAAGTTCCGGCCAGCGCAGCCGCCAGTTGCACGTAGGCGACCTGCCGGAGGCCGGCGGCGGCCAGCAGCAGGGTCACCGCCACGATGAGGACCACGCCGGCGGCAAGACCGTCGACCCCGTCCAGCAGGTTGACTGTGTTCTGCATGCCGAGCAGCCAGAAAAGGGTGATCGGAATGGCCAGCCATCCCAGCTGAACGAGTTGCTCGCCGGGCAGCCCAAAGTAGGCGATTTTGAAGCCGAAGATCACGATCGCGACGACCGCGACGACCAGCTGCAGGCTGATCTTGATCGCGGCTCGCACATGCCACCGATCGTCGGCCAGCAGCAGAAGCGCGGCGAGCCCTGAGACTACAAGCACGCCAAGCGTATCCTTGTAATGAGGCAGAAACAGGATCAGGGCCGCGGCGAAGCCCAGGTACATAGCGATGCCACCTAGCAATGGCGTCGGCTTTGGATGGTCGTGGCGGCCGCCCGGCTGGGCGATCATCCCGGTCCGTCGCGACAGCCAGATCATCAAAGGCACGGCGAGTGCGCAAACGGCGAAGGCCACGATCAGCGGCATCAATCCTGGGCCCAGCCGCTCCTGCAGGTTGTGCAATGCGTCGCCGCCGAAGAAGTCGCTCATCTAGAAGCCATTCCGCACGTCTCGGCCCAATGGCGCATTTCCGGAAGCCGCGATTGGCCCGTTTGGCGGCAGAAGCGCGGAATCGTGCATGCGCAGCTCAGTCGAAGGCGTATGGAAGCGGGAACCTTCGGCAGAGGTCGAGCGCTCGCTCGTGCACGGAATCCAGAACCGCGCGGTCGTCGATCCCCTCGACGAGATCCGCGATGCAATCGGCAATCTCCACCATCTCGGCCTCGCTCATGCCTCGGGTCGTCACCAGCGGGGTGCCGACTCGAACGCCGCTCGGATTGAACTTCGAGGCCTCGTCGAAAGGAATCGAGTTGCGGTTCAACGTGATGCCCACCGTGTCCGCAACGTCCTGCACCTGCTTCCCGGTCCTCCTGTGCGCGCGCAGGTCGACCAGCATCAGGTGGTTGTCGGTGCCGCCGCTCACGAGCCGCAGGTTGCGCTCCATCAGGCGCTTCGCCATCGCCCTGGCGTTCAGCACCACCTGGCGCGCGTAAACCTTGAACTCCGGCTTGAGGGCCTCGCCGAAGCACACCGCTTTCGCCGCGATGGCGTGCATGAGCGGGCCGCCCTGGATGCCCGGAAAGACCGCCGAGTCGATCGCCTTCTGATGCTCGTTGCGGCACAGGATGATCGCACCCCACGCGCCGCGCAGCGTCTTCTGCGTCGTTGTCGTGACGATGCCGGCGTGAGGAATCGGGGACGGGTACTGTCCGCCGGCCACCAGGCCCGCGACATGCGCCATGTCGACGATGAACGTAGCGCCGACGGCATCGGCGATCTGGCGCATGCGGGCCCAATCGACGACACGGGAGTAGGCCGAGAAACCACCGATGATCATCTTCGGCCGCACCTGCTCGGCCAGCTTCTCCATCGCGTCGTAATCGATCAGCTCGGTCTCGCGATTTACCCCATAGGAGTGGATCTCGTAGAGCTTGCCGCTGAAGTTGGCGGGACTTCCGTGGGTAAGATGCCCGCCCGCAGACAGGTCCATGCCCATCACCCTGTCGCCAGGCTGGCAGACCGCCATGTAGACCGCAGCGTTGGCCTGGGATCCCGCGTGCGGCTGTACGTTCACATACTCAGCCCCGAAAAGCTCCTTCGCACGCTCGACGGCCAGCGTCTCGATCTTGTCGATCACCTCGCCGGTGCCGCCGTAATAGCGGCGGCCGGGGTATCCCTCGGCGTACTTGTTGGTCAGCAGGGTGCCCAGCGCCTCGAGGATCGCGGGGCTGGTCAGGTTCTCGGAGGCGATCAGCTCGAGCGTCTCGGACTGGCGTTTGTACTCCTTGCGGATGAGGTTGGCGATGTCCGGATCGACCTTGTCCAGGGCCCGAAATGACATCGTCGTTATGGGGGCAACCATGTGCTGAATGCTACCTGCGTCAGCCCGCGTGGGCGGGCGGAGGGCCCAGCAGCTCGGGAGTCGAGATCGCGCCCTCACGAAGGACATGGGCCTCGGGCCCAGTCAGGTCGAGCACCGTCGAAGCTGTTCCGCCCGGGGCTCTGCCACCATCGAGCACCGCCGCGAGGCCGGGCAGGGCTCCCGCTTCCTCGGCCGTCATCGCCGGCTCCTTACCATGCAGGTTCGCGCTGGTGGTCAGCAGCGGTCCGGCCGCGCGGAGCAGGTCGAGGGCGACCTTGTGCCTGGGGATGCGCACGCCAAGGGTGCCGCCACCGATCGCGTGAAGGATCAGAGTGAGCGGACCCGGCCACCAACGCCGGATGATCGCCTCAGCGCGCGAGTCGACATGCACCCAGCCCTCGAGCTGGGACTCCGCCGCGACCATCAGAATCAGCGGCATTCCCACGGGCCGGCCCTTGATCCGATATACGCGTTTGGTCGCGATCTCGTCATCCGCCGCGGCGCCGAGGCCATAGACAGTGTCGGTGGGAAATGCGACGACGCCCCCACTCCGGATGAGCTGTGCGGCACGCGTCAGGCCTGGCCGTGTCGGCTTCAGGACCACGCTTCCAGCACCCGCTCATGGCCGGCCAGGTCCTGGTGCACACGGTGGCCGGCGAAGTTGCGATCCGCCGCCTCGAGCGCTGCCAAAACGATCGACGGGTCCAACTCGAGGAGAAGGCGACCGCCTGGATTGAGCCTCGCCGGCGCCGTCTCGAGAAGCCTGATGACCAGGGCAGCACCTCCCTCGCCCGCATACAGCGCGACGCTGGGCTGCGCCATGACCGCAGCCGGTAGAGGAACCTCGGCCGCCAGGTAGGGAAGGTTGGCGCACACGAGATCGAAGCTTCCTGGCAGCGGCTCCAGCAGGTCTCCGCAGCTCAGCTGTACCCGCGGCTCAAGTGAGTTCTTCGCCACATTCCGTGCTGCCACCTCAAGGGCTTCCCTGCTGATGTCACTGGCCCAAACCTCGGTGTCGGGCGAGTAATGGGCTACAGCGATGGCGATGCACCCGCTGCCGGTGCCCACGTCGGCGACCCGCAACGGCCGGCCTGCCTCGCGCGACCGCGCCACCGCGAGCTGGACGAGCAGCTCTGTGTCGGGGTTGGGCACGAGGACGGCCGGCGTCACCTCGAAGTCGAGCGCCATGAACTCTTTGTGGCCGACCACGTAAGCGACCGGCTCGCCATGCGCGCGCCGCGCGACCTGCGCCCGAAACACGCCGAGCTCACCTTCGGACAGCGCTCGGTCGAATTGCACGTAAAGGTCGAGGCGCCGCAACCCGAGCGCGCCCGCGAGCATCACCTCAGCATCGAGCCGCGCTGAATCCGACCCGTGCTTGCTGAGGTGCTCCGAGGCCAGCTTGATAACCTCGAGAACAGTCAAACGTCAGCTGCCGTTGAGACCTGCTGCCCGGTCGGCGTTGATCAGAGCTTCGACCAGCTCGTCCAGGTCCCCTGCCATCAGCTGGTCCAGCCTGTGCAGGTCAAGGTTGATGCGATGGTCGGTCACCCGGTTCGCCTTGAAGTTGTAGGTGCGAATCTTTTCCGACCTGTTTCCGCCACCGATCATGGTGCGGCGCTGCGCGCCGAGCGTCGCCTGCTGCTCGGCCAGCTTGATGTCGTAAAGCCTGGCTCGCAACACGCGCATCGCCTTCTCCTTGTTCTGGAGCTGCGACTTCTCGTCCTGGATGCTGACCATCAGCCCACTCGGCTTGTGCGTGATCCGGATGGCCGAATAGGTGGTGTTTACACTCTGACCGCCCGGCCCCTGCGAGGTCGATGTCTTGATCTCCAGATCTTCCGGTTTCAGCTCAACCTCGACGGGGTCCGCCTCGGGCATCACAGAAACAGTGGCGGCGGATGTGTGGATTCGGCCCTGCGCCTCGGTCTTCGGCACCCGCTGCACCCGATGGACACCACCCTCGTACTTGAGCTGGGAGTAGGCGCCGTGGCCGTGCACCTCGAACACGATCTTGTCGTATCCGCCCTTCTCGCTGTGCGACACATCGACCACCTCGACCTTCCAGCCCTTGCGCTCCGCCCACTTCGAGTACATTCGGAACAGGTCAGCAGCGAAAAGCGCCGCCTCCTCCCCACCTTCGGCGCCCTGTATCTCGACGATGACGTCCCGATCGTCGTTCGGATCCTTGGGCAGGAGCAGGACTTTGAGCTGCTCGTCGAGCTCGCCGACCTCGCCGGCGGCACGCCGCTCCTCCGCGCGGAGGTACTCCTGCATCTCCAAATCTGCGCCCTGCGCGCGCCCGGCCGGGTCCTTCTCGTGCTTGAGCAACTCGCGCGCGGACTCGAGCTCGTGGCGAGCGCGCTTGTAGGCCTCGTACTTGTCGACCGTCTCTCGCAAGGTGCGCTGCTCGCGCGCCAGCTTGGTCAGCTGTGCGTGGTCGCTGGCAACCTCGGGCCGGCCCATCTCCGACTCGATCTCGTGATACCGGCGGGCAATGGCCTCCAACCGGTCGATCAAGCTGCGGCTCCGGCCGTCTCCTCCTCGCCCTGCCGGGCGCTGTTGAAAGCGGTGATGGCCACCTCGAGCATGTCGTCGGTAGGTTCGCGGGTTGTGAACTTCTGGGTGCCGAGGACCGGCAGCAGCATGATGCGCACTACCGGATTGTGCCGGTTCCGCGCCATGAACCTGATGAGCTCGAACGCAAGGCCGGCGATCAGCGGGATGCCGATCACACGGCTGGCGATCAGCCAGAACCAGTTGGGGTGAAACACCGCGACCACGCTGAACACCAGCACGCTGATGACCAGAACCACGACCAGGAACCCGGTACCACAGCGCGGGTGCAACAAGCTGGCGCGGCGAACCGAGGCGACCTCCAGTGGCCAGCCGGATTCGAAGGCGTTGATCGTTTTGTGCTCGGCGCCGTGGTACTGGAAGACGCGCCGCACGTCGGGCAGCAACGCGATCGCCGACAGGTAGGCGAGTACGAGCCCCACGCGGATCACGCCCTCGACCAAGACGAAGAGGAAGCTGCCGCTCCGATGCACGGCCAGGCCCGCGAGGAGCAGAGGCAAACCGAAGAACAGGCCCAGGCCGAAGATGGCCGCGAAGGCGATGGAGCCGGTGATTTCCTTCTTGCCGATGACAACCTCGTTGCCGCCGGCGTTCATGTTTGCCGACCACATGAGGGTCTTCATGCCCAGGTGCAGCTGCTCGCCGATGAGCGCGAGGCCGCGCAGGATCGGCAGCTTCCACATCGGGTTCACGTAGATCGCCGCCTTGAGCTCGCCGCGGTCGACGACGATCTCGTTGGTCTTGGGCAGGCGCACCGCCACCGCGTAGTGGCGCTTGCCGCGCATCATCACCCCTTCGATGACGGCCTGGCCGCCGTAGAAGAACTGGTCCCTACCCGTCGGGACGGCGACCGGCGTTTCGACGTCCGCCGGGAGAGGCATCAGGATTGGCGCCGGGTTCTCCGGTGCCATTTCTAGTTCCTAGTCGACTTCGCCGCCCGCTTGCGGAACCGCTCGACCTGACCGCCCGTGTCAACGATTCTCTGCGTGCCGGTGAAGAACGGGTGGCAGACAGAGCAGATCTCGGTCTTCAGCTCTTTGCGCGTCGAACCGGTCGTGAACGTGTTGCCGCATACGCACGTGACGAGCGCGTCTTCGTAAAAGGTGGGATGAATCTGTGCTTTCAAGGTCTTATCTCCAAGGTCAATGTGAGTTTACCGAAGGAACGGGGTGAGCATGTGCTCAGATTGCAAGAAGAAGAATGCAAGGTAGGCGACCAGCGCCAGCCATGCGAGTCCCATCGCGATTCGCGGGCCGGCCGACCCCGAGGTCAGGTAAGCGTCCAGGGCCGGGTTGCGGAAGCGCTGCCACACCATCGGTAGTCCGAGGATCAGGATGATGATGACCAGCGGGCTGATAAAGCCGACGACCCAACCGTAAGCCAGGGCGGCCAGGCCTGCGACCTGAACCCATTTGGATGTGGGAGCCAGGATCCAGCCGCCGTCAAGCATCCCGAACGGGATCATGTTGAAAAGGTTGATCAGGAAGCCGTAGTAGGCCCACAGCAACAGGACGACCCAGTGGGTCTGGCCGTAGAGGACGAAGGCCACCGTCGCACCAATCGTGCCTGCGATCGGGCCGGCGATCCCGATCTGCGCCTGGCGCATTGGGCTCTGTGCGTGGGAGCGCTGGAAGATCGCGGCGCCGAGAAACGGGATGAAGATCGGCGCCGTCGCGGCCATCCCCTGGCGCCGGATTTCGACGACGTGACCCATCTCGTGCACGAAGATCATTAAAACCAGGCCGACGGCAAACCAGGGTCCGCCGAGGAACGAGTAGGCAACGACGCTCACCAGGGCGGTCCCCGCCGTCAGCAGGAACGGGACCTTGACGAGGATCAGCAACGCGTACTTACCGTAGGCGAACGCGGCCACGAGCAGCGCCCCGAGGCCGCCAAGCAGCCCGCGGTTGCGGTTCGAAACCGGCACCGCCGAGACGTGGTGTGGCGAGTCCGGCGGGATGTCGGACATGACCGGATACATCGGCGGAGGGGGTGGTGAAAAGTCCCCTCCCTGAGGGGGATAAGAGTTCCGTTCGTCCATGGTCTGTACTTGTAATACCCCTCGAAAGGGATGGCTAATCCCTTAGCCCGGGTCCCCGAGAGTGTGGTGCCTGGTGGTCAGCCGGCGGATGGTGGCCCGGCGGCTCGACATGAGGAGAGAGGCCGTCTCCGCATACCCGCTTCCGAACATGACGCCAGGCAGCAAGGGCCCCCCCGCGACCCCTGTTAGGACCACCGACAGGTCGTTCCCGGGCACCAGGTCGGCGGCGCTGTAAATCCGTCCGGCGGCGTCCCCGATCAGGAGCCTCTCCTCCTCGTTGCGCGGCGATAGGCGCGCCTGCAGCTCGCCGCCCAGACAGCGGATTGCCGCCGCCGCGATCAGCGTCGCATCCACCCCGCTGATGCCGATTGCCGCATCGATGCCGCTTCCGGGAATGGCCGCCATGACCGCACCCGCGATGTCACCTTCCTCGAGGGTCAGGATCCGGGCGCCCGCGGCTGCAACCTCGGCCATCAGGTCGAGGTGCCGCGGTCGGTCGAGGATCGCCACCGTGAGGTCCTGGACGCGAGCGTCCCGGGCGAAGGCGATACGCCTGAGGTTGTCGGCGATCGGGTCGTCGAGATCGATGCCACCCCGGGCGGCGGGGCCGGCAACCATCTTCTCGACATACCAGATCGACGGCAGCTGGGCGAAGCCTCCGGGCTCCACGGCGGCGACGATGGAGACGGCGTTGCTAGAGCCCCTCGCCACCTGGCTGGCGCCCTCGATCGGAAAGAGCCCGTAGTCGACGCGGGCGTCGCCGCCCGACAACGACGTGCCGTGCGAAAGGTAAGGATCACCCCGCGGACCAAGGACCACCGTTCCCGATGGACCGCCCTCTTCGAGCGCGCGCCGCATCGCCTCAGCCGCGACCTCGCTCACCCGATCGGGCTCGCCTTTGCCGAGCAGCCGGGCACACGCCAGGGCGGCGGCTTCCGTGGCGTGCACGAGCTCAAAGGCAAGCTCGTGACGCGCTTCGAACGAGGGGATCCCCCTCTTGGGTTGCTCCACGGGGCCTCTCGCTAGGTTCCTTCGGGTTCCTCGACCAGCTCCGCAGGTCGGAGCTCCATCTGGTCGATGCCGCTCTGCAGGAAGGCCGCTCGCACGAAGTCGCGGAAAAGCGGGTGCGCCCGGTTGGGGCGCGACCGAAACTCAGGGTGGAACTGGCTCGCAACAAACCAGGGGTGGCCGGCCAGCTCGACGATCTCCACCAGCCGGCCGTTGGGCGACACGCCGCTGAAGACCATGCCCGCGTCCCCGAGCGACTCGCGGTACTCGTTGTTGAACTCGAACCGGTGCCGGTGCCTTTCGTACACGACCTCTTCGCCGTACGCCTTGTATGCAAGCGAGCCCGGCAGCAGCTTGCATGGATAGAGGCCAAGGCGCATCGACGCACCCATCTGGTCAATATTTCTCTGCTCCGGCATCAGGTCGATTACCGGGGTCGAGGTGAAAGCTGCGAACTCGGTGGAGTTGGCGTCTGGCGCATCCAGCGCTTCGCGCGCGAAATCGATCACTGCGCACTGCAGTCCGAGGCACAGCCCCAGGTAAGGGATCTGGTTATGGCGCGCGTAACGCGACGCCTGCACCTTGCCTTCGATTCCGCGGTAGCCAAAGCCGCCCGGCACGACGATGCCGGCCACGCCCTTAAGGGGCGAGGTGTCGCCGGCGTCGAGCTTCTCGGACGAGACCCAGCGGATGTCGATATCGAGACCGTGATGAATGCCCGCGTGGCGAAGAGACTCGATCACGCTCAGATAGGCGTCAGGGAGTGCCACGTACTTGCCGACGACGGCTACCGGGACTGTCGCCCGCGGGTGCTTGATTCGCTCGACCAGCTGGATCCATGGTCCGTTGTCAGGAGTGTGCGTCGCCTCATCCAGCTCGAAGTGCTTGGCCATTACGCGGCCGAGCCCGGAGTCCTCGAGCATCAGCGGCACCTGGTAGATCGAATCGACGTCGGGCACCGAGACGACAGCGTCGCGCGGCACGTCGGTGAAGAGCGCGATCTTTTCCTTGAGGTCCGCATCGAGCGCTCGTTCCGACCGGCAGATGATTGCATCAGGCTGAATACCGATTGCGCGCAGCGCCTGAACCGAGTGCTGCGTCGGTTTCGTCTTCATCTCCTGACCGTGCACCACTGGCACCAGCGAGCAGTGGACGTAGAAGACGTTCTGTCGCCCGAGATCGTTCTTCATCTGGCGGATCGCTTCAAGGAAAGGGAGGCTTTCGATGTCGCCGACGGTCCCACCCACCTCGACCACGACGACGTCCACCTGCGGGTCCCGCGACGCGCGGAGGATCTTCTCCTTGATCACGTTCGTAACGTGCGGAATGACCTGCACCGTGGCGCCCAGGTAGTCGCCTCGGCGTTCGCGCGCGATGACCTCCTGGTAGATCTTGCCGGTGGTCACGTTGGAAGCGACCGTCAGGTTCTCATCGACGAAGCGCTCGTAGTGGCCGAGGTCGAGGTCGGTTTCCGCACCGTCATCGGTGACGAAGACCTCGCCGTGCTGGTATGGGCTCATCGTGCCGGGGTCGACGTTGAGATAGGGGTCGAGCTTCTGGAGGGAGACGCTGAGGTGGCGGGCCTTCAGGATGTTCCCGATTGACGCCGCAGTGATGCCCTTTCCAAGAGAGGAGACGACACCCCCGGTCACGAAAACGTACTTCGACATAGAGACCTCCAGGGCGGTTTTAACAATGGTACCGGACACGAGAGGCTGCCCTCACGCAGACCTACGTTTTAGCCTGCCCTGGGCTCCAGGACCACGACTCTGGTCTCGTACTCTCCTGACGAAGCCTGGACGGACAGCTTTGGCAGAGGCTCGCCGGCGACGACAGCCATCTCCTTGAGGAAGCGGTCGACCGGATCCAGCTCCAGCTTCAGCCCCGGGATCGCGTAATGCATGGGCACCACGTACCGCGGCTCCAGCTGCCTCACGACCTCAGCCGCCTGCGCAGCGTTGATCGCAGTCCGGCCACCTACCGGGACGAGCAGCACGTCGACCGACGAGACCGTCTCCGCGTCGGTGTCTTCGAGACGGTGACCAAGATCGCCGAGGTGGCAGACGCGCACATCGTCGATCTCGATCAGGAAAACCGTGTTGCGCCCGCGGCTGGCGCCCTTCTCAGAATCGTGGTACGTGGGGAAGCCGATGACGCTCACCCCGGCCACCTCGTACTCGCCCGGGCCGCGAATCTCGTAACCGTCGCGAACCGCCTGCGTGTAGTTGTGGTTGTCGTGCTCGTGGCTGACGGTCACCAGATCGGCGTCGAGTTTCTGCAGCTTTAGCCCGATGCTCGGCGGAAACGGGTCAGTGACGACTGCGGCGTTGCGGCCTCGCAGTCTGAAGCAACCATGTCCTAGCCAGGTGACGTCCAATCTCTCTCCTTATTACTTACATGCGCTCGGGGGCGCTGACACCCATCAGGTCGAGCGCCGTTTTGAGAGTGTGACGCGCCGCTCGGCACAGCTCCAAGCGTGCCCGGGTCAGATTTACATCGTCGACGACCACGCGGTGCTCGCTGCTTTCGTTGCCAGCGTGATAAAAGCGGTGCACCGCAGTCGCAAGGTCCTGCACGTAATAGGGGATGCGATGCGGCTCGAGGAGCTTGGCTGCGTCCTGTGCGATCTCGGGCCAGAAGGCCAGCTGGCGCGCCACGTCGAGCTCCCATGGCTGCACCAGGAGGGACACATCGGCCCGCTCTGGAAGCTGCGCGTGCTTCTCGGTGGCGGTGGCCTCGACATTGACCAGTCGCGCGTGAGCGTACTGCGCGTAATAGACCGGGTTTTCGTTGCCCTGCGTGATCGCAAGCTCCAGGTCGAACTCGATCGTCGTGTCGGGCGAGCGCAGCAGGTAGAAATAGCGCACGGCGTCTGAACCAACCCGGTCGATCAGCTCGTCGAGCGTGACGAAGCGGCCCGCCCGTTTCGACATCTTCCCCTCTTTCAGATTGACCATCTGATGAAGGATCACCACCAGCTTTTCGGGGTCGTAGCCCAGGGCGCCGACCGCCGACTTCATGCGCGGCACATACCCGTGATGGTCGGCGCCCCAAACTTCGATCACGCGGTTGAACTTTCGCTGCTCGAAGCGGCTCAGCAGGTAACCGAGGTCTGATGCGAAGTACGTAGGCTGCCCATTAGAGCGAATAACCACGCGGTCCTCGTCCTCAGACAGCACCTGCTCGCCGAGGCCGTCCTCCTCCTCCAGCGCCGGGCCAAACCAGATCGCTCCGTCGCGCTCCTTTAGATAACCCGATTCGCGCAGCCGGTCGATCGCAGCCTTCGCGAGGCCGTCCTCCCACACATTCGACTCCCAGAACCAATCGTTGTAATGAATGTTCAGGCGAGCCACCGTCGCGCTGATCATCTCGATGACCTTCTGGATCGCGTAAACACGCAACTTGGGCTCGGCTTCCTCCTCCGGGAGCTTCGCGATGCCAGGAAGGTCGCGGCGCGCCGCGTCCGCGATCTCGATCACGTACTCGCCCGCGTAGCCGCCTTCAGGTGGCTCCGCGCCGTGGAGCCGCGCAAAGACCGATGCGCCGAAACGCTTCGTCTGCGTGTTGTCGGAGTTCACGTAGTACTCGCGGTGCACGTTGTGGCCCGTGAACTCGAGCAGCCTGCAGATGGAATCGCCGAGGATCGTGCCGCGACCGTGGCCGATGTGCAGGGGCCCTGTGGGGTTGATGCTTGCGAACTCCACCTGCAGGCGCTCGCCGCCTCCCATTTTGGACGAGCCATAACCCGGCCCGGTCACACTCACCTCGCCCACGAGCCGCTGCAGCCACTCCGTCGTGAGCTTGAAGTTCACGTAGCCACCGACCGCCTGCACTGTGGCTGCGCCCTCCGAGACCGAGATGGTTTCGGCCAGCTTGGCGGCGATGGCGGGCGGCGCCTGCTTGAGGACCTTCGACAGCTTGAGTCCGGCCGGGCTCGCATAGTCGCCGCGGTCGGGCCCCTTCGCCCGGCCCAGCTCGAGATCGGGCAGCTCACCCTCCACCCCAAGAGCGCGGACAGCTGACGTCAAGGCGAGCGAGATGGCCTCGCGGATGGCCAGCTCCGACATGGAGCTCACCCGCACACCGGGTGCTGGCCGGCAAGCGTCAGCTGGACCTGTGTCGAAGCTCCGCCCCTGGAATAGGTCACAGCGACGCGCTGGTCGGGTCGGAAGCGCGAGCGCAGCAGGAGTCGAAGCGGGTGCGCGGCATCGATCTTGACGTCGTCGAGCTGCGTAATGACATCCCCAGGCTGCAGGCCCGCAGCGCCCGCGGGCCCTCCCTTGTCGACCGTGATGAGCTGGCTTCCCTCAGGCAGGCCGGCGAGGGCAGCCGCCTGCTGGCTCAGGTCGGTGCTGGTGGCGCCAAGCGACGACACCACGACCTGACCCGTCGAAAGGATCTGCTGCACGTCGTCGGTGATGTCGGCGACGTTGAGGCCGAACCCGCCGGCAGCGTTGGTGCCCTGGGACTGCATTGCGATACCTACAACCTGTCCTCCGACGTTCAGCAGCGGGCCGCCGGTCGTAGCGGAGCCGATCAGAGCGCTTGTCTGGACCGTGTCGCTGATCTCCACGCTGCGCTGCGTCCCAGATTCGGTGACCACCACCGGCCGGTGCAGCGAGCTGACGTAACCAGGCGTCACCCAGCTGCCATCGAGCGGGCCACCGACGCCGACCACGACCTGGCCCTGGGCCAGCGCCGTCGGATCCGCGAAGACGAGGGTCGGCAGCCCGTTCACCTTGTCGATTTTCAGGACCGCCACGCCGGTCTGGCAGTCGTAGTCGACGAGGCGGGCGACGTGAAGGTTGGAGTCCCCGGTCAAGAGCACTGTCATCTTGCTGGCGCCTGCGATCACGCTCACAGCGGTGACGATGTAGCCGTCAGACGTCATCAGAAACCCGGAGCCGCGGCCGACGGTCGGCTGCTCCTGGGTCACCACGCTGACCACCGCGGGTTTGGCCCGGGCGGCGACCTGAATCACTGCCGACTCCTCCAATATGGTGACGCCCGAGCGAAGGTTCACCTGCTGCGGGTTCGTACGCGACTGCAGCCGCAGGATTCCGAGCGTGACTCCCGCCGCCACGAGCGCGGTTACGAGCACGCTCGACAGGACCACAAAGAAGGGTCGCCACGGGCTGCGCTGCGGTTTATCGTCTGGGCGCGACTCGCCCCGAGGTTGGATCACCGCCCCAAGTTTAGGGAGCGGTGGTTACTTGTCGTTTGGGTCTATTGGGTACCACGTGAGCACGAGTTGCCGGTTCGGTTCAAAGCCTGCCGATTTGTACAGGCGGACCGCTGCCTCGTTCTCGGTGCGCGTCCAGACGTAGCCAAGCGTCACCCGCCGCTCCTTGAAAAGACGCACCGCGTGCTCCATCAGCATCTCGCCGACGCCGTGGCCCCGGTGCTCGGACGCCACGTAGACCTCGGCCACCTCGCCTTCGAGGCCGGTCCCGGGGTCGAACAGGACGATCCAGCAGAAACCGATGATCTGGCCCGGTTCATCGCGGACTGCGTAGATGACGTTCTCGCCGGCGAAGGTCGACGGCACGGTGCTGAGGTGGTCCTCGACCTCACCCCTGGTCAGCTGGGGGTGATCCGAGTAGTGGGCCTGCTCCCCCAGGTGCAGGTCGACCAGGAGCGGCCTCACGTGGGCATAATCCCCCGCCGCCAACCGCTCCACACCCAACGTCTTCATCGCTTCCAATGTAGCGGAGAGGCCCTTGGATCGAGTTGCCTTATTCTCGGAACGTGGCTGCTGGTGACCTCAAGAAACGCCTGCTTCAGACGCTTGCAGCGTCGGCTGAGCGCGAGGGTGAGCTGCACACGCTCGCCTCGGACCCGCGTTCTGCAGGCCTCAACGAATGGGGCGCAAGGGATCACGTGGCGCATCTCGCCTATTGGCGCAGGCATGCCGCTCACATACTCACCACGAATCGGACCGGTGGCGCACCCCCGGACAGCGCCGACATCGACACGGTGAACGCGGAGGTCTATGCGGCCAACCGTGGGCGATCGGCCGACGAGATAACGGAAGATGCGCTTGTCTCGTATGCGGAGCTGGCGCGAGCGATTGACGACTGCTCGGACGAGGACCTGTTGAAAGCGCGACCTGGCCGCGAAACCGTGGCCTGGGAGGTGGTGCCTCCGAACGGCCACCTTCACCTGGGCGAGCACCTGGGCTTCTGGCACCTTGCACACGGCAATGAGCAGGCCGCTGACCAGGCCCAGAAGTGGATGCTGGAGGTCCATGAGGCAGCGTTCACCGACCCACGCAGCCGCGCTTTCGGCGAGTACAACCTCGCTTGCTATTTCGCTAAACAGGGTCGCGCCGCCGACGCCCTCCCTCACCTCACGCTAAGCCTGGAGCTGCATCCCCCGTTGAAGGAGTGGGCAGGCAAAGACCCGGACCTGGACCGAATTCGCCAGATACCAGAGCTCCGCGCACTCTTGGAGTAAGCATGTGCAAGAGTCCAGGCCTTGATTAGGACAAGATGGGCGATCAGGCTCCGGCATCCAATGGAAGCAAGGTCTATCTGGATGCGCCGCACGTCCTCATTCGTTGGGACGCCGACGGTCCGTGGGTGCTTGTCAAATGGAAAGCCTGGGCCAACAGCACTGAGTACCGGGCGGCGCAGGAGCTGGTCATCGACGCCCTCCGCGAGAACCATGCCTTACGAAACCTGATCGACTCCCAAGACTCAAAAGTCGTGTCCGGCGAAGACCAGAAATGGTTGGTCGAGAGCTGGATGCCCCGGGCGGTCGCCGCGGGTCGTCGCTGGACGGCGATTGTCCTGCCCACGAGCGCGCTTGGTCGGACCATTGCCGAGAACATCGACAGGTAC
>JBDUAO010000148.1:0-5849 GCA_040004595.1 Candidatus Dormiibacterota bacterium | reverse complement strand
GGCACCAGCGGCAGCTTGTCCGCGGCGAACCAATGGCCGGTCCGGCCCATGCCGGTCACCACCTCGTCGTAGAGGATGAGGAAGCCGTGCCTGTCACGGCGTTCAGCAAGCCCTCTCCAGAACAGCTCGGGAGGCGAGTAGGCGGGCAGCGCCGCGGCGGTTACGGGCTCGCAGAAATAGGCCGACACGTTCTCCGGTCCGACCTCCTCGAGCACGCGGTCGAGGGCCTCGAGGGCGGCCCGTCCGGTCGAGTCGAAGCGCCACGTGCTGGGCGGGATGTGGTGATGGGTGGAGAGGTAGGGCCCGAATGGTCTTTGCAAGCCTGGTCTTCCGGTCAGCGCCAGGGTCGCCATCGTCGGGCCGTGGTAGGCCTGCGCCGGCGAGATCACATGGACTCGTTGGGTGTCGCCACGTTCTACGTGGTAGCTGCGCGCCATTTGGAGAGCAGCCTCGTTGGACTCGGCGCCCCCTGTTGTGAAGCGCACGCGCGTCATGCCGGGTGGTGCGACCTCGACCAGCTCGGCCGCGAGCCGCTCGCGCGCGGGATTCGTGAGCCGCTCGTTATGGACATAGGAGAGCTGCATGGCCTGATAGCGAGCGGCGGCGATGATGTCGCGCCGCCCATGCCCGAGCGTGGCGGCCATCGAGCCTCCGCTCATGGCATCGAGATATCGCTTGCCGGCCGAATCCTCCACCCAAACGCCCTCGCCACGCACGACGACGGGATACAGCCGGTCCAGCTCCAGCGGAAAGACCCGCGTCCTGTCGCCGGCGACCGACGTCTCAGGCATCAGGCTCGCTCGAACACCGGCTTGAGGGCGTAGTAAACATCCCGGTACCGACCGTACGCCTCGTTGTAGATCGCGCGGCGCTCGGGATCGGGCTGGTGCTCATCAGGCCGGTAGGCGACAAAGGCGCCGGCAGCGCTGGCGACATCCTTGTATAGTCCGGCGCCGACGGCGGCGAGGGCGGCAGCACCTGTCGCCGTCGTCTCCAGGTTGACTGGGACGCGCACAGGAAGGCCGGTCACGTCGGCTTTGATCTGCCGCCACAGCGCACCCTTGGCGCCGCCGCCCACGATGGTGAGACGCCTCACCTCGAGGCCCGCGTTGCTCATCGCGTCCAGGATGTCGCGCAGCGCAAAGGCGCTGCCTTCGAGCACCGCGCGGGTCAGATGCGCCCGGGTGTGGGCGAGGCTCAGGCCGTAGAAAACGCCGCGTGCCGCCCCGTTCCATTCAGGCGCCATGGCACCCTGCATGCACGGCAGGAAGATGAGGCCCTCGGCTCCTGCATCGACAGCTGCGGCGGGTCCGGTCAGCGCGTCGTACGCGTCCCCTTCGCCACGAGACTCGGCCGCACGCTCCTCGGGGCAGAACTGGTCGCGCCACCACCTCAGGTTGCCCCCGGACACGAAGCCCGGGTTTTCGAGCAGCCAGGTGTCGGGATCGGCATGCGGGTGGCACTCGACGAGCATCGTCGGATCCTCGCGCGGCCCTGCCGACACCGCGCAAACCGGCTCGGCGGTGCCGACGACATCACACACCTCTCCAGGCGCAAACACTCCGGCGCCAAGCGTCGCGGCCATCTCGTCGCCGCACCCGACCACCACGACCGTGTCGGGTGACAGGCCGGTGGCGGCGGCGAAAGAAGCTGTGACGTGGCCCACCGGCTGGGTGCCAGCCGCAAGCTCGGGCAGCATCCCGGACTTGATGCCGGCGGCGTCGAGCATTGGCTGCGACCACGAGCGAGTCCGCGGGTCGAGGAGCGCCATCGACGAGGCGTTGGAATAGTCGACGGCGATTACGCCGGAAGCTTCGTAGAGCACGTACGAACCGGGCGACATGAGCTTGGCCGACCGGGCGAAGATCTCCGGCTCCTCGTCGCGAATCCACAACGCCTTGAAGACCGCGTGCGACGAGTCCAGGTTCGCACCGACGTGGTGATAGAACTCCTGTCGCGACACCTTCTGGGAGAGCGCCGCCGCCTGCGATTCGGCGCGCCGGTCCATCCAGATCATGGCGGCGCGCAGCGGCTTGCCTTTCGCGTCGCACGCGACCATTCCGTCGAGCTGCGATGCAAACGAAAGAGCCTTCACGGCGGATGCACCTTCCGGCACCTCCCTGAGAACTCGCGCGATGGTGGAATGAAGCGCGCGCGTCCACGCATGCGGATCCTGCTCCGCCCAGCCTGGCTGGGGGAACGAGACGTCATAGCCCTCGTAGGCCGCCGTCACGAGCTTTCCGTCGGCCGAGTAGAGCGCGGTGTTCGTACCCTGGCTGCCGACGTCGCAGCCGATCACATAAGGTCCGGCCGGCGCGCCCGTCAAGGCACGACGACCATCTTCAGGCCGGTGCCTGAGCGGATGGTCTCGAACGCCTCGCCGATCTTTTCCAGCGGAAATCTGTGCGTGACGACCGCCGCGAGCTCATCGCGACGCCGCTCGAGGTAGTCCATCGTGAGGCGGTACTGCCGGTGCGTGGCCCCGTACGCGCCGAGGATTGCGAGCTCCTTGTAGTGAAGCTGGTTCATGTCGAGAGGGCTCACCGGGTCGTGCTTGGGCAATCCCGCGAAGTAGACGATTCGTGCCCGCTTCGCAGCCATCTCCAGCGCGGCCTGTTGCGCCTGCTTCGAAGGCGCCGCGACGAGAATCCGCTCCGGACCCTTGCCGCCGGTGTGCTCAAGCGCCTGAGCGACGCCGTTGTCATCGCCCGCGACCCATGCGTCGTCCACGAATGTCCCGACCGCCTTCAATGCAATGTCGAGGCGTCCCCGGTTCACATCGGAAAGGAAGACCTTGCCAGCGCCGCAGTCACGCGCCATCACCGCCTGCCAGCAGCCGATCGGGCCTGAGCCAAGGATCAGCACTGTGTCTCCGATCCGGATGTCGAGGACCTCGATGCCGTTCAGAGCGCACGCGAACGGATCGGCGACGGTTGCCAGGTCCGAGGGCAGGTCGGGCGGGAGCGGGATGAGGTTCTTCATGGCGATTGGTGGCACCGCCGCGTACTCCGCGTAAGCGCCGGGGTATGGGTCGTAGCCGTAAAGAAGGTGCTGGTCGCAAAGGTTCTGGTAGCCGTCCATGCACCAGTTACACCGGCCGCACGTGAGGATCGAACCCAGGAAGACCCGATCGCCTTTCTTCATTCCAGGTGGGAGCTCCGCCTGTGGCCCGACCTCCTCGAGAACTCCCACCGGCTCGTGGCCGAGGATCCAGGGCGTGGGCGCTTTCGGGTCTCCGTTGAAGAAGGTGCGGGCATCCGTGCCGCAGATCCCGCACGCCTCGACCTTGAGCAGCGCGCCGCGCGGGTCGACCTCCGGCACAGACGTCTTTCGGATCTCCACTGCGTCGACGGCCGTCATGAACGCCGCTCTCATCGCACGGCCCCTGCGCCCAGCTCTTTGTGAAGCGCGTCCAGCGCCTTGGCAGCCTTCCAGCGCTCCCGGATCACGCGCGACAGCGCGCGCGTGATGGCTTCGGGCGACTTGTGCATGAAGATGTTCCGGCCGACCGAGCATCCGATCGCGCCGGCGGACATTGCCGACTCCATGCGGCCGAGGAGCTCGGAATCGTCGAGACGCGAACCGCCCGCCAACACGACGGGGAGGCCGTTGGCCGCCTGCACCAGCTTGCCAAACGACTCCTCGTCGCCCGGCCAGTTGGTCTTGATGATGTCGGCGCCCAGCTCGCCGCACAGCCGCACGTTGCGGCGCAGGTATTCGAATCCGTACTGGTCCCTCAGGTCCTTCACCGATGCGTAGGTCGTCGGGAACTCGGCCTCGGCGATGAATGGAATGCCTTGCACGGCGCACTCCCTGCCGACGCCGGCCAGGGTGCGGATCATGCCCGCCTCGGTCTCGCCTGCGAGTGCCGTGAAGAGAACCACGGCATCCGCGCCGAGTCGCGCGGCCTCCTCAACTTCCGCGATCTGGATCACCCGGGGCTGGCCTTGCTCTGGGTTCGCCGAAGCGGACAGCAGAAGCGCGAGCGAGGTGGTCGGGGAGAAGGCGGGCTCCGCGATGCGGATCATGCCCTTCGACATCATGATCACGTTCGCGCCACCGGCCACCGCCTCAGCCGTCCGCGTCCGGATATCCGCGAGCGGCTCCAGAAACGTGGGCGAAGTCATTCCGTGATCCAGGGCACAGATCACCGAGACCCCTGCCGGGTCGATCACGCGCTTCATCCGCATCGACTTGCCGACCTGTGAGCTCACTGCACTCTCCTTCCAGGGCCCCGCCTATGCACCGTGAAATCGAATGCGTCGGCGAGGTGATATTCATGCGAGGACACGATTGCAACGCCGTCTTCGTCGTAGTCCACCTGCCAGATGGCCAGGAGGAGCTCTCCGCGAGGTATGTCCAGCCGCCGCGCCACGGTCACGTCGGCTCGGATCGGTCGAAAGGTTGCAACGCCATGGTGGATTGCGATCCCGAGGTCTTTCTCCAGGACCTCATACATCGAACGCTGCAGCATCTGGTCCGCCAGTTCTGCGTGCTCGGCCAGGAATCGGGCGGGGAGGATGTCTCGGGACAGGACCACAGGCTTGCCGTCGGCCGTCCGGACCCGCTCCACCACGAGGACGTCCTGGCCCGGCTCGAGATTCAGCTGGCCGGCTTCGGCGGCTGAGGCCGGTTCGAACCAATAACGGCCCTGCTCGGTTCCCGCCTCCATTCCCGCGGCCCGGATGGCGTCGGTCACTCCGAAGTTGACGTCCAGGCTGGTGGCGACGCGGCGGCTCTGCGACACGTATGTGCCCGAGCCCCACATGCGGCGCACAAGGCCCTCACCCTCGAGCGTGCGCAGCGCCTCGCGCAGGGTGGCGCGGGAGACGCCGAGCTCGGTCGCCAGGGCGGGCTCGGAGGGCAGACGGGTGCCGGCGGAAAGCTCCCCCCGGTCGATGCGATCGGAGATCTCGTCCCGCACGGACACGCTGCGCGGACGGGCGCGCGTCTTCATCGGCCTGGCCTCATCGGGCATTCGGATGCCCAGTATTTGTCAGACAACTTCACTCCGTCAACCCCTCTTGACTTGATCGAAACGCCCGATTAGCATACCGGCAAGCAACCGGCGGTCAGACAACTTCGGACTGCTGGGACGTCATCGGCAACTCGGAAAGGGGGAAACTGTCTTGGCTGAAGAACGGCGCAAAGTCGGGTCGGTTGCTTATCAGGAAGCGGGAGAAGGGTATTTCGCCAAGCGAGGCCTGAAGCGGCATGCCGCCTTCTGGTCGCTGTGGTCGCTGGGCGTGGCGGCCGTCATCTCAGGCGATTTTTACGGCTGGAACCTCGGCCTTAGCGTCGGCGGTTTCGGCGGCCTTTTGATAGCGAACATCGTGATCGTGATCATGTATTACGGCCTCTGCTTCAGCATCGCCGAGATGTCGCCCGCGCTGCCGCACACGGGCGGCGCCTACTCATTCGCTCGCTCGGCCATGGGTCCGTGGGGCGGGTTCGTCACCGGCCTGGCGGAGAACATGGAGTACGTCATCACCCCGGCGGTGGTGGTTGGCGCCATGGGCCTGTTGATGCAGGCTGTGGTGGTTTCGCTGTTCAACGTTACGGGCGACCCGTGGTGGAACAGCGTTATCACCTGGTTCATCGTCTTCTACATCATCTTCGTGGCCATCAACATCCGCGGCATCGTGGCCACGATGCGTTTCAGCGTGGTGATCTGCTTCCTCGCGCTTGGCATCCTGGCCTTCTTCTTCATCTCGGTGCTTTTATCCGGGAAGTTCAACCCCAGCCTTCTGGTCAACATCGAGCCCACGAAGGGCAACACAAGCTTCCTGCCCTTCGGAATCGCAGGCATCTTTCCCGCCATCCCGTTTGCCATCTGGTTTTATCTCGCC
>JBDUAO010000037.1:0-20021 GCA_040004595.1 Candidatus Dormiibacterota bacterium | reverse complement strand
GCGGAGCTGCGCAAGCTGCTGACCAGGCGGTGGCCGGATTACGACCCCGATTCCCTCGCCTACGCGGTCCACTACCTCGTACCCATGGTGCAGATACCGCCTCGAGGCTTGTGGTCCGGGCGTGGCCTGCCCACATTTGCAACATGCGAGTCATGGCTCGGCGAGACCTTTTCAGCCAGTCCCTCGCCAGACGAGATGGTGATGCGGTATCTGGCTGCTTTGGTCCGGCGACAGTTGGCGACATCCAGTCGTGGTCGGGCATGGTCCGCGTCCGCGAGATCACCGAGCGTTTGCGCCCGCGCCTTCGTACATTTCTCGACCAGAAAGGAAGGGAGCTATTCGACGTGACACGTGGGCTGTTGCCTGACCAAGAGACAGAAGCGCCTCCGCGTTTCCTGCCTTACTACGACAACGTGCCCCTTGCCCACGACGATCGCTCCCGCATCCTCGCGTATGAGCATCGCCGGCTCGTTGGCAGGCCGACCGTTCTCGTCGACGGTTTCGCGGTGGGATTCTAGAAGATCACGCGAGAAGGCCGGCGCACCACCCTCAAGGTAGAGGCGCTGACGCCCGTGTCAAAACGAGATGTCGCGGCGGTCTTGGACGAAGGCGCCCGACTCCTCGACTTCGTCGCGGCAGACGCGCAGACCACGGATGTCCGGTTCACGAAATCAGGCTGACTAGCCGCCGGTCGGATGTTGCGCGTGCTCCGACGGTTCCAACTCCGGCGCCGGCCCGCCACCCGCGTATTGGTCGTTGACCTGGACCACCTCTTCGCCAGGTGCCTGGTCACTGGTCTTTGGCTTGGCGGTCGGTTGCGAATCGGTTGCTTTCCGCTTGCGACGGGGCATCACCCGAACCGTACACCGCATCGAGAGCTCATCGCTTGACTCGAACTTGAACCTCGTCACCCGAAGCAATAACCTCGACGTCACCGGCGCGCAAGCGCATTCCGTCCTCGAGCCTCGTGGCGACTATGGCGCCTTCGAAGACAAGCTCGTCGAAGCGTTCCCGCGCCTTGCCTGCCATCCGCACGATGACCCCTCCAGGGCTGCGCCAAACGCCGTTACCCGCTGCCTTGAAGCCGCCGGTCACCAGTTCTCCTATCCGGTCCGGCGTCGTGGGCGGAGAATGCGGTTCAACTTTCGGGCGGTTCACAGGTTTGGAGGTGGTCGCTGAATCGGCCGCGGGCCGGGGCGCAGGCTTACGGAATCGCGCCTGCTCCAGAGACAGCCGCAGCAGCTCCGAGCCCTCTTCCTGCTCAAAAAAAGCGGACGAGATGCGACCAGCGTCCGTCGAACGGCGGATGCAGTTCACGCAATCGGCGTCGGTCTCGACGGCGTTGTACGAGTCGGCGGCAAGGGTCTGCCCGCACAGCGTCGTGACCGGCCCGCTCTTGGGCACGCGAGGGGTGAGGTGGATTCGCCCGCCGCCCTTGCGTCTGACCGATTCGAGCCTGATCCCGGACACACCCATGGCCCGGACGATAGCGCTAAGAGCACAAGGGTTGGGCGATTAGAGCAGCGACTCGATCGCCTTTACGACTGCGGGTTCTTCAGGCTCGACCTTCGACCGAAAGCGGCGCACTACATGTCCTTCCTTGTCGACCAGGAACTTCTCGAAGTTCCACGCCACGTTGCCGGCCTTGCCTGAGTCGTCTGGAAATTCGGTGAGGATCGTGTACAGCGGATGCTGGTTGCCACCCTTCACGTCGAGCTTGGCGAACATCGGAAAAGTGACGCCATAGTTGACGCTGCAGAAGTTTTGAATGTCATCGGCGTTGCCAGGCTCCTGCCTGAAGAACTGGTTGCACGGGAACCCGAGCACGGTGAAGTCTTGCGCTGCGTAGCGCTCCTGCAGCCTCTGCAATCCTGCGTACTGGGGCGTGAATCCACACTTCGACGCGGTGTTGACGGCGAGTATCACCTTCCCTGCGTAAGCCGACAGGTTTGCCGGCTTTCCGTTCAACATTGGCAGCTCGATCTCATGGATAGAGCGTGCCTGCGTTTGACTCACATCAACTTGAATTCGAGTCCCGAGCTCACTATTCCCGGTCTCTTCTGGCTGCAAGCAGGAACGCTGCCAGCGTCACTATTGCGACCGCGGAGAGGACGGCGGGCGTCCACTGGATGCCGAACCAAGCGATCGCGACGCCAATAGCCGGTGGGATGACGCCACCGCCCACCATGGTCGCTGGAAACATCCATGACGTTGCGCGGGAGTCGCCGGGCCTCAACTTGGCCAGCCACGCCAGGGCAGTCGGAAAGATTGGCGCGATGGCGAAGCCTGTGACGATGTAGGCGACCGGAGCCAGGTGTCCGCTCAGTGCGACGAGCAGAGCTACCGACGCGACAGCGGCACCGGAGATCACCACGAACGATGGAGGCACGCGGTCGGGAATCGCTGCGCCGAGCAACCGTCCAACGGCGAGCGCCAGCCAGAAGCCCGAAGTAATCGCCGCCGCTTCGAGAGACTGAAGACCCACCGATTCGAGGTGCGAAGGCATCCAGCCGCCGACGCCCGTCTCGACCCCGACATAAAAGATGAAGCCGACGAGAAAGATGACGACCAGGATGCCGCCGTGACGTGAAGCTGCGGCGGATGTAACCTCGGACTTGCGGTCGCGCCGCGCTAGCGGCAGCCGGCCCTGGATGCCGGCAACGGCCGGGATCAGCACGACGGCGAGGCCGGCAGCGCCGCCGTACAGCGCAGTCATATGATCCTGGCCGAACCTCGAGATCAGGATCGGCCCTGCGACTGAGCCGAAACCGTAAGCGCTGTTCAGGACATTGAGCAGCGCCGATCTGCGGGGCCCCTCGCTGTGGGCTACCAGTTGGTTGAGCCCGAGGTCGAGGCCTCCGAAACCCAGCCCGACCACAAAGACTGCCGCGAGGAAGGTCGGCCAGGACGGAGCCAATGCCACCCCCGCGCACCCGGCGGCCAGGCAACCCAACGCAGCCCAGATGGCCATGCGGCCCGAAACGCGTTCCGTCCCCCACATCGACACGACAACGCCGATCAACGCGCCGGCGAAGTGGGCGCTGAATACGCTGCCGGCTTCGGGCAGGCTGAGGCCGAAGCGTCGTACCAGGTGCTCGAGGATCGGGCCGTATGACGCCGCCAGCACCCCGATGAGCAGGAACGTCGCGGCGGTGCCCGCAAGCGCCGACTTCGGCAGGATCACAGGGCCGCCACCGCGCGTCACATCGGGCGGGACGGCGACTTGAGCCATCGCAACATGGTGACCGGAAGCGCGGCCAGGGTCCGCCTTGGGGCAGCCCTATCATCGACCTCGATGCCGATCAAGGTGCTCGCGTTCGACGGCGACGACACCCTGTGGCACAACGAGACAAGGTTCAATGTCACCCAAGGCGAGCTGCGGGAGCTGGTGCGCAGGCACGTCCCCGATGCCGACGTCGACAGCCACCTGTTCGACGTCGAGATGCGCAATCTTGGCCTGTACGGCTATGGCGTAAAGGCCTTCACCTTATCGATGCTGGAGACCGCGATCCAGCTCACAGATGGGCGGATTCCGGCAACGGACCTGCAAGTCATTCTGGGGTGGGGGAAACGGATGCTAACGGCCCCGACCGAGCTGCTCGACGGGGTCGCGGAAGCGCTACGCGACGCCAGCACGCGCTACTCGTTGCTGCTGATCACCAAGGGTGATCTGTTCGACCAGGAGACCAAGCTCGCGCAATCCGGTCTCGGGGATCTGTTCGCAGGCGTCGAGATCCTCAGCGACAAGACAGCCGGCACCTACGCCTCGCTCCTGAAGAGACGCGGCATCGAGCCGGCTGAGTTCGTGATGGTCGGCAACTCGCTGCGCTCCGACGTCGCACCCGTGGTTGAGGTCGGCGCTCGAGCGGTGCACATTCCCTACCACGTCACCTGGAGCCACGAGCATCTGCCTGACGGTGTCCTGCCGCCCTCGGGTTGGTACCGCCTCAATGGTCTAAGCGAACTCGGAGCTCTTCTGGAGTCGATCGACCAGCCGCCAGCTTAGGAGGCTTGGGCGGCAGTAGCACATGTCCGGTATCGCTGGTCCGAGTTGGCTTAGACTCCGGTTGCACTTTCAACGATCGCATAACAAATCTGGAGGAACACGGATGAAACCATGGTCGGGTATGTTGGCTATCGCGGCCCTGGCGGCGACCGCATTGGCTGGAGTCTCTTGCGGCACGACGACCGGGCCTAGCGCCAGCTGCGCTAAGACCTACAAGGTCGGTCTGGTGACCGACGTTGGCAAGCTCTCCGACAAATCATTCAACTTCGACTCCTTCAACGGAGTTAAGGACGCCCAAGCCGACGCTTCTCTGTGCGTTCAGGGCAAAGCGATTGAGTCCAGCGTCGAGGCCGACTACCCGAAGAACATCCAGACGTTCCTCGACGCCGGCTACGACATGATCGTGACGGTTGGTTTCAAGCTCGGCGACGCCACGATCAAAGCCGCCAAGGCCAACCCGAACGTCAAGTTCGCGATGGTTGACTTCGCCGACTTCGCGGAGCTGGGCAAGGCGACGCATCCCGCAAACCTCGTCGGCTTGACCTTCAAGGAGGACCAGCCGGGGTTCCTGGCCGGCGCGCTTGCGGGCTTGATGACCCAGACGAACGTGATTGGCGCGGTCGCCGGCTTGGTGACAGTCCCGCCGGTGGTCAATTACGTCAAGGGCTACACGAATGGAGCCCATTACACCAACCCCAAGGTCAGGGTCCTCACCATCTACCAGCCTGAGAGCGGCGCCAAGGACTTCAACGACCCTGACTGGGGCAAGCAGCAGGCGCTGACCTTCTTCGGGCAGAACGCCGACATTATCTTCGGCGTCGGCGGCAACACCGGAAACGGCGCCCTCGTCGCGGCGAAAGAAAAGAGCAAGATGTGCATCGGCGTCGACGTCGACCAGTTCGTCTCCTATCCCGATGTCGCGAGCTGCCTCATCACGAGCGCCCAGAAGCACGTGAGCAAAGCCGTGCTGGCAGCGATCAGGAACCTGGTCCAGAACTCCTGGAAGTCGGGACTGTTGACCTTCGACATCACGAACGACGGGATCGGTCTGGCGCCCTACCACGACTGGGACTCCAAGATCTCCGCCGACATCAAAGCCAAGATTGCCGACACCATGGCCAAGCTCAAGGACGGTTCGCTCAAGACCGGGGTCTAAGTAACTGTCCACGTCTGCGGCTCTCAGACTCACCGGGATCGTCAAGACCTTCGGTGGGCTGAGGGCCAACGACGGCGTGGACCTCGACGTCCGGTGGGGCGAGGTTCACGCCCTGCTCGGGGAGAACGGCGCCGGCAAGTCGACGTTGATGAACGTCGTGTACGGCCTCGTTCATCAGGATTCCGGGACCATCGAGTTCGACGGCAAACCGGCGCAGGTTCACAGCCCGCAGGATGCGATCCGCCTGGGCATTGGCATGGTCCACCAGCACTTCATGCTCATCCCGGTGCTGACAGTCGCCGAAAACATTGTGCTCGGCCGCGAGGTTCAGAACGCCGGCGTGATGGACCTCGGGCGTGCCTACCGAACAGTGCGCGAGTTGTCGGAGCGCTACGGGTTGCAGGTCGACCCGAAAGCGCGGGTCGAGGACCTATCAGTCGGGGTCCAGCAGCGAGTCGAGATCCTGAAAGCCCTCTATCGGGGCGCTCGGCTGCTGATCCTTGACGAGCCCACGGCAGTGCTCACTCCACAAGAGGTCTCCGGTCTCTTCCAGATCGTCCGCAACCTGACGGCTGAAGGCAACGCGGTCATCTTCATCACGCACAAGTTGGCCGAGGTGATGGAGATCGCCGACCAGATCACTGTCATGCGCCGAGGCAAGGTGGTCGCGACCACCAATCCCAAGGAGTCAAAGCCACCGGACCTGGCGCGAATGATGGTCGGCCGGTCGGTCCTGTTGAGGGTTGAGAAACAGCGCGCCAAGCCCGGCGACGTGCTGCTTCGGGTGGAGGACCTGGTCGTGATGGATCGCCGCCAGGTGGCGGTGGACCACATCAGCCTGGAGGTACGGGCCGGCGAGATCCTCGGTGTAGCCGGGGTGGAGGGGAACGGCCAGAACGAGCTGGTCGAATCGATAGTCGGCCTCCGCGCGACCCGATCTGGCCATATTCGGTTGGGCGCAAGGGACGTGTCGCGCCGCTCGACTCGCTTCAGGCTTCACTCGGGCCTTGGGCTTATTCCCGCCGACCGTCATCGGGAGGGGATCATCCTCGAGCTGCCGATCTCGGACAACCTGATCCTGAACCGATATGACCTTCCCCCGTACGAGTGGTGGATGGTCCGACAGTTTCGAGCCATCAGGGCCACCGCCGAGCGCCTGATCAAGACTTTCGACATCCGGGCGCAATCACCCGACCAGCCCGCCTCGTCCCTCTCCGGTGGCAACCAGCAGAAGCTGGTGGTGGCGCGTGAGCTCGGAACCGGTCCGAAGGTGCTGGTTGCGAGCCAGCCAACACGCGGCGTTGACGTTGGATCGATCGAGTTCATCCACCGCCAGATCATCAGCCAGCGAGACGCCGGGCTTGGAGTACTGCTTGTTTCGTCAGAGCTCGACGAGGTGCTTGCCCTCGCCGACCGTGTGGCGGTGATGTATCGAGGCCGCATAGTCGCAGTGCTCGATGGAGAAGACGCCGACCGGGACCGTATCGGCCTTTTGATGGCCGGGGCCGCCTGATGCGGGAGCGACTCCACGTCGATTGGCTCATCAACTCGATATTCGTTCCCGTCGCGTCAGTGGCAGCCGGATTTGTAGTGGCCGGACTCGTGGTCGCCGCCACCGGCGCTGATCCGCTGTTGGCTTTCACATCGCTTTTCCAGGGCGCTGTCACAAATCGCAACGCCTTTCCAGAGACCCTTGTTTCGACGGTGCCATACGTTTTTCTTGGCCTCGGAGTTGCGCTTGGATTTCGCGCCGGCCTGTTCAACATCGGCGCGGAGGGCCAGTTCTACATCGGTGCGTTGAGCGGGGTCTTCATCGCGTACTCAATCCATGGGCTGCCCGCCGTGATCGAAATTCCGCTTGCGATGGTGGCCGGCATGGCCGGGGGATTTGCGTGGGCGTCGATCGCGGGGTTCTTGAAAGCGCGCTTCGGCGCCCATGAGGTGATCACCACGATCATGCTCAACTACGTCGCCTTCCTTGTCGCCAACTATCTGGTCGACACGCCGGGACTGATGCTGGCCCGCGATGTATCAACGCCACGAACACCCGATGTCGATGTCAACGCGGTATTGCCGATCATCGTCGCCGGCAGCCGGCTGCATTTCGGCTTGATCCTGGCGCTGGTCGCTGTACCGCTGGTGTGGTTCCTGATCGAGCGAACCACCATCGGCTTCCAGCTTCGTGCGGTTGGATTCAACCAGGGCGCGGCGCGGGCGGCAGGCATGTCTGTTGGCCGCACTATGGTTCTGGCCATGGGCCTGTCAGGCGCGCTGGCCGGAGCAGCCGGCATCGTCCAGGTGCTCGGAGTGAGTCGTCACATGACCGACACGGTGGCTGCGGGCTACGGGTTCGACGCGATCGCCATCGCCTTGCTTGCGCGGTCCAATCCGTGGGGCGTGCTGCCTGCAGCGTTGCTCTTCGGCGCTCTCCATAACGGGGCTAGCTTCATGCAGCTGCAGACCGACGTGTCGGCTGACCTGATCTCAATCGTCCAGGCCTCGGTGATCATCTTCATCGCGGCGCCGGCAATAGTGAGGTGGATCTTCCACCTCCGTCCCGAGGCCGCCGGTTCGGTTCAGATCACCAGCCGCGAGGCGAAGACGCCCGTATGAGCAGCTTTCTCAGCCAGCTCGACCCTGTGAGCCTTCTGTCGATCACCCTCATCACCGCGACGCCTCTGACCCTTGCAGCCCTCGGCGGCATGATGTGCGAGCGGTCGGGCGTCGTGAACATCGCTCTCGAGGGCATCATGCTCACCGGCGCTTTCGTCGGTTATGCGGCGGCGTTCGCCACTCACAACCTGTGGCTGGGCGTGCTGGCCGCGATCGTGGCCGGAATGCTGATCGCCGGACTGCATGCGGTTCTTTCGATCAACTTCCTGGTTGACCAGATAGTCAGCGGCACCGTCATCAACATCCTCGCGGTCGGCATCACGGGTGTGTTTTACCGAACCTTCATCGAGTCGCAGAACAGGGCAGGTCCTGGAACGCTGCCGCAGTGGAACATCCCGTTTTTCTCGGACATACCGGTGCTCGGACCGATCTTCTTCCAGAACCAGTTCGTCACGTACGCGATGCTGGCGCTGATCGTGATCGTTCACTTCACGCTCTTTCACACGGTCTGGGGCCTACGCACCCGCGCGTGCGGAGAGCACCCACGCGCTGCCGAGACTGCGGGGATCAACGTTTACTTTGTGCGGTACGTGAACGTGATCGCCTCAGGCGCCCTGGCTGGCCTTGGCGGAGCGTATTTCAGCCTTCAGCAGATCGGCAACTTCTTGCCGGGTATGACAGGAGGCCGCGGGTTCATTGGGCTCGCCGCAATGATTTTCGGCCAGTGGACGCCGGTCGGCGCATTCCTCGCGTCACTCCTGTTCTCGGCGTCGGACCAGGTTGGAAGCCGACTCCAGAGCGTATTCCACGTGCCGATTCCGCTCCAGTTCCTCGGCATGCTCCCCTACATCCTCACGATCGTGGTCGTGGCAGGTGCGATGGGGCGCGCCGTCGCGCCGGCTGCAGTCGGGAGGCTGTACAAGAAGAGCTGATCAAAAAAGAGTCCCTCTCCCCTTGAGGCGAGAGGGTCAACGAGAGGGGCGTTACTTGGCACCTAGTGTTCTACAGCTCATCGGCCGAAAGCGAGATGGCGGTGAGCACTCGCCGGACGAGATCGAGCTTATGCTGTCGGCCTACCTACGAGGTGAGGTTGCCGACTATCAGATGGCCGCGTGGCTCATGGCGGTCTGCATCCGCGGCATGACGCGCGCAGAAACCCTGGCGCTCACGATGGCAATGGTCCGAAGCGGCGAGGTCCTCGACCTCAGTGGAATCGAAGGGCTGAAGGTCGACAAGCACTCGACCGGTGGTGTCGGCGACAAGGTCACGCTCATCGCCGCGCCGCTCGCTGCCGCCTGCGGCGTGAAGGTGCCCAAGCTGAGCGGACGAGCGCTCGCGCACACGGGCGGGACCCTGGACAAGCTGGAGTCTGTCCCCGGCCTTACCGTGGACCTCGAGCCTGAGCGCTTCGTCCGCCAGGTCAAGGAGATTGGCCTTGCCGTGGCTGCCCAGTCGCCGCGCATGGTGCCGGCGGACAAGGCCCTCTACGCCCTGCGTGACGTCACCGCAACAGTGCCGTCGATTCCCCTGATCGCCTCGAGCGTGATGTCGAAGAAGATCGCCGCTGGAGCGAACGCGATCGTGCTCGACGTGAAGTTCGGCCGCGGGGCATTCATGGCCGACATCGAGTCAGCGACCGCACTCGCCGAGGAGATGGTGTGGCTGGGGGAGGGAGCCGGCAGGCGGACGGTGGGTCTGGTTACGGCGATGGACAACCCTCTCGGTCAAACCATTGGCAACGCTCTGGAAGTCGCAGAGGCGCTCCGCGTCCTTTCGGGGCAGGGCGACCAGGAGCTGGTCGAAGTGTCCCTCAGGGTCGCCAGCGAGATGTGCCTCCTTGCTGGAGTTTTGAAAGATCCCGCCGAGGCGCTGCGATCGGGCGCCGGACGTCAGAAGTTCGAGCAGATGCTGAGAGCGCAGGGCGGCCGATTGGAGGAGGGATTACCCGAGGCACCGCACACCCTAGCCGTCGAGGCGACGGCCGAGGGCTTTGTGGAGTCGATCGACGCGCTCGAGATCGGCCTCACTGCATTGGAGCTAGGTGCGGGCCGGCTCCGCAAAGCAGACAAGGTCGACCACTCGGCCGGCTTCGTCATCCACATGCAGGTTGGCGATCGCGTGCGTGCCGGCGAGCCTCTCGTCTCGGTCCACGCACGCACGCGGGAACTTGCCGAGAAGGTGGCGCCTCGGTTGCGCGCCGCCTGGAAGATGAGCCGCGATGAGGTCGATCGCCCGCCGCACGTCCTTGCCCGGGTCGACAAGGACGGCATCACAAAGGCCCGATAGACTTCCTGCGGCGCATGAAGAGCGAGAAGAAGTACCACGTCGGACTGGCCAAGGGCGAGGTCGGCGACTACGTTTTGGTTCCAGGCGATCCCGGACGCACACCGCTCATCGCCAAGTTCCTGGACGGCGCACGCGAGGTCGCCTTCAACCGCGAATACCGCACCTTCACTGGCACGGTTGCCGGGGTGATGGTTTCGACCATGTCGTCGGGCATGGGTGGTCCCTCAGTGGCGATCGGGGTCGAGGAGCTCAGCGAGCTCGGAGTCCACACCTTTTTACGGGTGGGCACCTGTGGGGCCGCGCAGCCCGAGATCAAGATGGGCGACCTGGTCATCGCAGAGGGGTCGGTGCGCACTGAGGGTACGCCCAACGGATATGTTCCGCTCGAATATCCGGCCATCGCCTCGCGCGATGTCGTCAACGCTTTGGTGGCGGCCGCTACGGCTGCCGGCGCCCCGCACCACCTCGGCGTGATCCGCTCGGTGGACGCGCTGTACTCCGACCTGGTGCCAGACCGGATGCCGCGATCCACCGAGCTGAAGGAAGAGCTTGCAATGTGGTCGCGAGCCGGCGTCCTATGCAACGAGATGGAGTCGTCGTCGTTGTTCGTCGTCGCGCGGATTCGGCGAGTGCGCGCGGGCACGTTGAACCTGTGCGTCGACGAGATGGGTGCGGGCGAGATCCACCACGTCGACCCTTCTTATATGGAGCGCATGTTCAAGGTCGCGGTGGACGCGATCAGGATCCTGATCGAGAAAGACCGAGCCGCCGGTGCCGATCACAGTAAGTAGACACCCGCTCATCGCCGACAGCCTCGCCGGCCTGCGCGACCGCACCACCGAGCCCGAAGAGTTTCGCGTGCTCGCGCGCAAGATCATCACTCTTCTTCTTTATGAAGCCACCGCGGACTTGCACGTGCGGAACGGGATCGTGCAGACGCCGCTCAAGGAAGCCGCTGCGACCTACGTCGAGCGCGAGGTGGTCGCGATTCCCGTCTTGCGTTCCGGGCTCGGAATCCTGGGGCCCGTGCTCGAGCTCCTGCCAAAGGTGAGCGTCGGCTACATCGGCCTCGAACGCGACGACGTGACCGCGGTGGCCCGTATTTACTACCAGAAGCTGCCCGAGCTCGTCGGCAAGGTGCCCCTGCTGCTCGACCCGATGCTTGCCACAGGCGGATCGGCCGCGCAAGCCCTTGATCTGATCAAGGAGGCGGGGGGCCGCGACCCTCGCATGATCTGCATCGTCGCCGCACCTGAGGGGGTGAAGGTGCTCGAAGAGCGCCATCCCGAGGTGCACATCTTCACTGCCGCAATTGACGAGGGCTTGAACGACAAAGCATTCATCGTGCCGGGCCTGGGCGACTTCGGCGACCGCCTGTTTGGTACCGGCTAACCGAACTTCACTTCGTACGCGACTTCGTTGCAGCGCTTCAGCTCCTCGTCACTGAGGCCCATCTCGGAGGCGATCTCGAACTCGCTGCTGAGCGTCGTGCCGGCCACGGTGCGTGAGTCTGTGCTGATGGTGCAGCGAACGCCGCCTCGAACCAGCGCCGGCAGCGGGTGCTCAGCGAGGCTCGCCACCGACTTGCACTTCCGGTTCGCGGTTGGACACAGGTCGAGCGCAACGCCCTCCGAGCGAATTCTCTCGACGATGCGCGGGTCGCGCGCCCCGATCACTCCATGCGCAATGCGCTCCGCCCCGAGGTTCAGCGCCTCCTCGACGTTGGACGGCTCGCCGGCCTCGCCCGCGTGGCATGTGAGCCTGAGGCCTGCCGCACGTGCAGCCTCGAATGCCGGCCGCTGGGGCGCAGCCGGGTAGCGGATCTCATCGCCGGCAAGATCGAAACCCACGACCCCGCGGCCCGCAAAGTGGCCGGCCAGCTTGGCGAGCTGGACATTGTCATCGACCGCGTGTTGGCGCATTGCGCAGACGATTGCCACCGCCCGCAAGGGGGCCGCGGCGAGCCCCGCGAGAACCGCCTCGATCACGTCTGGCACTGTGAGGCCATTGCGCAGATGAAGGCGAGGCGCCCATCGCACCTCCAGGTAATCGATGTTGTCGTGCGCCGAGTCGATGCCGAGTTCGAGCGCCGCCCGTTCCAGGGCGCGCGCGGTCTGCAGGACCGCTATCGCGTCATCGAAATATGTGATGTAAGCGGCCTGCGAAGGACAGTCTTCAGGCGCCGTCATGCGCAGTGGACGCTTGAGGTTGAGGCCTTGTTCCGTGGCAAGCGCCTCCGCTGTCGACGGACGCACCGCCCCATCGAGGTGGCAGTGCAGCTCAGCCTTGGGCCAAGCCTTGAATTTGCTTATGACAGCGAGTAGATGCCGGGCAGCTCGCGATAGAGCCCGGCGTAGTCGAGGCCGTAGCCGATGACGAACTTGTCGGGAATGACAAATCCTGTGAAGTCGATGGTCGTTTCGACCTCGCGTCGGGCCGGCCGGTCAAGGAGTGCGGCCAGGCGGAGCGACGCGGGCCCAAGCCGCTTCAGCCGTTTCGCGATGGCGCCAATCGTGCGCCCTGAGTCGACGATGTCCTCCACCAGCAGGACATGACGCCCCACCAGCGGCCCCTCGACCATGTGCGCCAGCCGCAGTCGGCCCGCAGTCGTGCCGGAGCCGTAGCTCGCAGCGCGCATGAACTCCAGCTCGGCGGGGATGGACAGGCTACGCAGGAGGTCGGCCGCAAAGACCGTGGCGCCCTTGAGGATCACGACCATCACAAGAGGCGTGTCGATGTCCGCATAGGTCTCGGAGATCTGCTTGCCGAGCTCGCGCACCCGTTTGTCGATACGCGCGGACGAGATCATCGCTTTGGCATTGCCGCGCACCGAAACCGGAGGCTTCTTGGTTACGACCCCAGGCATGCGAGTACAGCTTAGTAGCTCCAGTCACACCCCAATCGGGTGCCAGATCGTCTTCATCTCCATGAAAGCTGTGATGAGGTGCGGGCTGCGCTCGCCGGCCGGCAGCTTCACCACACGCTTCACGTTGTCCGCTGCAGCCGCCTCGACGAGCGCGACCTCTTCAGGACTGCAGCCACTCACGTCGATGGCATTGACATCCATGTGCGAGGCCAGCCAGGGCAGGAGCTCGCGGTGCTGGCCGCTGAGCACGTTGACGACTCCGGACGGAAAGTCGCTTGTGGCAAGGACCTCGGCAAGAGTCAGAGCCGGGAGCGGTCGCTCCTCGGGCGCCAAGGCGACGACCGCGTTGCCTCCACACAAGGCCGGCGCGAGCCGGCGCACCAGGCCGGCGAGAGCCGGTTCGCCGGTCGCGACGATGCCGACGACGCCTGCGGGCTCTGGGATCGTGAAGTTGAAGTACGGCCCGCTCACGGGATTGACCGTGCCTGTTACCTGGGCCAGCTTGTCGGTCCAGCCGGCATACCAGACGAGAACCTCGACCGTCTCGTCCACCTCGGCGCGGGCCTTCATGCCGCTGCCCAGAAGCGCTTCGAACTCTGCACGGCGTGCATCGAGCATCTCCGCTGCGCGGTATAGGATCTGGCCGCGGTTCATCGCGGTGCGGGCAGACCAACCGCCGAATGCCGTGCGGGCGGCACGAACCGCGTCGCGCAGGTCCTTGCGCGAGCCTCGCGGCACGTTCACCAAACCGTCGGGCCTGTACGCGCGCCCGGACTCCGAACGCACGAACTGGCCGCCCACGTACTGCTTGTAGGTCTTGCGGACCTCGATGCGGTCACCGCTGTTTTTTTCAGCCACTAGACCAGCTCCAGGTAAGGCAGCAATCCGTGCACCCCACCCTCGCGCCCGTAGCCCGACTCCTTGTATCCGCCGAAAGGCGATGTCGGGTCGAAGCGGTTGAAGGTGTTGGCCCAGACGACACCGGCGCGCATGCGCTCTGCCATCCACAGGATGCGGGACCCCTTGTCGGTCCACACGCCGGCGGAGAGACCGTACGGCGTGTTGTTGGCTTTCTCCACCGCCTCGGCGGGGGTGCGGAACGTGAGTACAGAGAGCACAGGCCCGAAGATCTCCTCGCGTGCGATGCGGTGGGACTGCGACACGTTGGTGAAGATCGTCGGTGGAAACCAGAACCCTCTTTCGGGGAGCTTGCAGTCGGGTTGGTAGATCTCGGCCCCTTCCTCGATCCCGGATTCGACGAGACCCTGGATCTTCTCGAGCTGCACCTTTGAGTTGATGGCCCCGATGTCAGTGTTCTTGTCCAGCGGATCGCCCAGCCGCAGGGTCGACACGCGCTGCTTCAGCTTCTCCAACAAGGGCTTGGCAATCGACTCCTGAACCAGCAGCCGGCTGCCCGCGCAGCAGACGTGGCCCTGGTTGAAGTAGATGCCGTTGACGATCCCTTCGACCGCCTGATCGAGCGGCGCATCTTCGAAAACGATGTTCGCCGCCTTGCCGCCGAGCTCTAGGCTCAGCCGCTTGCCGCTGCCGGCGAGAGAGCGCTGGATGAGCTTGCCGACCTCGGTCGAGCCGGTGAACGCCACCTTCTTGACGCCTGGATGTGAGACGAGCGCAGATCCCGTCTTCCCGGCACCCGTGATGATGTTCACGACTCCCGCGGGCAGCTCAGCCTGCTGGCAGATCTCGGCAAAAAGCAGAGCGGACAGCGGCGTGGTTTCAGCGGGCTTCAGCACAACCGTGTTTCCCGCCGCCAGCGCAGGCGCGATCTTCCACGCCAGCATCAACAGCGGGAAGTTCCACGGGATCACCTGGCCGGCGACTCCCAGCGGGCGCGGTCTTCGGTTGGGAAACGCCCACTCCAGCTTGTCCGCCCAGCCCGCGTAGTAGAAGAAGTGGGCCGCGCTGAGCGGGACGTCGACGTCGCGCGACTCCTTGATCGGCTTGCCGCCGTCCATCGTTTCGACGACTGCGAGCTCGCGCGCGCGCTCCTGGATGAGACGGGAGATGCGAAACAGGTAGCCGGCCCGGCGCGATGGCGCCATGCGGGACCACGAAGTGAATGCCGTGCCGGCGGACGAGACCGCCCGACCAACGTCGACAGCGTCCGCCTCGGCCACCTCGGCCAACTTCTGCTCGGTGGCGGGATTGATGGTCGAGAAGCGCTCTTTGCTATGTGGCTCGACCATCTTGCCGCCGATGAAAAGGCCGTACCGCGGCTGGATGCGGACGTGGTCGATCGCTTCGGGAGCAGGTGCGTAGTCGAAGGTCTGCTTCGCGAGCTCCGCGGCCTGTCGCTTGGTGATCGCCATCAGTCGATGGTGAAGTAGTCGGCCGATTGGTACACGCCGCTGCGCTCTTTGTCGATCTGCATGAGCACATCATTGAGGAGCGTCGAAGCGCCCAACCTGAAGCGGTCGGGGGTCATCCAGTCGGCTCCCAGCGTTTCGTACGCGATGACGAGGTACACGATGGCCTGCTTGGAGGTGCGAATGCCGCCGGCTGCCTTGAAGCCAACGGGACGCCCGGTCTCGCGCATGAAATCGCGAATCGCCTCCATCATCACCAGACTTACCGGCGCCGTCGCCGCCGGCTGGACCTTGCCGGTCGAGGTTTTGATGAAATCGGCGCCGGCCGCCATCGCGAGGATGCTTGCCCTTCGCACAGCGTCGTAGGTGCCGAGCTCGCCCGTCTCCAGGATCACCTTGAGATGCGCGGCACCGGAAGCCTCCTTGACGGCCACTATCTCGTCGTACACCTTCTGATAGTCGCCGGAGAGGAAGGCCCCGCGATCGATGACCATGTCGACCTCGTCCGCGCCCGCGGCTACCGCATCCTTCGTCTCGGCCACCTTGATCGAGGTGAAGCTCTGGCCGGAAGGAAATGCCGTCGCGACTGAGGCGACCTTGACCGCGCTACCCTGCAGCCGTTCGCGCGCGTCTGCGACCCGCGCCGGGTAGACGCAGACAGCCGCCACCGAAGGGATGGACGCGTCTCCCGGCTTGGGGCGGATCGCCTTTGCCGACATGGCCGCCACCTTGCCCGGGGTGTCCGATCCCTCGAGGGTGGTCAGGTCCATGCAGCGGATGGCGAGGTCGAGCGCCCAGAGCTTCGAGGACTTCTTGATCGAGCGCTTGGCCAGGGATGCGGCTCGTTCGTCGGCCCCCACCTCGTCCACGCTGCGTACGCCGCGCATCAGGGAGCCGAGGTGAGAAAGGGACAGAGCAGTGGCCACTTTTGGATTATGCGCTGGGTCGGACCGCGCCCTGCCTTCGCGTCGAGATGCTCTAGACCCGGCAGCCGCCGGCGGACGGGTGTGTCACCGGAGATCCGTGTGCATGTCTTCCCACCGGGACCGGTGGCGCCGCGCTGGTTGGATTGCCGCCGCAGCCGTGATTCGCGTGAGGGGAAGCGGTTGAGGGCGGAGTTCCGCCAGCGGATGCGGGCGGGATGATCCTGATGGTTAGCGCATCGGTGGTCGATTGGCCGGCCGGATGTGTCGACGATTTCTGCAGGCCTTCGAGGTTGGACACCAGCGAGGGGGCCTCAGGCAAGGCCATGCTGGGTGCGGCCGCGATCAACCGCCCTGTTGCCGGGGTTGATGAGCGGGGGGACCCCGTCGAGTCCGGGATGACGGCCGTCAGCCCGATGGACGCGGCGGTCAAAGCGCCGATGGCCACAGTTGAAGCGAGCTTGTGCGTCCAGTCGGTGTTGACAGCGCGTTCGAGCCTGTGCGCTCGAGCAATCAGAGAGCCGGCGCCAAGCAGGACAATGGCCGAGAGCCAAATCCTGGTGCTGCTGATGTACGCGTCCAGCTGCGCGAGCGCCACCCACAGGCGCCTCCTCACCGTGCTGACCGAAACCCCCAGGATGGCCGCGATCTCGCGATTGGTACGGCCTTCCAGGTACGCGAGCGTGATTACCCGTCGTTCATCGACGCTGAGCTCGGTCATTCCACCACGGACGGTGTGCCTGTCCAGAGCTGATGCAAGTGCTTTCCAGTCTCCAGCAGACGTTTGAGATGCGCCGAGATCATCGGCAAGCAATTGCCTCGCGTGGCCGTGATGTCCGCGGCGCCGGCGGGGATCGACGCCAAAGATATGGTGCCCGCTGGCCAGCCAGGATCTCACGGCATCCAGGCGGCCATGTTCGCCTCTAGCCCCGTCTTCGGAAGCTTCCCTCCGCTGTTCCTTAAAGGCTCTCATGCCAGAACGATCCCTATCCCAACCCCAACAAGAAAGACCGATGAATCGATCGCCAAGAGCCTACACCACGCCGGAGGGGGGGACTCGAAAGCTGCCGTTCATCAGGGCCCTTTGCTCGAGGGGCCGCGACAGGTCCCGGTTTGTACTCGAGCTCAGAGACTGTCAACACTGGTGTGACGGAGGCGCAACGGACATCCTGCTCGCAAGTTGCCGTTCAAGTTGCCGTCGTTACTCGGTAGGTGGCGGGTTGTTGTATCCGACGGGCCAGTCAACTTTCGGCCTTCAATCCATATGTCCAGGAGGGACTCCCGATGTTGTTCACGTCAGTCGTTCGATTCCTCAGCAGTTCCAGACTGGCGTTGGCTCTGCTCGCTGGGGTTGTCGGCCTGGCGGCCGGCGGCAGCCTGGCTGTCGCAGGCATCCGTCTCGCATCGACCACGCACCTGACGCCTTCCGCGTCGACCCAAAACGATCAAGCACACCCGAGCGGTCATGGGGCCGATGTGACCGCTGCGGTGAAGAGGTGCAAGGCCGCGTTGCCCGCCGGCCAGCATGGAATCGGCAAGTGCGTGAGCGCTGTCGCGAACAAGCACGGCAAGTCGGCCAGGGCCGCCGCATCGGCTAAGAAGAACACCATGGATGCGGGCGACAAACGATCCGTCGTCGAAGCCCTAGGCTGACGACCGATGAGACGCGCGGTGGCGACAACCCGATCTGGCGATCGCGTCAGGCACCCGCAGAAAGGACAGGCGATCGTGCTGGTCGCTCTGCTGATCCTTGTGCTGTTCGCCATGCTCGGCTTGGCCATCGATTCTGGTCGCGCCTATGTCGACCGTCGCGACCAGCAGACCGCCGTCGACGCTGCGGCCCTGGCTGCCGGCGACTGGTATGAGAACTTCCACGACCTTTACGGGAGCACCCTGCCGAAGTCGAAGCAGATCTACCAGGACAACCTGCACCTCTACGGCGCCGCCACCTCGGATGTAACCACCACCACACTCGTGGGTCCCAAAGTCAACCTGCAACAGGACACCGATGTCGTTACGTACGGCGGGGGCTACTCGCTGACCATCGTCGCCACCGACACGCAATTCAACGGATACGAGTTTCAGCTGACGACCACTCACTCCCTGCCGCTGGCGTTCATCAGGGTTTTCGGCGGCCCGGGCGCCGTCACCATCAGCGCCACGGCCACGGCGATTGTGGGCAACCAGCGCCAGACGCCTGCCCTCCTTACGCTCAGCAACGGCAACTGCGCGACCGATCTGAAAGGATCGACCACACTGACGATCCTCGGCGATACGTACTCCAACGGCACGGCGTGCGTCGACGCCAACCTGCAGGAGGCGGGCAACTGTTACGGAGCCGCGGGCTCAACCTGCAGCGCAGCCAGCTACTACTGCTACAACTCAACGCCCGGTTTCGTGCCTTATGCACCGCCCTGCAACGCCGGTGACACGCAGGGCAGCGCGGTCGTGCCGGCACCTTCGCTTCCCGACCCGGCGTATCAGCCGGGCTCGATAGCCTCGTACGCGACGCCTCAGAGCTACAGTCAGTACAACCGGGGCACGTGGACCGAGATGCTCCCCGGCCAGTACGGCAACTTCCACCTCACCGGCGGCTCGGCCAGCTGCGCCTTCCTCGATGCCGGCGTGTACACGTGGACGAATGGGTACTCATCCGACGCCAGCGGCAGCCTCTTGTCCAACGAGCTGAAGGCTCCCGATGAGGAGAGCTACGCTGCGCCTGGGACTACCGCCGTAGCCAATCCGCAGTTCTGGAACCAGAACGGGGTCAGCTGCGCGGGGGCTTTCAACCTGACCGTCGTGACCGTCGGCGCGGGGCAAGGCGTCAAGCACCAGGGCGGCGCCGGGACCTGGGGAGTCGAGCTGACCTCGGTGCGATATGACCAGTTTCTCGACCCGACCGTGACTCCGAACCCCTGCTTTGCCGCACCCGGTTGCCGCCGCGAAAGCGCCCCGTCCGCCTGCAAGCAGGTCAGCACCAACGACGCACAGCCACCCGGCATCGACGTGAACATCACGCGCAACGCCCCCGGTGCCCAGTACTACGACGTTTACGTGAACCCCAACGGCTGCGATGGCACCACGGCGAACTTCTCATTCGTCGGCCGGTTCCTGGCTCCGGGATTCACCGACACCGGCGCGCCGCCGGCAGTGGCGACAGGCCCTTACCCCAGCGGCGCGAACAAGACCCTGGTCACCGGCCTCCTCGGCTGGCCCTGCCCGGCCGCGACGGTGTCGATCTGCAACCTCGCCTACAACAACCTGTCTCCGACCGTTCCGTGCTTCGCCCAGAGCCGTGGGAAGCAGTGCCAGGTCCCGGACAGCGAGCTTGCGCCGCAGTGTTTCAGCGGTTGCCCGCCCCCGGCGGGGACGCTGTCCCAGGAGAACGCGCCGATGAAGCTCCAGTACGCGCCCGACACGGGCGGCGACGTCACCAACGAAAACTATTGCGTACCGTCATCCAACCCCGGCGATGCCAACGCACCGTGCGCGGGCGCCAGGGTTACTCCCGGCGCGGTCCAGTTCTATATGCCGGCGGGCTCGTGCATCAATCAGAACGCACAGGGCGCCACCTACGTCTTCAGCGGCGAGCAGTACAACTGGATCGTCATCTATCAGCCGGCGGCCAACAAGTGCGCGAACTCCATGAACGGAGGCTCCGCGACGCAGTACATCGGCACCATCTACACCCCGGGCGCAGACTGGACCATCAACGGCGGCAACCGAGCCCCGCTCGCCGGCCAGGTGATCGTCTACACGGCCACGGTCTCCGGAGGAGCCAGCGTCGGCATCGATTTCAACCCGAACTACGCACCGGCCCCGCCGGCCGCGCGACTCATCAACT
>JBDUAO010000001.1:0-55113 GCA_040004595.1 Candidatus Dormiibacterota bacterium | reverse complement strand
CCAGCTTCGAGGCCTGGCTGCGCTCCACCTGGAGAATTCGTGAGTTCTCGACGGCGACGCCGGCCATTGATCCAAGCTCCTCCAGCGCGGCGATGTCGCGTTGGTTGAACCCTGTCGTGCCATTCCTGCCCAGGCAGATAGCGCCGAACACGCCGTCCCTGCCGCGGATCGGCGTCAGCGCCTCGTTGGTCGTGCCGCCCTCAGTACCTGGAATGAGCCCGCTGTAAATACCCTCGTCGACAGTGACGAGGCTCCTCAGAACTGTCTCGCCGTCCCGCACTTTTGCCAACGGCCCCGCGATCGGCCGCGAGCCACCGGATTCGCCGAGTACGACGTATGTGTTGTCCGGCTGGAACAAGGCGACGCTGCCCGCGTCGTAGCGGATCACCTGCTTCCCCTTGTCGAGGACGAGTTCCAGGACCTCCTTCATCGATTTGCCTGAGGCTTCCTTTACGAGCTCGTTCATCAGCGAGTAGCGGGCTGAGTCCTTCCTCGAGAGCGCCACGGCGTGCGCGCTGGCCAGCTGAGCCCCCGCGCGCAGGGTCAGCGTGCGCGCCAGGCGCCGGTCGTCGTCGGTGAAGCCGCCCGGTTTGTTGCCCAGCAGCACGAATCCGCCGATGTGCTCCCCGATCGGCATCGGCACCGCCATCAGACTCTCGACGTGAAGGTCCTCGGGGAGGTAGTGCGCGAGCTCCCGTAACCCGCTGTCGTCGTGCCCTACGAACTCCTGGCCGGCCTCCATCGCCGCCGTCAGCGGGCCGGCCCCGCCGGGGACCCGGTTGACCGGCTGGGGGTGGAGCCGCTCGAGGCCGATTCCGGGCGGCTGGGGCACGAACTGCTTACCGTCAGGAGACGCGAGAAAGTAACAGGCGAAGGCCGAGCCGATCTGGTTGGCGATGTTTGCGGTCAATGCCGCAACGTCTCCCGGCTGGGCACCGCTGTCGGCGTCGGAGGTGGCGGCCATGAAGGCGTGATGCTTCTCGTCGAGCTGCGCGTTCAATCGCGTCATGCCCTCCAGCTGGCGCCGCATCGCTCCGGTGAAGCTCCGGTAGGCAAGGCTGCCCACAAATCCTCCAAGTGCCAGCAGCACCAAGCCCCCGATCTCGGGAAGGCTGAACAGCGTCGTGATCACGGTCAGCACGATGGCGCCGATGCCGAGAGGGACCGCGAATTTCCAGTTCCGATTGAGAGCGCCGGCCAGCAGCGCAAGCAATCCGGCGATGACCGCGAGCAGAGCACTCTGCCCGACGCGGCCGTTCGCGTTGAGCGTGGCGCCGCCCAGGATCAAGACCGCGGTGGATGCGGATAGCGCTATCCGCGTGATGAACGTCGCTCGCTCGGAATTCATATGGCGCGAGTAAGTCTAGGTGCGATCAGTAGGTCCCATCCTAATCGCCGCTCTGCGCGCTGGGGACCTCGGTGGGCCTCCCTCATAGCTCTCCTAAACTCTGTTCAGGTGATCAGGTGACAGTGTCAGAGCTCTTGCGGATTGCGGACCACCTCGAGGCCCCGGATCAAGCGATGGTCAAGAGGGCGTATGAGCGCGCCGCCAGCGCTCACACCGGCCAGCGCCGCCTATCGGGGGAGGACTATGTCAACCACCCGATGGAGGTGGCGGCGATCCTTGCCGACCTCGAGCTGGACGCAGCCACGATTGCAGCCGCGTTGCTCCACGACACAGTCGAGGACACGGCCCTCACCGCCGAGGAGGTAGAGAAGGAGTTCGGTCCCGAGGTGGCGAGGCTGGTCGAAGGGGTGACGAAGCTCGGCCGGATCTCGCTGCGCTCCGACCAGCAGCAGCAGGCGGAAAACATCCGCAAGATGATGGTCGCGATGGCGGAGGACCTGCGAGTGGTCCTCATCAAGCTCGCCGACCGGCTCCATAACATGCGGACCCTCGAACCGCTGTCCGACGTGAAGCGCCGCAAGATCTCAAGAGAGACCCTCGACATCTACGCGCCGCTGGCACACCGGCTCGGCATCGGGCAGGTCAAGTGGGAGCTCGAGGACCTGGCCTTTCGTTATCTCGAGCCGGAGTCCTTCGACGAGGTCGCGAAGCGGATCTCTCGCAAGCGCAACGAGCGCGAGGCGCTTGTCTCGGACCTGCGGGAGATTCTCGCGCGCGAGCTCGAGACTGTCGGCATCAGCGCGGACATAACGGGCCGGCCGAAACACATCTATTCGGTCTGGCAGAAGATGACCAGAGAGAACAAGGATTTCACCGAGATCTACGACCTGTCTGCGATCAGGGTGCAGGTCGACTCGGTACGCGACTGCTATGGGGTCCTCGGCGTCGTCCACTCGCTGTGGAAGCCGGTGCCAGGCCGTTTCAAGGACTACGTGGCGATGCCCAAGTCCAATGGCTACCAGTCGCTTCACACGACTGTCATCACCCATACCGGCGAGCCGATCGAGATCCAGATCCGCACACACGAGATGCATCGCATCGCCGAGTACGGGGTGGCCGCTCACTGGGCTTACAAGGAGGGGGGCAAGGTCGCGAGCTTCGACCAGAAGCTTTCGTGGCTCCGCAGCCTTCTCGAGTGGCAGAACGAGGTCGGCGATGCGGAGTCGTTCCTCGACACCGTCAAGGTCGACCTGTTCCAGGACGAGGTTTACGTGTTCACGCCCAAGGGCGAGGTCTTAAATCTGCCAGCGGATTCGACGCCGGTGGACTTCGCCTATCGCATCCACACCGAGGTCGGCCATCGGTGCATCGGCGCCAAGGCCAACGGGCGCATGGTGCCTCTTGACTACCCGCTCAAGAACGGCGAGATCGTCGAGATCCTGACGTCGAAGGCGCCGCATGGTCCGAGCCGCGATTGGCTCAACTTCGTCAAGAGCGCCTCGGCAAAGGAACGGATACGCAAGTGGTTCAAGAGCCAGCGACGCGAAGAGAATGTGGCCAAGGGCCGCGACCTCCTCGACAAAGAGCTTCACCGCATGCACAGGGTCAATCTCGCGGACCTGCCCGACTCGAAGCTGCTCGAGATGTCGAATCTCCATCACTACAACGCGATCGACGACTTCCTTGCCGCCATCGGGTACGGAGACCTGTCGCCGCACGCGGTGGTGATGCGCATGGCCTTGAGCGCCGGCGCTGCGGATGGCGACCTTCAATCGATCCCGCTGATCCCCAACGTGCAGCCGACGCCGCGCGTGCTCGTGCGCGGCGAGAAGGGGGTGCTGACCAAAATCGCGCCGTGCTGCCAGCCAGTGCCCGGCGATGCGATAGCCGGCTACACGACACGCGGCCGCGGCGTGACAGTCCACCGAGCGGACTGCATCAATGCGGTCAACGCGCAGGATCGCGCGCGCGTGGTGCCGGTCGACTGGGACGCCGAGGCGACGCACCTGTATCCAGTCGATATCAAGATCGAGGCATGGGACAGGCAGGGACTTCTTCGCGACATCGCGACGGTGGTGGCGGAGAACAGGGTCAACATGTCGGCGCTCGAGGTTCATGTCTATGACGACAAGACGGCTGTGGTGTCGGCGACGGTCGAGATCGACTCCCTGGCTCAGCTGTCGCGCGTGATGGAGAAGCTCGAGGCGATCAAGGACGTCCACACCGTGGCACGCGAAGCGTCGTGAAGGTCACCGTTGAAGCGACCGCCGACGATCGGTTTGGAACGAACTCCTACCTGGTCTTGGATGAGGCCACAAAGGACGCGGTCATCATCGATGCGAACTTCGAGCCGCAGGCGATTCTGGAGGTGGCGCGGAGGGCGGGCGCGAATGTTCGGGCCATCCTGCTGACTCACACCGACGTCGATCACATCGCGGGACTGCCGGCGCTGCTCGAGGCGCTCGGCTCTGTCCCTGTCGTCGTCCATGAAACGGAACAGCATGTGCTCGTCGATGGAACACCGTTGCGCCGCGAGTTTGCGGCCGAGCTGCCTCGGTTGGAGAACGTTGTCAGCCTCGGCGAGCACGCTCACTATCGGGCTGGTTCCCTCGAGTTCGAGGTGCTGCATACACCGGGCCACAGCCCGGGTGGTGTCACGTTCAAGATGCACAAGCTCCTTTTCACAGGAGACGCTCTGTTCGCGGGATCGATCGGTAGATCGGATTTCCGAAACTCAGACGGTCAAGCTTTGCTTGACGGCATTCACTCCAAGCTGCTGTCCCTGCCCGACGATTACGCGGTCTTCAGCGGCCACGGCCCGGCGACCACGATAGGCCGAGAGAGAAAGTCAAACCCCTTTCTGTCCTAGCCCTTTCTCCCTTTATGGAGCAATGAACCGCGTCAGTGCTTGATCGCGAGCACCACCAGCAGCGCCGGCCCCAGCAGGATCAGCCACAACGTCGGGAAGACGCACCCGACCGTTGGCAGCAGGATCTTCAACGAGGCTTGCGCGGCTTCTGAGCGGATCCGAAGACGGCGCTTGACCCGCATCTGCGCGGAATGGGCTGCGATCGTGCGCGCGATCGGGACGCCCGTCCGCTCTGCGTGCATGATCGAACGCACAAGGGCGACGAAGTCTTCGATGCCGGTTGCCTGCGCCATCTCCTCCAGCGCCTGCGGCCGCGGCCGGCCGAGCTCGATCTCGCGTAGAGCGCGAGCCACGAGCAGGGTCAGCGGACCCTCCTGATGGCGCACGAGCTGCTCGAGTGCCCGATCGAGACCAAGGCCGGCCTCCATGCTGATGGCGACTACGTCGAGGGCGTTGGGCAGCGCGCTCTCGAGCTCGGCGCGCCTCTGCCGCACGAGCTGGTCCAGCCACAGCACCGGCAGATAGAAGCCAAACACCGCGCCGACGAGGAGCGCTATCCCGAGCGCAACCGGCGAGCCGATGAAGACGCCGAGCGCGATCCCGATGGTGCCGAAGGTCGCTGCTCCGGCGATCCGGAGAATCTGCAAGCCGGCCGCGTCGAGGCCGAGAGGCGCGCCGACAAAGTCGAGGTGGCGCTGGAAGGTCGCGGCCTGTGCGGCCGGCGTGAGCCGGATCACCTGCAAGGTGAACCATCTCCGCACCGGCATCAGGAGTCGCTCGCCGAGGGGTTTCTCGAGCTCCAGTGCCACGGCGCTCTGGCCGAGGCCGATCTCCTGGCGCGCCAGTCGTTGGCGTGCAAGCGTCGCAGCGTCGCCAGTGCGCGAGCCGCGGACGCCGGCGACGATGAGCCAGACGCCGACCGCGGCCAGGACGCCGACGATGATCGGTAAGGCGTTCATGCGATCTTCGTGATCCGGCGAATGATCACATTTCCGATCACAAGGAGCCCAGCCGAGATGCCGATCATCACCCACCCGAGCGCGTTGTCAAACATCGGGCGAAAGTAGCCGGGCACCAGGAAGTAGAGGCCTGTCGCGGCAGCCAACGGCAGCAGCGTGATGATCAGGCTCGATGCCCGCGATTGCGCTGTCGCTGCCAGGATCTCATCGCGCATCTCGGCACGCTGCCTCATCGTGTCGGCAAGGGTCGTCAGGATCGCGGGGAGGTCTCCACCGACCGAATGCTGAATTGTGATCACCATCACGACCAGCCGCAGGTCGGTGCTGCCCATTCGCTTCACCATGTTGCTGAGTGCGCTGTCGACCGAGGCGCCCAGCTCGATCTCTCGGCGCGCGAGGCCGAATTCCTCGTTGAGTGGTGGACCGGCATTGTCGCTCACCGAGCTGAGCGACTGCGCGATGGATTGGCCGGCCTTGATGGAGTTCGCGATGAGCTCCATCGCGCGCGGCAGGCCCGCTTCGAAAGTCCGCAGGCGGCGGCCGCGCCGGTTGCGAAGGTACAGGGCGGGCAGCACATAGCCGACGACGCCGAGAACCGGCACCGCGATGCTCACGCCGAATCGCAGGAACGCGACGAGCACGAAAGCAAGGGCCACCGCCACCTGGACCAGCCGAAATTCGTAAGGTCGAAGCTGAAGGTCGGCGCTCGCAAGATCCGCCGCCAGCGGGTTGGCGTTCTGATTCGCAGCGATCCAGACGGGAGTTCCGGTCGGCTCGAAACGGCGGCGTAGCTGCTCGCGAACATCGGCAAGGGTTCGGTAGGTGACCCTTGCGTTCCGGTTGATGTCTGTGGCGGCTACAACCTGGTTCCTACTGACGATGCCGTACATGACCAACGCCACCCCGGCGGCGGCGGCGACGGCAACGGCAACGATGATGAGTGGCATCGATCAGGCAGTCGTGAAGTGCCACTTCTCGTCGACCTGCTTGGGTCCGACTCCGGTCGGGGAGGTGAGGCTGGGGCACTTGAGGTCCGGCGACGTGGGCGTGGTCCCGTAGTTGCTGAACGACTCGAGCTCGTACTTGAGGATCGCGTTGTTGAGCAGCCAGAAAAGGAACTCCGCGTCGCAGCTCGTCACCAGCACCGTCAGGCTGCTCGTGAGCTGACCTCCGCCTGATTGCTCAGTGGCCGTCGCCGGGCCGACCCTGATCACGATCAGGTCGCGGAAGACTGTCCTCACCACCGGCCTTGGAGGCCCGACGCCAAAAGCTGCAGTGCTGATGGTGGCGAGCACCGTCATTCGGTCGCCGACCTGGACGTACCCGGCGACGCCCACCTGCTCCGACGTGGGGACTGTGACCGCGACGTAGCCCGAGGGGATCGGCAGGAATGTCGAATCGCTGCTGTTCAGCTGGTCAGCAGTCGTGGTGATCAGGTTGGCGGTGACCGCAAGCCCGGCCGGGATGTCAACACGGGCGCCCTTGCCGGCGACCTGGGCGACGTCAGTGAATGACTGAGGGGGGGTGGGGGACACCGATCGCAGCTCCAGGTCCGATGCCGTGATTCGCGTCCGCGCGGTGATCGTGTTCTTCGCGACGACCACCTTCGTGCCTGAGGTGCTGCCGGCAAGCAGGGGCAGGCTCGCGACCGCGGCTGCCGTCCCAAACGCCAGCACGGCGAGGATTGCGCCCACCACGATGTAGATCCGGCCCCGTCCCGGCCGGCCGATTCCACCGCTTGAAATTGCCATCTAGTCGATCAAAGGCTCACACGGCGCGCCGAATACCGCAAATTCACTCGACCAGCACCGCTTCCACGAGGGCGGTGTTGATCCCATAGTCGCTACCGACTGCAGTCGAGGCTCCCGCTCCAGCGGAGATGGAAAGCGTGCCGCAACTCAACGTTCCGGCAATCGTGCTCGCCCCGTTGACGGTCTCGGTACAGGTCCCCGGCCAGAAGACGGAACCGAGCAGCCAATGCTTAGCCACGGCGCCCTTGATGGCGAACTGCCCCGTGTTGCTGGCCGGGGCCCAGACCAGCAGGTTCCAGCAGGCGCGATCGCCGACCGGGCACCAGGCCGACCCGGGGCAGCTGGCGGCGTCGGCTGCCGCGGCGGAGGCGCATGGCGCGGCCATCCACGTCAGGTTGTTTGGCGAGTCAGAGCCAGCGTTGGGCGGGCACGATTGCACCGAGCATGGTGTCGATCCGAAACGACAGGTCCCGCCACAGCTCGCCCCGCCGCCTGGGGCGCAGGTGCCGGATGAGAAGCCGGCCTGGTTGACGAACTCCATGGTGACATCGCGGGCCAGCAGCATCCCGCCATTCAGGCAGACGCCACCGCCGCCGGCGAATCCCGACCCGTTGAAGTAATAGAACCCCGGATCGAACACTGCACCTGCGGCAATTCCGGCTGCGGGCTTGAATGCAGCCATCACGAGAGACCATGTAGTCGCCACCGTGCTCGAAATGGTCTCGGAGGCGACTCCGGCCGGAAGGTCCACCCTGTACGCGCTCGCGATGCCGTTGATCGGGTCGTTGAGGAGGCTGGCCCAGCCGGCGCCCTGGTTGACGACCATGCCCGCTTGATTGGCGAACGCGCTCGAGGTGATCACGAGCTCGTTGGCCGTACTGGTCGCGGCACCTGTCGAAACTGTCCCAGTCAGTTGGTTGGTCGTGACCGTTGTCGTTCCTGTCTGGTCGAGCGGGCTCACAGTCGCCACGTTCCGCCACTCGGTCATCTGCGCCTCGCAGGCGATGGATGCCGGCACCGCGGTAATCGTCACGTTGGTCACCCCGCCTGGATTATTCGGGTAGTACCACAGCTCGCTGCGTGAGTTGGTGCCGGTGAAGGCGAAGGCGGCGTTGACCCAGGGCGCCGGCGCGGTAACACGGTTGGGTGACGGATCGCACTCCATGATCGCGGCCAGCAAGGTGCCCGCCAGGCTTGCGACGGGCAGGGTCGGCGTGATGAAGTGTTTCGTCGGCGGTGTCTCGATACCCGCCTGGACGTTGGAGATGCCCGCGCTACTCAACGGGCCGATATTGAGGTAGCCGTAGCAGCTGGGCTTGAAGTGGTAGAACCCGCTGGCGTCCTTCACGGGAGCCGGCCCGAGGCCGCTGCCGACAGTTACGCCGCCGACGACGATGTTGGCGTAGACCCCTCCGGAGGCGCATGCGGCGCCGCCGGTGCCCTGGAGCGTGGCGACCGCATTCGCATCGGTGTTCGGCTCTGGCGGCAACGCGGTTGACACGGAAGGCACGGGCTGCGGCGCCACACCGGCGGCGCACGGATTCGGGTTCACCGCGACCACGCCTGCTGACAGATTGGCACTGGTCCCGCTCGTTCCGCACGTGGGTGTGACGTGTCCAGTCACCTCGACTCCGTCCGCACACACCGCTTTGGACGAGCCCGAGCTCGATCCGGCGATGCAGGTCCCGCCTGCGCCGACCCAGCTTTGCGAGTCTGCGTACACCCTCGTATTGCCCAGATCGGAATAGGTCCCTGAAGCGGCATCGAAGCGCGCGTGTGAATACAGCGCGCAGGTTCCGCTGATCGTGATGAGGTTTTGCACCCGCACGCTGCCGGAGATGTTGACCTGGCCGCTCCCGCAGGTGAGATTCGTTGCAGAAATCGCTGCAGTGGATCCTTCGAGCGCTTGTGCCACCGCCCGACGCACAACCGTCGTGCTCGTCGAGCCCACCTCGGCGCCAAATGAGATGGGCAGAATCAACGTCAGAACCACCTCGACCTGCTGCTGATGCGCCCGATACGGGTAATTGATCTTCAGGGTGAGGCCACCTGCAAATGTGTCATTACCGACATACGGGGTCGCGCAGGTGCCTGCAGTGACGGTCAGGCTGCCCGTGCGCGTTCGCCTGGTGGCCAGAAAGTTGTCGGCCTGGGTGATGATCGCCGTGGCCTTCGCCGCGTCGCAGCCGACACCGACTTTCAGGGCGGAGTCCAACGCGGCGGAGTCAGCCAGCTCCTGCAGCTGGTTTTTCTGCCACTCGTTGGAACCCGCCAGGAGGACCAGGGCCGCGGACCCGATCATCGCGAGCAAGGCAACGGCGACGAGCACCATCACCTGGCCTGACTGGCTACGTCTGCGGGTGCTCAAAATTCGAGCCTGCCAACGGTCTGCGAGTCGAACGTGATGACTGTCGGTATCCCCAGGAATCGCGCCATCACCGGCTGCCAGTTGAACTTGAGGTCGACGACGACGCGCTGGTGCCCCGGAATGCGAACGGCGCTGCCGCTGGCTGCCGCGCAGCTTGGGCAGCTCCAGCGAGTGGCGCCGGTCGCCGGATCCAGCTCATAGATAAATACGTAGACCGTGTTATTGGTGGCCCCTGACAGCGTGATGGTGCCGGGCTGCGTTGGATTCACATTGGCCGCGTACGTACCGTAGGTGGGCGGCGCACCGCTCGCCATGGAATCGAGGTACACGACATTGGCACCTAGTGAGTCGAGCAGGTGCGCGCCGGTCAGGATCGATGTGAGCCCGCATGGAGTGGCGAGCGCTGTGCAGTCGGGCGGGAGCGTGTTGGATCCGCTGTAGTACTCGAGCGAGGCTTGCCGGGCCATATCGCGCGAAGCACCGGAGAGGAGCCCGTACAGCAGAAGGCCACGGCCCATGTCGACGGTGGCGCCGATGATCAGAAGCACGACGGGTGCGATCAGGGCGAACTCGACCAGGGCCTGGCCGCGGTGGCGCCCGGTCACCATGACGTTGTCGTCCTGCTTGAGCCCGAGATCGTGATGCGGCCGCCAAACAGATTGAGGTCGTTGAATCCGTAGTAGACGTACACATCGATCTCAGACTGATACCGGGTGTTCGCGGTCCCCACGCAGTTCAGGCTGGTTCCACAGTAGACGACGACAACCGCCTGGCCGCCTATCGGGTTCGTGAAATCGGTGCCGCTGACAAATGGGGGTGCGTGGGCGACGAGGGTTGGACAGCTCACGTTGGTGGTCACCGCCGCGAGATCAGCGGTGATGATGCTGCACATCGCTGCAAGCCCGGGACCGTCGGTGACCGTCGTCTTGCCGGCCGCGTACCGCGCGGCGTCACGCGCCGCGTCGGAGGTGGCGATGGCATATACGTAACCCCGCCCGAGCTCGAGCACTCCGGCGACGAGCAGCATCAGGATCGGAAGGGCGATCGCGAACTCGACAAGCGCTTGCCCGCGAAAACGCGAGCGGGCCCTACCCACTGAGCTTCAGGTTCGCCATAACCACGCGAGCAAGCTCGGTCGCGCCGCGCGACACGAGCGATGAGGCATCGCGCTGCAGGACGAGGCTGCCGGCCAGCGTTGCGTCCTCCGGCCTCGAGTCGTCGAAGCCGATCATCACCGACATTTTGCGGCCGAGGATGCCCTCGATCGCAGCGCGCTCCAGCGGGGGATGGGGGACGCGCTGGTTGAGGACGAGCTCGATGCGGTTGTCGGGCACGTTCATGATGTCGCGGAAAACCGCCAGCGATCGCCGCGCGTCGGTCATCGCTGCGATCTCGGGTGGCACCACGACGACGAGGCACTCAGCACGTTCGATCACGGCGAGCGCAGCCTCGGCGAGCGAGGTCCCGAGGTCGACGACGATGACACGCTGCCAGGCGACGACGATGTCGAGTACGCGCCCGGTGAGGTCCCCCGTCATCAGGTCGACCTCTTCCGGCCGAAGCGTGCCGGGCAGGACGCCCATGCCTGAGCGGTGGTACACGATGTGCTGCCGCAGCACCTTGTCGAAGTCGGCAGGCGCCGCCTTCGCCGCGCTGGCGATGGAGCCGGTGGCGATGAGGTCGGAGAACAGCGCCGCATGGCCAAACGGCGCCGACAGGTCCATCAGCAGCACCTGGCGTGGATATGTCTTCGCCAGCGCAGCAGCAGTGTTCACTGCGAGAGTCGTCAGGCCGGAGCCGCCCTTGGCAGAAAAGAAGGCGACAATGGGGGCCGAGGTCCGCGACGATAGCTGGACCTCAGCCGCCTCGACCGCCATCAGCTCCTGGGTCCACAGCTGCTCGAGCGACGTCGCGACCTTCTCGACCTCTGGCCCCAGGCCCTGGATGAGGCTGTCGCGGTCCAGGGTCAGGAGCACCGCGTTGGATACTCCGCCGATACTGGTCAGGTAGCGGTCACCCGATCGGTGCACAGGAAGAATCAACAGGTCTCCGGGCATGCGGCGCCGCGTCAGAAGGACCCGGCCGGCGGCGTCGGTCAGAGACTGCTCGACGACCCCTGAGGCCAGAAAGACGACAACATCGCCGTGATCTGTGCCCAGCTTGAGCTTGTCAGCCCCCGGGAGTCCGACGACGCGCATGCGCCTGGCCAGGGCCCGCAAGGCCCCGTCGCTGAGCTCGGCGAACACCGGCGACATCTCGAGCATGCGCACGCGCAGCTGCAACGCGGATGGTGCCTGGTCGGCCGCCGATCCCGCATTCGCGGCCATACGATCCAATCCCTCCTCCCGCAGTCCCGGGCTCTCTCGAGCTTCGCGGGAACTCAACTACGGGGATAATGTAGCAACGTCCCCCCAAATCGACTTTCCACATCGCAGCAACGGCTCAGGTAACAGGCAAGTGTCCGACCTCGAATCAGAACGCCCTGCGAAGCGTCAGGAAGGCTTGAAAGCCGGCGTTCCGCGGTCACGTCTGGCCGCTCGCGTCGAGCGACTACTCGCTGCCGCGCTGGGCGGGGACCCCCACGTAAACCTCAACTTCAAAGCCTCTGAGCTGCTGGCTGACGCCGGCTCTGTGGCCCCCGCGATCAGCGCAGTTCTTGAGCGCGCAGGTCCAGGGCTGGCGCCGCAATTGCGCCTGTCCCACGCAGTGCGCTCCGCCGGCCTGGTTGAGGACCTTCTAAACGCCCTGGCGAATCCCGACCCCAACGTCAGGATCGCAAGTGCACGGCTCTGCGGGGCCCTCCGCATGACCGACTCGCTGCCCTGGCTCGCCGATATGATGGCCGACTCCAGGCCCCGGGTCTGGGAGGCCGCTATCCGCGCTATCGGGGAGCTTGGCGGCGGTCGGGCAGTGGACGTGCTCATGTCCGCGGTGGACCGGATTCCGCAGCACCGGCTGGCGATCGAGCTTGCCCACGCTGCTTCGGATATGGACATCGAGGCGCTGATGCGAGAGCCTGCGAGTGTGCAGGCAGCTGTGGTCACCGTGCTGGCGTGCGGTTTGCGGCACGACTCCTTGAGGGTCGGTTCGCTCTCTGCGATCGCGGAGGACAGGCGGTGGCCGTCCCGCGTCCGAGTTGCGGCATGCCGTTCGCTGGGCATGATCGGCGACGCCTCGGCATCGAGCGTGGCTGCCCGGCTCACAGGTGATCCTGATGCAGGGGTCAGGGGCGCAGCCATCGATGTTCAGAGGCGCCTCAAGACCTCCGGCGGGGGCCGGCAGGCATGAAGCTGTCAGAACGCTTTGACAGGCGGTACCAGCAGGCCCCGGTGGCTGCACCTGTCGCCCCTGCCCCTCAGTCGTCGAATGGACCCGTGACCGCGGCGCCGGCCGCTCCTGCCCCGCCTGTTGCGGTGGCGCCCGCGCCGACGCCGATCCAGGCGGTGCCGCCGGCGCTGGTCACCGAATCGTCAACCAAGCTGATCCCCTCGCTGGCAGCCGCCAAGGCCGAGATCCATGCCCAGCTACTGGCACACCACACGGCCCAGATCGACATCAACAACCCTGCCGGCATCCGACGGCTCCTGCTACAGCTGACCGAGGAGCATTTCCGGACCAAGCCCCCGATCACGCTGGTCACCGCCGCCGATCGCGAGCGACTGGTCGAGGTCCTCTACGACGAGGTCGTAGGCCTCGGGCCGCTCGAGGCTCTGCTGCGGGACCCTGACATCAGCGAGGTCATGGTCAACCGACCCGAGCAGATCTTCGTTGAGCGCAAAGGCAAGATCGAGCTGACGAGCCTCGCGTTCGAGGATGAGGCTAGCCTGCGCCGCGTCATCGATAGGATCGTGTCCTCCATCGGCCGACGCGTCGACGAGTCTGAGCCGATGTGTGATGCGCGTCTCAAAGATGGCTCACGCGTCAACGTGGTCATACCGCCTGTAGCGATCTACGGGCCGTGCCTGACCATCCGAAAGTTCGGTCGCGAGGTGTTGAGCCCCGAGCAGATAGTCAGCTTGGGCGGCGCGACGCCGGCGATGATGATGTACCTGGACGCTGCGGTGAAAACCCGTCTGAACATCATCGTCTCGGGTGGCACCGGGTCTGGCAAGACGACATTCCTGAACGTGTTGTCCGGATTCATCCCGGCGAACGAGCGAATCGTTACGTGCGAAGACGCGGCCGAGCTGCGCTTGCGCCAGGTGCATGTCATCAGCCTCGAATCCAAACCCCAGAACGTGGAGGGCCGCGGCGCCATCTCGATTCGTGACCTCGTGCGTAACTGCTTGCGCATGCGACCCGACCGCATCGTCGTCGGCGAGTGCCGCGGACCCGAGGCGCTCGACATGCTTCAGGCCATGAACACTGGCCACGACGGGTCGATGAGCACCCTGCACTCCAACAATCCGCGCGACGCATTGAACCGGCTGGAGACGCTGGTCCTTCTCGCCGGAACCGAGCTCCCATCACGAGCCATCCGCAGCCAGATTGCGTCGGCGGTCAACGTGGTGGTTCAAACGGAGCGGCTGCGGGGAGGAGCGCGCAAGGTGGTCAGCGTGGCCGAGGTGACGGGTATCGCCGAAGGTGAGATTACGATGCAAGAGCTGTTCGTCTTCAATCAAACGGGGGTTACCGCTGACGGGCGCGCGGTTGGCTATCACACCGCCACGGGCGTTCGGTCCGCATTCCTCAAGCATTTCCGCTCCAACAGCGTCGAGCTTCCCGATTCGATGTTCCAGCCCAGCACTCAGCCTCCCGGGACTCAGGCGTGGGCGTGATTTGATCGACAACAAGAATGTGGATGTGCTCGACGCCGAGCTGCTGGCCGATTTTGGTCACCAGCTCCGCAACCAGCTGAACGCGATACTCGGCGCGGCAGGCCTGCTGGCGATGACCGCGTCATCCACGGAAGAACGCGAGCTGGCGTCGATCGTAGAGGTCGGCGCTGAGCAGGTGGCCAGGCTGGTCGAGGAGGTCCTCGACGCGGCGATGATCCAGAGTGGCCAGTTCGAGCTGGCGCTTCATCCCTTCGACGTTCGTTCGAGCGTTGAAAGCTGTCTTGGGCTCGCGGCCGAGACAGCCGGCGCCAAAGGCCTCGACCTTTCGTTCCGGGCTGAGCTCGACGTCCCGAGCGTGATCGTGGGTGACTCCCGACGGGTCGAGCAGATAATCCTGACCCTGCTCAGTGGCGGTCTCGAGAGGACCGAGCGAGGTGGGGTGGGAGTCGAGCTGAGCTGCCTGCCTGAGGGAGAGCTGACGAGACTGAAGTTCAGTGTCCGCGACACGGGGCGTGGTATGCCCGCGCGGATCCTTCGAAGCGGAATGGGAGAGACGGGAGGTGCGCAGCTCGAGCCCGGCGACCGCCTGGCAGTGCTCAACCTCACGACCTGCAAGCGGCTGGTCGAGATGATGGATGGAGAGTTGCGAGTGGAGCAGGGCGGGGTCGAGGCAGGGCCTGACGCCGGCACCCTCTTCGAGTTCACGATCCTGGCGGAGGCCATGCCGGCACCGGTGACGGCCGCACCGTTGACGTTGGACCTGATGAAGGTCCTGGTGGTGACTGGTGAAGCCACGGAGCGCCGCGTGATGGCCCTGCAGACGGAGACGTGGGGGGCAGTCGCCACCGCGGCGACACTCGATGAGGCGCTGGCCTTGATCCAGGCCGGCCACCCGTTCGACATCGCCTTGATCGAGCACCGCCTTCCGGAGATCGATGGCCTATCGCTTTCGGCGACGATCCGAGGGCTTCGCGGTCCCGAACAGCTCCCGATCGTGTTGATCGCGGCAGCCGCCGCCACTGCGGAGGAAGCCGGCGCCGCCGACAGCGGATTGGTGCAGGCAACGCTGACGAAGCCGGTGGCTCCGCGCAAGCTGCACGACGTCATGGTCCAGGTCGGGACCAGGCCAGCTGTCACGCTTGCCCCCACCGCAGTCGAACGGGTGGCCCCGGGGGCGCTGAAGGTGCTGGTTGCTGACGACAACGCGCTCAACCAGAACCTGCTGCGACGTCTCGTCGTCAAGCTCGGACACAACGTCGACGTCGTCTCCAACGGCCGGGAGGCAGTGGAGGCGGTCGCCCAAACGCCTTACGACGCGGTCCTGATGGACGTCCTCATGCCGGAGATGGATGGGCTGCAGGCGGCAGAGGCGATCTGCCGCCGCTGGACGAAAGGGACGCGGCCGCGCCTCATCGCTTTGACCGCGCTGGCAGGACCAGGCGATCAAGATCGCTGCCTGAAGGCGGGATTCGACGATTACATGATCAAGCCGGTTCACCTGGAGCAGCTGAAGGAAGCATTCAAGGTGGCGGCGGGCTGGCGGACCAACCCGTAGGCGGGTCTAGTCTCCCAGACGTCCTCTGGCGATCGAACGGCGCGACGCTCGCGCCTCGAGGAAGACGACGATGATCACGATGATGCCGCCCAGCACCATGAGGCCACCCAGGATCTCTGAATTCAGGCCTCGGGGCTGCGCGATGATCTGGATCATCGCGGAACCGAAAACCAGGATGTAGCTGAGCCCAAGCAGGCGGACTCGGGGCGCGACGTGCGTCTCCTCGTCGCCGCGCCAGGGCCGCCTGCCGATTATCAACAGGTAAGCCCCAACCAGCAGAGCGAGGCCGGCGAAGATCAGAGTGATCAGCTGGATGAGGGCGATGGTCATCGGCTTCTGGTGACCGCCGCCCGTCCGGCTAGTGGGCGCATTCGGGCAGATACTAACCGGCCCGAGGCGGTCTCACCGGAAGGGGGGGCGTCCCCGCTTGGGGAGCCGAGCCCGGCGGAGCCAGTCCCGACGCACACCCCTGTTCATCTCAGCTTCTTACAATCGTCACTCCGATGCCTCGCACCGAACCCATCAAAGCGGTCCGCGGAATGCGCGACCTTATGCCACACGAGCGCGCCCTGTGGCGCAGCGTCGAGAAGGCCGCTGCGCGTGTGGCGAGGACTTTCGGTTATCAGGAGATCGTCACCCCGATCGTCGAGCATACGGACTTGATCGAGCGCATTGGCGAGGAGACAGACGCTGTCGCGAAAGAGCTTTACCGCTTCGAGGATCGCGGCGGCCGCAACCTGGCGCTGCGGCCGGAGGCGACTGCAGGGATCGTGCGCGCTTATTTCGAGGGTGGCCTCAATCAGGGGCCGCAACCCGCACGACTGTTTCTGATCGGACCGATGTTTCGGTACGACCGCCCGCAAAAGGGTCGGTACCGCCAGTTCTTTCAATTCGATATCGAGGCCATAGGCGCCTCCAGCCCGGCGGTCGACGCGGAGATCATCGAGCTCGCCGCCACGTGGCTGAATGAGGTCGGCATCAGCGACCTGGCGCTGGAGCTGAACACCATCGGCGACGCCAAGTGCCGACCCGCATACCTCGAGCAGCTCCGCGACTATTACAGGCCGCTGAAGGACAAGCTCCACGGCGATTGCCAGCGCCGTCTCGAGGTAAACCCCTTGCGGCTTCTCGATTGCAAGGTGCCGCAGTGCCAGCCTTTGAAACCCAAGGCACCGCGTATCACGGACCACCTGTGCGAAGAGTGTGCCAACGCCTGGGTGCTGGTGAGGCGAGTGCTCGACGCGGCGGGCATCGAGTATCGGCTGAACCCATACCTGGTACGGGGGCTGGACTACTACACGCGGACCGTCTTCGAGTTCTATCCGGGAGGCGCCTCCGGCGCGCAGGATGCGCTGGTCGCGGGCGGCCGCTACGACGGTCTTGCCCAGGCGGAGGGCTGGCCGTCGACACCAGGCGTAGGCTTCGCTGGCGGTCTTGATCGCGTGACCGAGGTGGTCGCGGCGAGTGGGGCGGAGGTGATCCCAGAGCCGGCGGCTGAGGTGGTAGTCCTGGCCGAGCCAGGTCTCGAGGTCGAGGCTGCAGAGGTGGCGAGACTTTGTCGCGCCGTGCGAACTGTCGCCGTGGACTTCGAGCCCAGGAGCCTGCGCGCGAAGATGCGGGCCGCCGATAAGCTCGATGCGCGCTGGGTGGTGATCCTCGGCGCAATGGAGGCGCAGCGCCGCATCGCGCAGCTGAAAGACATGGCAAGCGGCGAGCAGGTCGAGGTTTCCTGGAAAGAGCTTGCCGAGAGCCTCGCATGAGCGGGTTCACATCGCCCCACTGCGGCTCGATCCGCGCCTCGGACGTCGGCCGCGAGACGGAGCTCTATGGCTGGGTGGCACGGCGCCGGGACCACGGCGGCCTCATCTTCATCGACCTTCGCGACCGCTGGGGCGCTGTGCAGGTGGTTTTCAATCCAACCAAGGCGCCCGAGGCACATGCCGCGGCATCGGAGCTTCGGGCCGAATACGTGGTCCGGGTCAAGGGCCTGGTGGGACGGCGCCCCGCCGGTTCTGAGAACCCGCGCATGGCAACGGGCGAAGTCGAGGTGACCGCCTCCGAGCTCGAGGTCGTCAACACGTCGGAGACGACGCCGTTTCCGATTGAGGATCAGGAAGATCCCGACGAGAAGACGCGACTTGAATACCGGTACCTCGACCTGCGCCGCCCGCGGATGACGCGAATGCTTGAGCTGCGCAGCCGTGTCAACAAGATCATTCGCGACTACATGGATCGCAGCGAGTTCATCGAGGTGGAGACCCCGATCCTGACTCGGAGTTCGCCGTCGGGCGCTCGTGACTTCCTGGTTCCATCGCGTTTGCATCCGGGATCGTTCTATGCGCTGCCTCAAGCGCCCCAGATGTTGAAGCAGCTACTGATGGTGTCGGGCGTTCAGCGCTACTACCAGATCGCACGCTGCTTTCGAGACGAGAACCTTCGGGCCGACCGGCAGCCGGAGTTCACCCAGCTGGATATCGAGATGTCCTTCTGCGATGAGGAGGACGTCTTCGGCTTGATCGAGGGCCTGTTCGGCGAGCTCTGGCAAGAGGTTCTCGGCGTCGAGCTGAAGACTCCTTTTCAGCGCATGGATATAAAGGAGTCGCTGCTCAGGTACGGCTCCGACAAGCCGGACCTGCGCCACGACCTTGAGATAGCGGACCTGGGATCGATCCTTGCTTCGACGAAGGCGCAGATTTTCCGCAGCGCGCTCGACACGGGCGGCGTGGTTCGGGGAATGCGGGTACCTGGCGGTCGCGACATGGCTCGCCGGGATCTCGATGAGCTGGTCACCGTTGCGAAGGGCGCCGGTGGCAAGGGCCTCGCTTGGCTGCCCGGCAGTTCGATCGACAAGTTCCTGAGTGCCGACGAGCTCGCGGGAATCAAGCAGGCGACCGGTTCCTCGGACGACGATGTCGTGCTCATCGTCGCGGATCGCAGGCGCAAGGCGGAGACGGTGATGGGTTTGATCCGGCAGGAGGTTGCAAAGCGCCGCAAGCTGATCAGAGAGGACGAGTGGAGGTTCCTGTGGATCAACCCCACATATCTATTCGATGAGGACGACGCGGGCAAGCTCACCTACGCGCACCATCCGTTCACCCGGCCGTTCGAGGAAGACATGCCATTCGTCGAAGAGCGGCCGTATGACGTTCGCGCTCACGCTTATGACATGGTTTTGAACGGTTATGAGCTCGGAGGCGGAAGCCTTCGCATCTATGACCCGGCCATGCAAGAGAGGGTGTTCCAGCTCCTCGGCATGCCCCTGGAGACTATCCGCGATCGTTTCGGAACTCTACTGCGCGCATTCACATACGGCGCACCGCCTCATGGCGGGATCGCACAGGGCATCGACCGCGTGGTGATGATGCTGGGCGGCACGGACAACATTCGAGATGTCGTCGCGTTCCCGAAGACGCAATCTATGTCGGACCTGATGCTGGGAGCGCCATCCGATGTCGACCCAGGGCAGCTCGAGGAGCTTCGCATTCAGGTGGTGCCACCACTGAAGCCCTCCACGTAGTATTGGGTGGCTCCCGATGGGTTGCGGGCGATGTGCGCGTTGCCCAATAGACAGCATTTAGGGACCTCGGAGTCCGGTCGCCGACCAAAAGCCCGCTTGACGGGACTTGGAGAGCCAAGGCAGGGGACCCACCTGAGCTCGCTCAGGACAACCCACCCCTGTGGCCCGGAGGGAGCGCTTTGGCCCTGCCGCCCGAAGGCCGTCCTCTAAATGGAACTCGTAAAGCTCATCCCGCCCGGCCTGATCGTGGCCGCGCTGGCGGTGCTCATCTTTTCCCAGCTGTTCTATGCGCTGCTCCCTTATCGGCGGCGGGCGTACGTTCCGATCCTGGTGATGACCGCTGCCGGCTTTGCTCTGGGCCAGCTGTGGGATTTCCTCGGTTTGCCTTCGCTTCGCCTCGGCCAGGCGAACATGCTGCCCGCCCTCCCTTTTGCCCTTCTGCTCCAGCCGCTGGCGCGGTTCGTGCGCCGACGGAAGCGGGAGCCGGAAGAACCCAACGACTCGAGTAACTCGAACCAGCCGGAGCCCCATGCGTAGGTATCACGCCCCGGGGCACTTAACATGAAGCCTGTTTGTTGGCTCCGGTAAGGGGGTATTGACCAGTTGCAGAACTTCATGTGGCTCGCGTTCGGGGTCGCCGCCCTCGTGGTGGCGCTGGCCTTGGCAGCCGTGCTGTTTCGGCTTCGCGGGACCCTGGGGGCCGTTGAAGAGCTGCTCGACACAACCAACGAAGAATTGAAGGAGACCCTGCCCGAGGTGCGACAGACCATCGGAAATGTCAACGACATCACGGCCGGCGTCAACGTCGGGTTGCGCGCGGCGGGAAGTGGAGCATCCTCGGTTGGGCATGGCGTGAAAGCTGCGGCGCATGGCGTGAAGGTGGCCGGTCAGAGCCTTGTTCGCACTGTATTAGGAGGTTAGGCAATGTCGGATGAGAAGAGCGGCGGTAGTGGAGGCGGAGGCGGTTTCGGCTGGTTCATCCTCGGCGGAATCGTCGGCTTGGCGGCCGGCGCCTACATCGCGTCAGGTCCCGGGCGCGGTCAGGTTGACAACCTGCGGAGCAAGACCATCGAGCTGAGCACCAGCGAGCCGGCCCAGCGGGCCAAGCAGGCCGCACAGCGCGCGCGTGTTGCGGTGACTGACCCCGGAAACCCGGTCGGCAAAGCGATCCAGGACGGAGTGGCTGCAGCGAAGCGACGCCGCGAAGAGCTGGAGGCCGCGGCCGCCCGTAAGATCGATCCGACCATCAACGGTGAAGATTCCAAGAAGGGCTCAGGAGTCTAGGTTGGCCAAGCGCGACCTCGCCGAGCTGAAGATCCCTGCGTCGTCGGACTTCATACCCGTCGCCAAGCGGGTGGCCACGACGCTGGGGAGTCAGCTAGGGCTCAGCCTTGTCGACCTCGACGAGCTGACGATTGCGTTGACTCAGGCCTGCGACAGCGCCATCGAGGCAGCGAACGACCTCGACGGCCACGCCGACCTAAAGCTGACCTACTTCGCAACCAATCGAGCCCTCGTCGTGGACGTGGACCTCGTGCCCGCGGCCGGCCAGGTGTTGGCGGCCCCGCGGCCGCACCCCGAGGCGGACGCCGAGCTGCAGCGGCTGGCATACGAGATGATCCGCTGCTTCGTGGACGACTTCCGCCCGCTCGTCGAGCCCCGGACGGGCCACGTCCGTTTCCGGATGGTCAAGTACATCGCCTAACGGCGCGGGGGAAGCAGGCCTCCCCCGCGGAGCCCCCACCGGTTCCAAGGGCGCGGGGGAAGCAGGCCTCCCCCGCGGGACCCCCTCCGGTTTCAGGCAACGTTGGGAGGCGTTTTGAAGTTGCGACGCTTGGTGACGGCCGAAGTGAATTCGGCCTTTGGGCCACGTGTTTGAGTAATTAAGAGTGGGTTCTAAGGTTCGGCCGTCTCGCGAGGAGCTGCGGGCACTCCATCGTCGCTATAAGGAGACGACGGACCCGGCCGAGCGTGACCGCATCCGAGCCCAGCTGGTCGATGCGTATCACGACTTCGTCTACTTTCTCGCGCGCAAGTTTCAGAATCGGGGCGAGCCTCTTGACGACATCGTCCAGGTAGGTTACCTAGGGCTGATCAAGGCGATCGAACGATTCGACCCCGAACTCGGCTTCGAGTTCACGACGTTCGCGACTCTGACCGTGGCCGGCGAGATCAAGCGCCACTTTCGCGATAAGGGAACGGCGATCCGCTTCCCGCGCCGGCTCCAGGAGCTGCACCAATCAGTGGTTCGCGTCAACGAAGAGATGAAGAATCAGCTCGGTCGCGAGCCCACAGTGTCGGAGCTCGCCGAGCGTCTCGGCGTCACACCCGAAGACGTGACGGAGGCAATTGAGATAGGTCCGGCATACATGCCGCTCTCGCTCGATCAGCCCATCGGATCATCAGACGGCCAGGAGGGCCGCGCCATCGCCGAGCAGATCGGAAACCCGGATCCCGAGCTCGACCGGGTTGAAATGCGCGATCTGCTTGACCGCGCGATGGTGCATCTGACGCCTCGCGAGCGAGCGATCATGGCGATGCGGTTCTATGAGCAGATGTCGCAATCGGAGATCGCACGGCGGCTGGGGATCAGCCAGATGCACGTCTCACGCTTGCAGCGGGCCGCGCTCGAGCAGTTGAGAAAGTACGTGCCGCAAGAAGCGACCTGAGCGTGGCATGTCGCTGATCGAGTCGCGCATGCCAGCAGAGCCGATCGCGCTGTTTCGCCGCTGGTACCGGCAGGCGGAGCGAGCAGGTGCTCCTCAACCTGAGGCGATGACGCTGGCGACAGCAGGTCGTGACCGCACTCCGTCTGCGCGCATGGTGTTGTTCAAAGGCATCGAGGGCGTGGACTTTCTCTTCTACTCCAACTACGAAAGCCGAAAGGGCCGAGACCTCGCGTTGAATCGAAAAGCCGCTCTCGTCTTCTACTGGTCTGTCACGCGACACCAGGTCAGGGTCTCGGGCGCCGTCCGGCGCGTCAGCCGCGCGGCGTCGCTCGGCTACTTTCACAGCCGGCCGCGCGGTGCGCAGCTGTCGGCGTTGGCTTCTCGCCAAAGCCGTGTCGTGGTTTCACGAGCCGTCCTCGAGCAGGCCGTTGCCGACCTGGACAGGCGACACCCGGATGCGGTGCCCCTTCCATCCGATTGGGGCGGGTATGCGCTGCGGCCGGCATGGATCGAATTCTGGGAGAACCGCGCCGACCGCCTCCACGATAGGTTCCGTTATGTCCGCATGCCCGGTGGCACTTGGCGGGCAGAGCGGCTCGCACCGTAAGCTTGATCGGCCCCGACATGACCGGGAACGAGATCCGCAAACGTTTTCTAGAGCATTTCGCGAGCCGGGAGCATCTGGTCCTACCAAGTGCACCGCTGGTGCCCAAAGGGGACCCGAGCACGCTCTTCATCTCCGCCGGGATGCAACCGCTTCAGCCCTATTACCAGGGCTTTAGCCAGCCGCCCGCGCCCAGGCTCGCGAGCTGCCAGAGATGCCTGCGCACCGGCGACATCGACGAGGTCGGAAAGACCGATCGCCACAACACATTCTTCGAGATGCTTGGCAACTTCGCGCCGACCGGCGACTACTTCAAGGAGACCGCGATCCCGCTGGCGTGGGAGCTGGTCACCGGCGGCTTCGCCATGCCCGCCGACCGGCTTCGCGTCACGATTCACCCGACCGACGACGAAGCTCATGAGATCTGGATCCAAACTGGGGTCCCGGGCGCCCGGATCACGCGGCTGGAGGACAACTGGTGGGGCCTCGGGCGCGGCCCATGCGGCCCCGACTCCGAGATCTGGTGGGATAGGGGTCGGGACGTTGGCTGCGGCCGCGAGGACTGCATTCCGGACCATTGCGATCGGTTCACCGAGTTCTGGAACCTGGTGTTCCCCCAGTACGACCAGCGCGGTGCAATCGTCGGCACCTCGGGCGAGGCGATTCTGAGAGGGGTCGCGGACGGCAGCCTTGTGCCACTTGCCTTCCCTGCAATCGACACAGGCATGGGGCTCGAGCGCATCTCTTACATCCTGCAGGGCAAGGCCAACGTCTTCGAGACAGATCTCCTCGGGCCGATCATCGAGAGAATCCGTGGACTGTCGGATACGCAGTCGACGGTGTCGGAGCGTGTCGTCGCCGACCACATTCGCGCTGCCTGCTTTGTCATGTTGGAGCGCATCGCGCCAAGCAACGAGGGTCGCGGCTACGTGCTTCGCCGCCTCATCCGCCGTGCCACGGTTCACGCCCGCCGGTTGAACCTTCGTTCGCAACTTGGCGGCCTGGTCGATGAGGTGGTCAGGGTGATGGAGGAGTCATACCCCGAGCTGCGCGAGCGGGCGGTCACGATCCGTGATGGCGTCAACTCCGAAGAGGAGAGATTTCAGCGCACGCTCGAACAGGGCATGGAGCTGTTCGAACGCGTTGCCGCCAAACACGGCAAGACGATTCCGGGCAGCGACGCTTTCAAGCTGCACGACACATTCGGCTTTCCTTTCGACCTGACCCGCGAGCTCGCGCGGGAACGCGGCATTCAGGTCGACGAGGAAGGGTTCCGCGTCGCGATGGCCGAGCAGCGCGAACGTTCTCGCGGCAAGGGCACGCAGCGCGTGGTTGCGGCCAACGATCTACCGAAGTCGGAGTTCACCGGCTACGTCGAGCTCGTCACCGGCAGTGCGATCAGCGGCCTGCGCAAGGACGGCATCGCGGCCGAGGTCGCGACCGAAGGAGATGATGTCGAAGTCTTCCTGGATCGCACTCCTTTCTATGCGGAGTCCGGCGGACAGGTTGGCGACATCGGGACGATCACGACTCCGTCGGGACAGGTGCGGGTCGACGACACGCAGAAGCCGGCGGATGGAGTCATCGCGCACACCGGCATGGTTATCTCCGGCGAGATCAAAGTTGGCGACAGGGCGACCGCAGCTGTGGACGCGGGCCTTAGACATCAGATCGCACGTCATCATTCCGCCACGCACCTGCTACACAAGGCTCTGCGCGAGACGATTGGGGAGCAGGTTGTGCAGAAGGGTTCGTGGGTCGGGCCTGATCACGCGACGTTTGACATACCGCTCAACCGGGCGATCACCAAGGACGAGCTCGCTCGCATCAACAGGCTAGTCATGGAAAAGGTGCGCGAAGCATTGCCGTTCAAGGAACAGCAGCTTCCATATAAAGAGGCTGTCGCGCACGGCGCGATGCATTTGTTCGAAGAGAAGTACGGCGATGTCGTCCGTGTCGTTTGCTTCGGCGACTGGACCTGCGAGCTCTGCGGCGGCACTCACGTCAAGAACAGCGCCGATATCGGGACGGCGGTAATCGTCTCCGAAACCAGCATCGGATCAGGCCTGCGGCGCATCGACATGGTGGTGGGCGAGGCGGCGGACGAACTGGTCAGGCGAGACCGGGATCTCCTCACAGAGGTCGCGCGATTGTTCAACGCCACCCCCGAGCAGCTGCCGGAGCGAATCAAGGCCATGCGTGCCCAGCTAAAGGAAATCGAGAAGGAACGCGACAGGCTGCGGGAAGAGGTTCGGACCGCTCGCGTCGGCGTGGGAGACGGCACCGGCGCCAGCGCCGCAGTGAAGCACGGCCGAGTCGACTATGTGACCCAAACCGTCGACGCCTCTAACCTTGACGAGTTGAAAGCCTATGCGGACCGCTATCTCGAGATCGTGAAGTCCGGCATCGTAACTGTTGTCGGCGGCGGCATGTTTGTGATCAAGGTGTCCAATGACCTTGCCTCCCAATACGATGCCAATGCGCTCAAGTCCCTGTTTGGGACTGGCGGTGGCCGCCCGCAGCTGGTGAGCGGGAAGCTGACCGTACCGCCGGACGAGGCTTTTAGACGCCTCGAAGAAGCTCTGCGGTGACCAAGTTCAAGTTCCTGCGCAAGCGCAGCGAGTACTACCGGCACTTCACGGTTCTCGACATCGGCACCGACCTGATCAAGGTCCTGGTCGTCCGCCGTGACGGAGCAGATGGCGAGGTCCTCGGCGTCGGGCGCGAGCCGCAGGCGCCGGCGGCCATGTCTGGCGGCGCCATCGCCGACCTGGAGTCGGTGATCCAGTCATCCAACCGCGCGCTCGAAGCCGCCGAGGATATGGCTAAGACAGTTCCGGGACAGGTCATCGTCGGCATCGCCGGCGAGCTGATCAAGGGCTTTTCATCGACCATCGCGTATCCGCGCGAGAACTCCAAATCCCGTGTCAGGTCTGCCGAGATGTCGACCATGCTGCAGATGGTGCAGCGCCGCGCGCTGCGCGAGGCCCAGCACCTGCTCGAGCTCGAGCGCAGCTACGGCCAGCTCGAAGCCCGCCTGGTGCACTCGTCGATCACGAATGTACGCGTCGACGGATACCCCGTCACCAACCCGGTTGGGTTCACCGGCAAGAACCTGGAGGTCACGGTCTTCAACACTTTTGCGCCGATGACCCATATAAACGCGATCGACACCGTCGTACGCGAGCTCGACCTCGAGCTGGCCGGGGCCGTCGCCCAGCCGTACGCGCTCGCAAGAGCTTGTGCGAGCGAGGAGACGTGGGCCGAGGGAGGAATCTTCATCGACATCGGCGGCGGGACGACCGATGTCGCGCTGATTCGCGATGGAGGCGTCGAAGGCACGCGCATGTTCAACCTCGGCGGGAGAGCTTTCACCCGCCGCCTCGCCCTGGCTTTCGGGCTGAGCTATGAAGAAGCCGAAGCGCGCAAGCTCCGTCATTCCGAAGGACTTCTGTCGGCCGAGCAGCATCGCCAGGTGTCTGAGCTGTTGAGCGCCGACGCGGAGGTCCTGCTCCAGGGCCTGGCGCTCAGCTTGAAAGAGCTTTCCCGAGGCGAGCGGCTCCCCACCAGCATCTACCTGTGCGGTGGAGGAAGCCTGCTTCCCGAGCTGACACTCGAGATGGTGAAGAACGCCTGGGCCGCCGGTCTGCCGTTCCCGAAAGAGCCGCGGATCCGGCACCTGGTGCCGCCCGACGTGCGCAACGTCACGGACTCGACGGGCCAGCTTTCAAGCCCACAAGACATCGCCCCGATGGGTCTCGCAAACCATGCGTTGAGGACCGAGGCGGAGGAGCGTGACAACGTCAACGCAGTCATGCGCCGGGTCCTAAGCGCTATAAAGGTTTGAGCGGACCTCTCCAGGAGACTGATTAACGCCATGGCAACGAACCCCATTTACGTCGAAACCGAGGAAGAGATTCCTGAGCTGGTCGAACGCCTGCGCCAGTACCGTGGTGACGACACGATGCTCGTGCTCCCCGTCCGATCGCGCATCGGGCAGAGCCGGTTCAACTTCCAGCTTCTACGCAACTACGCCGCCGGCATGGGCAAGAGGGTCACGGTCGTGTGCGACGACCCGGCTGTTCAGAAGATGGCTTCCGAGAGCGGTTTTGCGGTTTTCGGCGCCGTCGGCGCCCACGGCGAGGGCATCCCTTCCGTGCCGGTGGAGGAGCCGCCTGCGCCCCGTTGGTGGCAGCGCGGCCAGGACGAGCCCTCCACGCACATTGGCATCGCCGCGCCGACCAGGCTCATCACCAAGAACGCGACCGAGCTGAGGCCCGGGCGCTTCCTTCTCTATGTCGCTGCGGCCGCCCTCCTGGTGGTCGGCTTGTTCGCCGCCGTGGTCTACGTGCCGTCCGCGAATGTGACTCTGCTGGCTCAGGCTCAGCCCTTCTCGCAGAAGGCGGTCGAGATTCAGGCGCAGCCAGGGAAGCCGCCGATTCGGGTTCGCCCCAACGTGATCACGCGCTCCAACTCGCAGCGCTTCACGACGACCGGGTCAATCCGCGTGCTGCTCGCCCCGGCTACTGGCGCAGTGATCTACACGAACTCGCTTTCGCAGCCGCAATGTCCGCGCGCCGGCTGCACCTCGCCAGGCCTGGTCGTGCTCAGGGGTCAAAGGCTGATCGACGGAAGCGATGGCATCACCTTTGCGCAGACTTCGAATAGATACCAGGGCGGCGTGCTCGTGCCCTGGGGAGGCAGCGCGGCCGCTAACGTTACGGCGGTTGTCCGAGGCACGTCCGGCAACGTCGGCGGCAATGTGATCACGACGATCCAGAACAACCCATATGACGGTTTGAGCGTCACCAATCCACAGGCAACGGGGGGAGGCGCAAACGCCTCGAACACCCCGACCATGACCGTCTCCGACTTCGACGCCGCTCGCGCCCAGCTCGAGCAGGAGCTGCGGCAGTCGATCGCGCAGCAGATCGCGGCCTCCAAGAAGGCGGGCGAGACACTGAGCGAAACGCTCATCTACGGCGCGCCTCTTTTCAGCACCGACCACCAACCCAGCGACAAGGTCGCGGCCTTCAATGCCACCATGTCTCTGCAGGGCGAGGGCGACTTCTACTACGACGCCGACGTGCACAAGGCTTTTCAGAGCTACCTGGCGCAACGAATACCCAACAACCAGCAGCTGCTCACCGACGGGCCGATTCAGGTCGATTACCGAATCCTCAGTGCGACCAAGGGCGGCCAGCTCGTATTCCTCGGCGATGCGGCTGCATTCGTCGCTCCCAGGCTCGACATGGACAAGATCCGGGCCCAGGTCGTCGGCCGCCCCATCGCCCAGGCCAGGTTCTACCTGCAGGGCTTGAACGTGCGGTCGGTCAGCATCAAGGAACAGCCGATGACCCTGCCCCTGATGCCGCTGCTGGGCGGCCGCATCTCGATCCATTACGTGGTCGAGCAGGGCGCGTTGCCGGCCCCGGCACCGACAGGCTGACGACTCTGCGAGAAATGCGGATTCTCGCTATCGACCCAGGCTCAAAGCGTGTCGGGGTCGCCTTGAGCGACCCCTCGGCCACCATCGCGCAGGCGTTGACCACCCTGCCCGCGGAGCCGGCGGCGACACTGCCCTCGCGCATCGCCCGGGTCGCTCGAGAGCACGAGGCCGCCAGGATCGTGGTTGGCCTGCCGAAGCGACTTGATGGGTCGCGCGGTCCGGAGGCCAAGGCGGCGGAGGAGCTGGCTACCGCGATTCGGGCTGAATCGGGCCTTCCCGTCGAGATGGTCGATGAGCGGCTGACCACCGTCGCAGCGGAGCGCTCGCTCATCGCGGGCGGTATGCGTCGGGAGAAGAGGCGTCTGAGTGTGGACCGTGTCGCAGCGACTTTGATGCTTCAAGCCCACCTGGATCGCCGGCGTGTCCGCTGAACAAGAGCCCGATGAGGCCAAGCCGATAACGCTCATCGATGAGAGCGGCCACGAGCGTCAGTTTTCGCTGCACGACGCGTTCAATCACGACGGCGGTGTCTATTACCTCGTCGAGAACGTCGACGACCCAACGCAGGTGTTGCTGCTGAGGGAGGTGGGCGGCGCCCTGGAGACGGTCGAGGGAGACGAGTTCCAGCAGGTCATAGCCGCACTCGAGAAGGACCAGGTCGAATGAAACGGCTCCTCTCGGCGCTTGTCGTGATCGCGGTTCTGGGCTTCGGCACCTCCCGCGGCTATGACTGGTGGAACTACAACGTCAACACCCCGGTCTCATCGGCCAGCGAGCCGGTGGTTTTCCACATCGACCCGGGAGAGGTTCCCAGCCAGGTCGCCGATGACCTCCTCGCGCAGCGCCTCATCCGGGACAAAAACGCTTTCGACCTTTATCTCCGGCTGACTGGTACCGCCAGGACCTTTCAGGCAGGAGCGTTCCAGCTCAACCGCAACATGACCATGGTCCAGATCGTGGACTCTCTACAACACGGCAAGTCGACCCAGATAACAGTGACCATCCCGGAAGGCTTTCCGCTGCGAGAGCAAGCCAAATACGTCGAGCGATCGGGGCTGGGCAAGGCCACGGACTACCTCACCATCGCCGCGGAGCCGTCATGGTCCTCGTCTTTCGACTTCCTGGCTTCGCGGCCGGCCCATGCCAAGCCGGCCCTGGAGGGATACCTGTTCCCTGACACCTACCTCGTCGATCCCGGCGACGTTCGTGGTCTCGTCAAAGCACAGCTCACCCAGTTCGGGGTCGTTTTCAGCACTGCTCTCCGTGCCCAGATCGCGAAGGCCACCGCCAATCGACCCGCCGAGACTTTGGAGTCCATCGTCATTCTGGCGTCGATGGTCGACCGCGAGGCCAATACCAGCACCGACCGAGGGAAGGTCTGCAGTGTCTACTACAACCGCCTTCGGCAGAACATCCCCCTCGGCGTGGATGCCACCCTGCTGTATGCGCTGGGGCGCTTGACGCCGGAGCCCACCTTTGCGGAGCTTCAGGTCAACTCGCCGTATAACACTCGCAAGCACGCCGGCCTGCCGCCGGGCCCGATCGGCAACCCGGGCAGGGCCGCGATCCTCGCCTGCATCAACCCGCCAAAGACGAACCTCCTCTTCTACTTCACTGATCGAAAGGGAGTGACCCACTTCGAAACCAACCAGCAGGATTTCAGCCGGGACATAGCGACCTACGGTCTGAGCGGAAGCTGAAGGTCTATCTCCTCGGTCACGGGATTGCCTATTCGCGCAGCCCCGCCATGCACAATGCCGCCTTCGCTGCCCTGGAGCTCGACTGGAGCTACGAGTTGCTGGATGTGAGCTCTGGCGATCTGCCGGCTGCTGTCGATCGGCTGAGAGCTGCGGATGTCGCGGGCGCCAACGTAACGATCCCACACAAGCAGGCAGTCATGGCGCGCCTCGACGGTGTCGACCCCGACGCCATGCGGGCGCACGCCGTGAACACGATCGCCCGCGATGGGGAACGTCTGTTGGGTTCTAACACGGACGTCGCTGGCGTACGCACTGCGATTGGCGAGGTGGGCCTCGAGCCGAAGGGAGCCAACGTCGTGATCCTGGGCGGAGGGGGATCTGCTCGGGCTGCGGCGGTCGCGCTCGGGGGCGCCCATCTGACATTCGTCTCCAGGCATCCGGAGGAGGACGACCTTCCGGGGACGGTCATCGGCTGGGGCGACGCCGCGCTTCCCGGCCTGACCCGGTCGGCGGACCTGCTTTTGAACGCGACTCCGCTGGGTCGAAAGGACGAGATGCCGGTCCGCCCTGCCGCTCTGCCCAGGGAGGGAGCCGTGATCGACCTCGTCTATGTGATGGGCGGGACTCCATTGGTCCGCAAGGCACGTTCCCTTGGTCTCCGAACAGCCGACGGATGGAGCGTCCTCCTGGCGCAGGGGGCGGCGTCCTTCGAGGTGTGGACCGGAAAAGCCGCGCCACTGGCCGCCATGCGCCAAACTTTGGCGCCGTGAACATCCTGCTGCTGACCGTCGGTTGGGCGGTCGTCGGCGCCGCCGCCGGCTGGGTCGTGCGCTGGGGTTCGGCACGCCTGGCCATCCTCGAGGGTCTGGAGCCGGGCCACCTGCGCTGGCAGGACGTGGGCCCTCCCGTTCTCACAGCGATCCTGTTCGGCGTGTTTGCCTTCCACTTCGGCATGACGCCGCCGCTGTTGATAAAGAGCGTTTTCATCCTGGTGCTGATCCAGGTGATCTTCTTCGACTTCGAGCACCGGCTGATCCTGGACCGGGTGATTTTTCCGGCTATGGTGCTGGCTCTAGTGGTGAGCTTGTTTGGCGACCCGTGGTGGGTGGGCATCGCCGCGGGACTTGGCGCGGGTCTGTTGTTTCTTCTCCTGGCGCTCGCCGGTTCAGCGATCTTCAAGGCCGAGGCGCTCGGTTTCGGCGACGTGAAGCTCGCCGCGTTCATGGGCCTGCTCCTCGGCCCGCTGCCCACAGTCCAGGCGCTGTTTTACGGTGTGTTCATGGCAGGGGTGGTCTCGGTTGGGATGATCGTCTGGCGACGCTCGACGAAAGGCACGCTCGCGTACGGCCCCTACCTGGCGGCCGGCGCGCTGATCGTCCTGTACCTACTCCCGTAACCCGACAGGAACTTGGAACCATTGCGGCAGGGTTGGCCGGGGTCCCCGCCGACGCGGGGGGACCATCCGGGTCCCCTCTCATAAGTGACAATATGCCGCGATGACTAGTCAACTCCTTCCCGGCGAAACCCTGGTCCTCAAGGACCACCCACACTGGATTGTCGTCGTCAAGTCGCTCGCCGCGCCGATCGTCCTGTTGATAGTGGCGGTGGTCGTCGATTTCACCGCCACCAACACCGGCATCGAGAACCTTCGGCTCATCGTCACGCTTGGTGCGATAGCCATTGCTGTCCTGTGGTTGATCGTCGTGTGGATCCGATGGCAGTCAACCTCGTACACGCTGACCGACCAGCGCATCAAGATCGAGACCGGTGTGTTTGGCCGCCAGTCGAAGATGATCCCGATCGACCGGGTCCAGGACTGCACCACCAAGCAATCGCTTATCGGCAGGATGCTTGGGTACGGCAGGGTTGAGGTCGATGCCGCCGGCGCGCAGGGCGCCGAGGTGCTGGATCATCTGCCGAACCCCGGAATCTTCCGAGACCAAGTGTTCGTGCAGTCGGAAAAGCGTCGCACCGGGGGTCCAGCCGCCCAACCACACCCCAGCGGCGTCTGAAGTCCGCGCTGGCGATCATCGGTTTCATGGGCTGCGGCAAGTCCGTGGTCGGAGTCCTAGTCGCTCAGCGCGCCGGAGCGCCTTTCCACGACCTCGATTTCGCCATCGAGAACGAAGCTGGGATGTCGATCACCGATATCTTCGAGACTAAGGGTGAGGCCGCCTTTCGAGCCATGGAATCACGGCTCCTCCCTGGCCTGCTGCAACCTGGCGCCGTTGTCGCACTTGGAGGTGGCGCGCCCATCGACGATGCGAATTGGAAGATCATCGTCGAGCGATCGACCACGGTCTTCATCGACTGTGGCTTTGAAACGATCTGGGACAGGATCAAAGGCACGGCCAACCGACCGCTGCTGGCGAGCAGAACTCGTGCAGAGCTCGAGGCCCTGCACGGAGAGCGGCGGACTCGCTACATGGAGGCCATCCACCGCGTCGATGGGGACCGCCCGGAAGACGTTGTCGCGGAGGACATCCTGAAGCTTTGGTCCGACTGATCATCGAAGCGCCGGCCGGGAGCTATCCCGTCGCCATCGGGAGCAACCTCAATCGCGAGCTTCGAAGCGCGGTTGCGCGACTCGACGCAACGTCCGCGCCGATCGTCACCGACTCCAACGTTCTGCCATGGGCCAAGAAGGTCGCCAAGACCATCAAGCGCGCGGGCGTGAAGTCTCCGATCCATGTGATCCCTCCCGGAGAGCGCTCCAAGTCGATGGACGCTCTTGGTGGTCTACTCGCATTTCTCGAGCGCCAGCAGGTGGACAGGGGAGGCTGCGTCATCGCCGTGGGAGGCGGGACGGTCGGCGACCTCGCGGGCTTTGGCGCCGCGGTCTGGCAGCGTGGGATCCGGGTGGTGCAGGTCCCGACGACGCTGCTGGCGATGGTGGATTCGAGCATCGGCGGCAAGACCGGTGTCAACGGCCGGCGCTCCAAGAACGCAGTCGGCGCGTTCTGGCAACCGGCAGCGGTAATCGCTGACCTCGCGTTCCTCGAAACCCTGCCGCCCGTGAACTTCAGGGAAGCGTTCGCCGAGGTTGTAAAGTACGCCGTTGCCATGGACCGCGGTCTTTACGAGGTGTTGCTGAAAAACCACGACCGGCTCGTCGCCGGAGACCGCGCAGCGCTCGAGAAGGTGGTCTTCCAGTGTGTGATGGCGAAAGCGCTGGTCGTGGCGAAGGACGAGCGCGAGGCCGGACCTCGCGCGATCCTCAACTATGGCCACACCGCCGGCCATGCGCTCGAGGCCGCGACCGGCTTTCGCATCTCACACGGCCGGGCGGTGGCGTTTGGCATGCGCGTCGCATCGCGGATCGCGTTCTCAATGGATCTCTGCACGAAGCGATTCGTGGAAGCGCAGGACGCAATGCTGACGGCATACGGCTTGCCGGATCGGCCTCCCGCGGCGGAGCTGGCTAAGGTTCTCGCCGCGATCCCTCGTGACAAGAAGGCTCGCCGAGGCAAGGTGGCGTGGGTGCTGCCAAGGCGCCTCGGCCACGCGGAGACCGGTCACGCGGTGCCAGGTGCGATAGTCAGCCGCGTCCTGCGAAAGGCTCTCGCGTGAAACGCATCGTGATCGTCAACGGGCCGAACCTGAACCTGCTCGGAAAGCGGGAGCCTCACATCTACGGCACACGCTCCCACGCCGACCTGGTCAAGACGGTGCGTGCGAAAGCCCGAAAGCTTGGTGTCAAGGTCAGTGTCTTGCAGAGCAACCACGAGGGCGAGCTGATCGATTTCCTGCAGAAGGAAGCGCCAGGTTCGCTGGGCATCGTGATCAACCCTGGGGCGCTGTCCCACTACTCGCTCGCTCTCTTCGATTGCCTGCAATCGCTCGAGGTGACGACAGTCGAGGTTCACATCTCCAACATCCACGCGCGCGAGGAGTTCCGGTCCAGAAGCGTGACTGCGCGCGCGGCCAGGGGCGTGATCACCGGCCTCGGATTTGACGGTTATCTCCTCGCGATGGACTTTCTCACAGCGAAGTGATCTCGTCCAATGACTTTCGCAACGGGACCATGTTCGAGATGGAAGGGCAGCTTCTGAGCGTCGTCAGCGTCGAGCACATCAAGCTGGCCCGGGCAGGAGCGGTGATCAAAGCCAAGCTGCGCAATCTGCTGACCGGGTCGATATTCGAGCAGAGCTTTCGAAGCGGCGACAAGTACAAAACCGTCCGCATCGACAAGAAAGAAGCCTCATATCTGTACGGAGACGGCAACCACCACTACTTCATGGACACGCAGACCTACGACCAGGTCGCTGTCGACGAGGACATGATCGCGGACGTGCTGCCGTTCCTGAAAGAAGGAAGCTCCGCGTATCTCCAGCGATACCAGGACAAGCTGATTGGCGTGGAGCTGCCCATCAACGTCGAGCTGAAGGTGGCCGACACGGACCCTGGTTTCAAGGGCGACACGGTTTCAGGGGCGACCAAGCCCGCGAAGCTCGAAACCGGGGCCAGGATTCAGGTCCCGCTGTTCATCCAGCCCGGCGACGTCATCAGGGTCGACACCCGGACCGGCACTTACATGGAGCGAGCGTAGGAGCCTCGACTTTGCGCGTCGGCTGGTATCCTGCCGGGATGGGATCGAACGGCTCACTCGGCGCGGTCCGCGTCGCCAACGAGGTGATCGCCAGCATCGCCGCACTGGCCGCTTGTGAGGTCGAAGGCGTTGCAGACATGGACGAGACTGCCGCCCGCCATTTCGGCGACTGGGTGCGCCGTCAGACCGCACATCGGGGTGTTCGCGTCCAGGTCGAGGCGGACCGTTCCATCCACCTCGAGGTGTTCATCACCGTCGACTCGGAGGGCAAGCTCGGGGAGGTGGCGAGCGCAGTCCAGGCGAATGTCGTCGAAGCGACCGAGCGAATGCTCGGCCTGGAAGTGGGGGAGGTCAACGTCTTCGTCTCGAGCGTCGCGTTCGCCCAGTAAGGCTTGGGCAAACGCCACCAGGCGAGAGAGCTCGCGCTCAAGGTCCTGTTTCAGCTGGAGAGCTCGGGCGACGATCCTGAGGAAGTGCTGCGCTACCACGCAGCCGAGGGCGCCGCGACCAGCGACGTGGCACATTTCGCCGGCCAGCTCGTCCGTGGCGTGATCGTCAACCAGGAAAAGCTTGACGGCATCCTCTCCGCCACCTCGGAGCATTGGAAGATCGAGCAGATGGCCAAGGTCGACCGCATCGTTCTTCGCATCGCCGTGTATGAGATCACCATTGACCGGCATGTCCCGACCAAGGCCGCCATCAATGAGTCGATCGAGCTGGCCAAGACGTTCTCGGGTGAGGAGGCCGGGCGCTTCGTGAACGGCATCCTTGGCAGGGTCGCGGCGAGCGTCACATGACGACTTCCCAGCAGCTGCCCTTTCCCGAGGAGGGAGCCGACGTCCAGGCGCTCGCCTTCGAGGCGTTACTGGCGCGGCTCGAGACCAACATCGCTCTGCTGGCGGAGGGCTCGGCCCCGCTGGACGAGCTGGTCACGGCCCACCAGCAGGCGGCAGGCCTGCTGTCGGAGGCAGAGCGACGCCTCGAGTCGCTCAAGGCGCGCGCCGACCAGCTCGTCGTCGCCCTCAAGACATGACCTATCTGCTCGCGCCGCTGGTCGCCTGGACGATCGCCCAGACCGCCAAGGTGATCCTGTACTCGGTGCGTGCTCGCCGGCTGAACCTGCGGGTGCTTGCCGTGACCGGCGGGATGCCCAGCAGCCACAGTGCCATCGTGATGGGCTTGACCACCGCGGTCGGCAAACATGCGGGCGTCACTTCCGCCGCGTTCGCGATCGCCCTTATCTTCTCGTTTGTGGTCATGTATGACGCCGCAGGGCTGCGCCGTGCCGCCGGCCGGCAGGCGGCCATCCTCAACCGGCTGGTCGAAGACCTCGTCCACATGCGGGGTGTCCAGGAGCAGAAGCTTCGTGAGCTTCTGGGCCACACGCCGGTGGAGGTGCTCGTGGGCGCGGTCCTTGGCGTGGCGGCCGGGCTCATTCTTTAACTGTGCCGCGGCTGGACATCCTGGTTACCAGAAGCGGCCTGGCCGAATCAAGGGAGCGGGCGCAGGCGCTGATCATTGCCGGCAAGGTGCGGGTCGCCGGTGAGACGGTCCGGCGCCCTGATCGCTCAGTGAGCAACGACGCCGCGATCTCGGTCGAAGAGGGTCCTGCCTACGCAAGCCGGGGCGCGCTGAAGTTAGCACCGGCGCTCACCACATTCGGGGTCGACCCTGCCGGCCTCGTCTGCGCGGACATCGGCGCTTCGACCGGTGGCTTCACTGACATCCTGCTGAGGCGTGGGGCCGCCAGGGTCTATGCAATCGACGTCGGGCGCGGCTTGCTGCACTGGCGGCTGCGCCAGGATCCGCGGGTCGTCGTGATCGAGCGGGTCAACGCACGAGAGATGGAGTCATTTCCCGAAACGGTATGCCTGATCGTCATCGATGTTTCGTTCATCGGCCTGGAGAAGATCCTTCCTGCCATGCGTCTCGCGGCGCCTGCGGCTGAGGTCGTAGCGCTCTTCAAGCCGCAGTTTCAGGTCGGGCGCGCTGACGTGGGCAAGGGCGGTGTCGTCAGAGATCTGGGCGTTATCGAGGGGGCGCTGAACGGCTTTCGTTCGTGGTGCCTCGCCAATGGGTACAAGCTTCGTGCGGAGGCCCCCTCCGAGCTGCCCGGCGCCGACGGCAATCAGGAGATCTTCCTGGACCTCGTCCCGTCGTGAGCCCCACCACAGAGCGCCGGCCGGCCGCGCCTCAGCACAACGTTTGCATCCTTCGCGCGCCTCACGCGGACCGGTCCGCGATCGAAACGACGATCAAGGCTCTCACGGCACGCAAAGTCGAATCGTGGGAGGCCGACAGGGACGGTCCGGAAGGTGGAGTCGGGGCCCAGCTCAAGGGCACGACTCTGATGGTGACCCTGGGCGGAGACGGCACATTCCTGGCCGGCGCGCGGCTCGCAGCGCCACGCGGCATTCCGATTCTCGGAATCAACCTCGGCCGCCTCGGCTTCCTGACCGAGATCGAGTCGCATGAGATCGAAGACGGTCTGGCTCGCTTCTTCACGGGTTCCTATCGAATCGAGGAGAGGACGATCCTCCAGGTGACATTGCGTCGGGACAACCAAGACATCGTGCGCGCGATCGGCCTCAACGAGGTGGTGGTGAACCGCGCCGGCGACGCTCGAATGCTTCGAGTCGAGATCGACGTCGCGGGCCAGGCCGTGGGGGTCATCGACGCTGATGGCGTCATGGTCGCCACCGCCACCGGCTCGACCGCCTACGCCCTCGCCAGCGGTGGGCCGATCCTGGAGCCGACGCTCCGCGATCTCGTCGTCGTGCCGATGAACCCATTTGCCCTGACCGTGCGGCCTATCGTGTTTCCGCCGGGCCAGGACATCAGCCTGGCGATCGTGCGAGGACCCGCAGAGATGCGAGTCGATGGGGCGCGTCGGAGCAGCGCGGTCGAGACTGGCGACAGTTTGCGTTGCGGCTCTCATGCTCGCCGCCTCAAGGTCGTCCGCTTCAGCCCACCCGAAGCCTTCTATCGCCGCTTGGGCGAAAAGCTTGGTTGGGGGCGACCCCTTGTGCCCATGAAATGACGCTGCGCGAGCCGAAGTGGCGCTGCGCGAGCTGAAGTGATGCTGAGGGAGCTCAAGGTTCGCGACCTGGCCCTCGTCGCGGAGTCTCGGGTGCGTTTCGGCCCCGGACTAAACCTGCTCACAGGGGAGACAGGAAGCGGAAAGTCGCTTATCGTCGACGCCCTCGGGTTAACCCTTGGGGACCGAGGCGGCGCGGACCTCGTCCGCCACGGCGCCGACAAGGCCACGATCGAAGGGGTTTTCGATTCGGTCGTGTTGCAGCGGGAGATCGGCAAGCGCAGCTCCGCGCGAATCGATGGCCGTGCCGCCAACCCGAGCCAGCTGCGCGAGCTGGGGCGTGGGCTGGTCGCTCTGCACGGACAGCACGAGCATCAGGCGCTACTCGACTCCGACACGCAAACAGATCTGCTCGATGGCTACGCCGGCGCCAATGACCTGAGGGTCGCGGTCGCGGCAGCTCATCTTGGATGGACGGTTTCGGTCACCGCCCTCGCCGATCTCGAAAGGCTTCGCTCGCGTGGCCAGCGGGAGGAGGAATACCTTCGTTGGCAGCTCGACGAGCTCCGCTTGGCCGATCCGCGGCACGGCGAGGACGCGGAGCTGGCCGCAGAGCGCTCCGCGGTGCGCAATGTCGCCCGCCTGGCGGGGCTGAGCCAGGAGTCGGGCGCGGCACTACGGGAGGACGGTGTGGCACGCGCCGCGGCGGCGCTATCGGCAGCCGCCGACCTCGATCCTCGATTGCGCGACCTGGCTTCCCGGCTGGCAGCCGTCGAGAGCGAGGTCGCCGACGTTGCCGACGAGATCAGGCGTTATGGCGACCTGCTCGACTCGGACCCCGCGAGGCTTGAGGTTCTCGAATCGCGCCTGTCGGTGCTCGACACGATCAAGCGCAAGTACGGTGGGACGCTCGACGCCGCGATCGCCGAACGCGCCCGCCTCGAAAGTCAGATTGGCGCCACGCTCGACCTCGACTCCGCCGTGGCCGCGGCGACGAAGGAGCGCGATGCGCACCGCACGGAGCTTGATGCTGCGGCGTCACGCTTGACGAAAGCGCGCGCGACAGCCGCCAAGAGAATGCAGGAGGCGGTGGCCGCGGAGCTGACCGTCCTCCGGCTCGAGGGAGCGCGATTCGAGGTGGAGCTGCGCGCTCGGCCTGAGATCGGAACAAGCGGCGCGGAATCGGCTGAGATGATGTTCTCGGCCAACCCGGGCGAGCCGATCGCGCCGCTGGCGCGCGTCGCCTCAGGCGGGGAGCTTTCCCGTTTGATGCTGGCCATCAAGACAGTTGGAGCTGACGCCGACCGCCTGCCCACCCTGGTGTTCGATGAGGTCGATGCCGGAATCGGCGGCGAGGCTGCGGTCCAGGTGGGCTTGCGGCTCAAGGCGTTGGGAGCAAGGCACCAGGTCCTGGTCGTCACTCACCTGGCGCAGATCGCTGCCTTTGCCGACCATCACCTCCTGGTTGAGAAAGTTCCAGGTGAAGATGGGCGCAACTTGGTGTCGGTCAGAGAGCTGGTGTCGGACGAGGATCGTGCGAAAGAGCTGGCTCGGATGATGAGCGGGGGGGTCACGCCCAAGGCCATGGCGCGAGCGCATGAGCTGTTGCAAGAGGCGAGGCGCTGATGCCGCGGTTGTTCTCAGGCCCTGATGACAAGCGGATCAAGCGTGCACTCTGTATCGTCGCCCACCCGGATGACATCGAGTTCTACTGCGCAGGTGTTGTGCTGATGATGACTGGACGAGGTGTCGTCGTCGATTTCGTTCTGGCCACCTCCGGGGATAAGGGAGCGCGCGATACAACGAGGTCTCGGGCCAAGATGGCGCAGATTCGGGAGCGCGAGCAGGAGCTCGCCGCGGGTGTGCTCGGAGTCAAGCGCGTGGCGTTTCTCAGGCACCCCGATGCCGAGCTGGTCGAAAGCCTCGATCTGCGCAAGGAGCTTGTTGCCGAGATCCGCAGCTCAAAGCCGGACATTCTGCTGACCTTCGATCCTAATGTTGCGTATCGATTTCATCCCGACCATCGCGTAGTGGGCCGAGTCGCTCTGGATGCGGCGTGGCCGAGCGCGCGCGACCCACTCACATTTCCGAAAGCAGGAGCGCCGCACGAGACCGCCGAGGCGTGGTGTTTCGGGGGCCTGCAGCCAAACCTCGAAGTCGATGTGGGCGGAGTGCTCGCCAAGAAGATCGAAGCGCGTCTGGCGCATTCGAGCCAGACAAAGAGTCCTCAGTCTCTGATGCGGCGTTGGCGCGCCATAGCTCGCATTGAAAGGTTCCACCAGGTCAACCTGAGATAAGACGTATGAGAGGGGACCCGGATGGTCCCCCCTGCGCGCAAGCGGCGTTGAGGATTGACCTTACTGAATGCATCGGCGGGCGCTTCGCGCGCGCCTGCTCCTCCTCCGGTATGTCGATGGGATCAATTAATCAAGTGCTCCTCGCGACGCATGCAGGCGATTTAAGACAAAGTCATGGCCAGGGGGACTCCGGCCAACCCTGCCGCGCTAGCAGCCTTTCCTTCGAGTCGTCGACGGCTTCGTCGTTATCCTTAACGCTTGTTGGAACACGCTGCCGCTGCTCCGCGCCTCGACGTCAAGACTCCTGTCTTCGAGGGGCCGCTCGAGCTGCTGCTCGCATTGGTCGAGCGGGAAGAGGTCGACATCTTCGAGGTGTCGCTCGCCGGGGTCACCGACAGCTACCTGATCGAGCTGGCCGCGCGAGAGGTGGCCGACCCGGCGGAGATGGCCGAGTTCCTATGGATGGCGGCGCGATTGCTGCTCTTGAAGTCGATCCGCCTGCTGCCTGGTGAGGTACCCACCGATGAGGAGACCGAGCTGCTCGGCTGGGAGGAGGACGTGCGCCAGCGTCTCGAGGAGTATCGCGCCTACAAGGAGATGGCCCAGGGCCTGATGACCCGCGCGGAGACCGAACCATTTGCGTTTCCGCCGCCGCCGCGTCAGGTCGATGCAGCAGGCCAGGAGGAGCCACTCGAGGTTGGGCTGCTCGTGGTCGCGTTCAACAGCGTCCTAGCGCGAATCCCGCCGCGGCCGCTGGTGTTCACCGGTCGGATGTGGACGTTGGACGAGAAGCTCGATTCGATTACCGAGCGGCTGCATCACGGTCCGATCGAGCTCCTGGCGCTTATCCTCGAGTCGCAGGACCGCCTGGAGGCGGTGGTCACGTTCGTCGCGGTCCTCGAGCTGCTCAGGCGGTCGGCTATCAGCGTTCGCCAGAAAGAACGATTCGGGCCGATCCACATCGAAGCCCGAACCCCGCCGCGGGGGACCGCCACATGAGCGACCTGTCAGCCACGCTGGAGGCGATCCTCTTCAGCTCCAGCCGGCCGCTCAAGCTGCGCGAGCTGCAGCAGGCAACGAGCAGCGACCGCACGGCTGTTGAGCAGGCGCTCGAGGAGCTGAAGGTGGCTCTAGAGGGGCACGGTGTGATGCTGATGCGCCACCACGACGAGCTGAACCTCGCCACGCGGCCTGCCTACGCGTCGGCGGTGCGCCGCGCACTTCGCCCGGAGGTGTCGGGCAGGCTCTCGCCGGCGGCCTACGAAACGCTGGCAATCGTCGCGTACCAGCAACCTGTTCCACGCTCACGCATCGAAGAGGTGCGCGGGGTCAACTGCGAGAGCGTGCTCACCAACCTGGAGCTCCGCGACCTCATCGCCGAGGTCGGACGTGGCACAGGGCCCGGCCAGCCCAGGCTCTTCGGCACCACGATGAGATTTCTGCAGGTGATGGGTCTCGAATCGCTCGATCACCTGCCCACTCCTCGGCTTGACCGAATGGAGGTGGGGCCATCTCCGACGAGTTCGCTGAACGAGAGCTAAAGGAGCGTCTTAACCGCTTTCTCGCCAGGGCGGGGGTGGCCAGCCGGCGCGCGGCGGATGTGCTGATCGCCTCCGGGTCGGTTCGCGTGAACGGCGAGATCCCGCCGCCCTCAGGCGTGCTTGTCGACCTTGACAAGGACGTGGTCACCGTCGACGGCCACGCCGTCAAGCCTGTGACTCGCCACCGTTATGTGGTCATCAATAAGCCGCTTGGGGTGATCACGACTGCTCGCGACGAAGAGGCGCGCACAACCGTGCTCGACGTGGTGGGCGAAGAGGGACAGGCCGGGCACCGCCTGTTTCCGGTCGGACGGCTCGACGCCGACACGTCCGGCCTGCTGCTGCTTACAGATGACGGCGAGCTCGCTTTCCGTCTAACGCACCCGCGCTACAAGGTATCCAAGGAGTACATCGCCACCGTCATCGGCAACCCGACCACAACCGATCTCGAGACTCTGCGAACTGGGGTGAAGCTCGAGGATGGAGTGACCGCGCCCGCCGAGGTCGAGACGCTAGCGGTCACTCCGGGCAGCCGAGACTCGAGCCTGGCTGAGGTGAGAATTGTCATCCGCGAAGGTCGTCACCGGCAGGTGCGCCGAATGGTGCATGGGATCGGGCACAAGGTGCATTCGCTTCGCCGGGTCGGCTTTGGACCATTGAAGATTGGGCGCCTGAAAGTGGGGGGCTGGCGCCTTCTCGGCGCCGCTGAGGTCTCCGCGCTCAGGCGCGCGGTCGACATTGACCAAAAGTGATAGTCGCCATCGATGGCGGTGTGGCCTCGGGCAAATCCGCTGTCGGCAAGCGTGTGGCCGATGCCCTCGGCCTCCCATTCGTCGACAGCGGGCTGATGTATCGCACGGTGACCAAGCTGGCCGCGGAGCGCGGCATCGATCCGAGTGATGTCAACGCACTTACCGAGCTTGCAGGAGACACGGAGATCAAGGTCGACGGAGAACGGGTTTGGGCGGATGGAGTCGAGGTGACCGATGGGATCTTCGACGCCGATCATATGGAGGCCCTACCGCGAGTCTCCGCCATCCCGGGTGTGCGCGAGGCGCTCGTCGCGCAGCAAAGGCGCCTTGGCGCGGGGGGTGTCGTGATGGCGGGTCGCGACATCGGCACGGTTGTGTTTTCCGACGCGGGCTACAAATTCTTCCTTACCGCGAGCCTCGGGGAGAAAGTTCGCCGCCGCGCTGCGCAGTACGCCAGGCGCGGCGAGAACGTTGACGAAGAAGCGATGCGCAGGGAGGTGGAGGCGCGGGACCGTGTCGACACGGAACGTGCGGTGGCCCCGCTACGGCCGGCGCCAGACGCCATAGTCGTAAATACCGATGACCTGACCGTCGACCAGGTGGTCGACACTATCCTCAAGCACATCAACGAGCGACGCTAGACCAGGTGATCTACGCATGTCTGCGCTGGCTGATGCGGACGATAACGCGCACGTACCTGATCGGGCTTTTTCGCGTGGTCGACTTGGAAAACGTACCGAGGACCGGCCCGCTCATCATCTGCCCAAACCATTCGGCAACGCTCGATCCGCCGATGGTGCCGGCATTCACCCCTAGAGGCGACACATGGAGCATGGCCAAGTCGGAGTATTTCGGTGGCGGAATCGTTGATTTTATGTTTCGCAAGTACCACGCGTTCCCGGTGGTGCGGCACACCGCTGACCGCGTGGCGCTCAAGCGTTCATTCGACCTGCTGAAGGCAGGCCACTCACTGATCATCTATCCCGAGGGCACCCGGGTTGAATTGGGGGTGTTGGCAAGCCCGGAACCGGGCGCGGGGTTCATCGCTCAAAAAGCCGGATGCCCGGTCGTTCCGGTGGGACTGTCCGGGACTCGCGAGTGCCTGCCGAAGGGCGCGCACTGGCCGCACCGGGTGCCGGTGAGCATCACGTTCGGCAAACCGTTCCTGGTCGCATCCAAGCGGCCGGACGGAACCAAGGTGTCGCATCAGGATGCCGCCGACGCGATCATGGTCCAGATCGCCGAGCTTCTGCCACCTCACCAGCGCGGCGCCTTCAGCGACCTGGAATCCCACCGACTGCGACTGGCGGGAGTGACGAAACCCGTCAGTCAATAGCTGGTCGCGCCCCAGTCGAAATATGAGGAAGAACCAGTCGGTTCTCCCTTAGCGCCAGGCGCTTACTAATTTATTGCAGGCCTTGCCCAGTCGTCTTCCGTGAGGCTGCCCAGCGCTGGGTTGAAGCAAGCGTCGAACGCCTCCTTCAGCGTCTGGGGTGAAAGCTTCGGCGGTTCCTGCCGGTAGTTGGCAAGGTCGACCAGCCGAGCGATCAGCGCGCGAGGATGTGATCCACGCAGCGGCTTCTTGCCGTAGAGGTTGTTGAGGAGGTAGCCGATGGCCTTCTCATCGAAGCTCACGCCTTGCCTGTCGCACTCATACCTGAGAATGCGGCCGAAGGCTTCCGGCGACGGGTTGCCGACGCCGATCTTGTAAGCCATACGGCGCAGGAAGGCCTCGTCGACGAGCTCGGTGGGTGAGAGGTTCGTGGAGAACACGACCTGGCAGAGGAAAGGCAGCTCGATCTTGCGCCCTGACGCCGAGAGGTCCAGGTAGTCGACCTTCTTCTCCATCGGGACGATGAACCGGTTGAGGAGGCGCATCGGCGGCACCTCCTGGCGGCCGAAGTCGTCGATCACGAAAACGCCGGCGTTGGCCTTCCACTGAAGAGGAGCCTCGTAGTAGCGGTTGGAGGCGTCGTAGGTGAGGTCGAGCTGCTGCAGCTTCAGCTCACCGCCAGCCACCACCACGGGCCGCTCGACCTTGACCAGCCGCCTGTCGATGGGCTGCTCGCCCTCGGCGATCTTGTGATAGACGGGGTCGATCACGCGGATGATCTCGTCGCCCACCGAAACAGCGTGAGGGATCTCGATCGGAGCCCCCATCAGTAGCGCCATGCGCTCGGTGATCGTGCTTTTGCCGTTGCCGGGAGCCCCGAAGATGAAGAGGGAGGCGCGCGACACCATGGCGCCGCCGATCTGGTCGATGACGTGCTGCTCGAGCTCCAGCGTCCCAAGCGCCTTCTTCAGCGCCGAGTCGGTGACATTCGCCTTGCCGGTGACCTGAGAGCGGACCAATGAGAGATAGTCCTCGAAGTTGACGGGGCAGGGTCCGAGGTACCTGGTCTGCACTGAAGACATCTCCGCGGCGCGCTGGCGACCGGCGCTGGACACCGTGTAGTTCATGCGAACCGGAATCGGACGGCCTTCCACCGCGGGCTCGTTCGAAAAGCCCAGGGTGTCCATCAGCTGTGTCTTCTGGAACTCCTCGATGAGAGGCTGCAGGGTTTCGAATGGCAAGCCCAGCCTCGTCTCGAGCGCAGCTCCGCTCAGTTGGTCGGAGAACGCAAGCGTCCGAAGCAGCAAGCTGGCGACGAGGTCGCGCCTGACATGCAGGTCTTCAATTCGCTTGGGTGCCTCGATCGCCCCTGTCAGCATCGCGGGAAATATAGCAACCGGCGCTCCGGTTGGGCCCCTACTAGAGTGCGAGCGACGTAACGAGACGCTCCCGGTCGCTCCGCCCGCACTCGTAGAATCGAGGACGGCATTGCCGGAATACGCAGCTCTCGACCTCGAGACGACCGGTTTCGACCCAGCCCGAGACCGAGTGATCGAGGTCGGCGCCGTCGCTTTTACGCCCGATCGCGTCAGCTCGACCATGGAGCGCCTGGTCGATCCTGGGAGGGCCGTACCGGAAACTGTTTTGCGGCTTACCGGCATCAGGCAGGAGGAACTTCGGGGGGCCGCGAGCGCCGACTCGGCTCTGCGCGAGCTGTCCGAGTTCCTGCGCGGCCGCCAGCCAGTCGGGCATGGCGCGCGGCTCGACGTTGACTTCCTGACCGCCGCCGGACTGTGGGACCCAGCGCTCGAGATCCTCGACACGCTCGACTTGGCGCGGATCCTGATGCCGGGAGCCGCGAGCCACAGCCTGCCGCTTCTGGCAATCGAGCTTGGGTTCTCGCAGCCCAGGCCGCATCGGGCGCTCGACGACGCTGACGCCACACGACAGCTCTTGCTGCGCCTGCGAGACGAGGCAGCGGCCCTCGACGAGGGATTGAAGGAGTCGATGCTGGCGCTGGTCGCGCCCTACGAGTGGTCGGTCGCGCGGTTCTTCGCCGAGGCTCTGTCGGCCCCCAACCCGGATCCGGTCCCGGCAGCAGCAGCGCGCCTCCACATGTCGGATCACGGCAACGCGGTGCTCCCGCCGGACGACCCCGGCCTCGTGGCGGCCTTGTTGGGTCCCGAAGGCCCACTCGCCGGGGTCCTTCCCGGCTATGAGCACCGCGAGCCGCAGCTTCAGATGCTGCTGGCCGTGGCGCAGATCCAGGGACGCGGCGGAGCGCTTGTCGTGGAAGCCGGGACAGGCACGGGCAAGAGCCTCGCCTACCTCGTGCCCTCGATCGCGCGCGCGGTCCGTCACGGCGAGCGCGTGGTGGTGTCAACGAACACGCACACGCTGCAGGAGCAGCTCATGAGCAAGGATCTGCCGGGCTTGCGCGATTGGCTGCCGTGGGAATTCACCGCCTGCCTCCTCAAGGGCCGATCCAACTATGTCTCTCTGCGTCGTTGGCGGCGATACCTGGCTGAGCTGTGCCATGACTCGGAGGAGCTCCGCTTCAAGCTCAAGATTCTCCTCTGGCTGCATTCGACCGAAAGCGGGGACCGCTCAGAGCTCAGGCTTCAAGGCCGGGAAGAGGTCATGTGGACGCGCATCGCGTCCGACCCGCTGGACTGCGTCGGCATTCACTGCACGAAAGAGGATTGCTACGTGCATCGTGCACGGGCCGAGGCCGAGGCCGCAGACCTCGTCGTGATCAACCACGCGCTCCTGCTTGCGGACGCCGAGGTCGGAGGCGGCCTGCTGCCGCAGTTCGAGCATCTGATCATTGACGAAGCCCATCACCTGGAGGAGGCGGCAACGCGTGGTTTGCGCCAGGAGGTCGATGGTCCTGGTCTGGCCGCGCTGCTTGATCGCTTGGGCGGATCCGGCGCGGCCGGCGGAGTTGGACTGCTGGACGAGCTTCGCCGCCAGCCGCACCTCGGCGGCTCCGGCGATGCGCTTGGCGAAGCTCAGCCCTTGACGCTGATTGCGGCGCAGCGTGTCCGCGAGCTCTTCGAGGCTGCGGCGATCTGGGTGGGCGCACGGCTCAACGACGCGGAGCGCCGCGACGATTCGCTTCGGTTGACGGCGCCGCTGCGCGAAGACCCGGGTTGGGAACGCATATGGGTGGCCGGGGAGAATGCAGCGACGTCGCTGGCGGCTCTTGATGGCGCGCTGCGCAAGGCGGTGAGCGGCTCACGCGATTGGCTTGGCGGCATCGAGCCTGACCAGGGCGTCAGAGAGCTCGAGATCATCCGCGGCCGCCTGCACGGCGCGACGGAACTTCTGCACGAAGCCCTCCTCGCCCCGGATCCGAACCGGGTGTACTGGTTCACGCTGTTCGCCCGCACCGACAATCTCGTTCTTCGGGCCGCCCCGATCAATGTGGGCACTCTGCTGCGCGAGCGGGTTTACACGGAGCGCCGGTCGACGGTGTTCACGTCGGCGACGCTGGCGGTCGGGGGCACGTTCGATTATTTCCGCTCGCGCGTGGGCCTGGCTGCCGAGGCCGAAGAGCTTATCCTGCCATCGCCGTTCGACTTTCTCCACCAGGCGCTCGTATGCCTGCCGACCGACCTGCCCGGCCCCGAGCATCAGGACTTTGATCGTGGGGTCGAGGAGGTGGTCGCGGCAGTGGCGCGCCGGGTCGGCGGCCGCACCCTCGTGCTGTTCACGTCGCACAAGCAGCTGCGAGAGGTGCACACGGCTCTGAAGCACCGTACCGACCTCGACGAGGTGCTCATTCTCGGTCAGGGCATCGATGGCCAGCGGCGCCACCTGCTGAAGTCGTTCGAGGAGGCGGAACGGCCGCTCCTGCTCGGCACCGCCAGCTTCTGGGAGGGCATCGACGTTCCCGGAGAGCGGCTGAGCTGCGTGATCATGGTGCGGCTGCCCTTTCCCGTGCCCACGGAGCCCGTATACGCCGCGCGTGCCGAGCAGGTGCGCGACGCCTTCGCTCAGCTGGCTCTGCCCCAGGCTGCGTTGCGTTTGAAGCAGGGATTCGGCCGGCTCATCCGCCGGTCCACGGACCGAGGCGCGGTCGTCATCCTTGACAACCGCATCCTCGGCAAGGACTACGGCAAAGCTTTCCTGGACGTGCTGCCCCCGGCATCCCGATTCGTGGGGCCGGCAGCCGAGATCGCCGACCAGGTGGGCGGCTGGCTGAGCACGCCGAAACTCTCGACTATGTCAACCCACGCCGATTGAGCAATCTCTACGTCATCGGCACGCCCATCGGGAACCTCGAGGACACGACTGCGCGCGCAATACGGGTTCTCGGCGAGGTCGGCGCGATCGCAGCTGAGGACACCCGGGTCACCGCGCGCCTGCTCGCTCGGCATGGCATCCGCAAGCCGTTGATCAGCTACCGCGCGCCGGTGGAGCGCCGTGGCCTTCCGAGGGTGCTGGCAGCCCTCGACGAGCACGACGTGGCACTCGTGAGCGATGCCGGAACCCCGAGCGTCTCGGACCCTGGTCAGGCGCTGGTGGAGGCGGCGTGGTCCGCCGGCCATACGGTTGTGCCGATCCCTGGACCAAGCTCTGTTACCGCGGCGCTGTCGATTGCTGGTTATAGCGGACCCGGATTCACGTTCCTTGGTTACCTCCCGCGCAAGCCAGGGGAAATGCGCCGGTTGCTTGCCACCTTGGTCGATGACCCGCGTCCGGCCGTCGCGTTCGACTCTCCGTATCGCGTCGTCAAATCGCTTGCGGTGATCGCCGAGATCTTGCCGAAACGGCACATCACAGTCGGGCGCGAGCTGACCAAGCTGCACGAGGAGGTTCTGCGTGGGACCGCGGACGAGGTGCGATCGACCCTGGGTGCTCGCGCCCGCGGCGAGTTTACCCTTGTGATCAGTGGATCCCAGTAAAAGGACCGTCCTCGTCGCCCCGGCATGGCCCTATGCCAACGGTCCGCGCCATGTCGGACATGTCGCCGGCTTCGCAGTGCCGGCCGACGTGCTCGCACGCTTCGAGCGATTGCGCGGCTCGCGAGTGCTCATGGCGAGCGGCACCGATGAGCACGGCACGCCGATCACGTATGAGGCTGACAAGAAGGGCATTCCACCCCGCGAGTTCGTCGACGACAACAATGCCGTGATCGTCGAGGACCTTCGTCGCCTCGGGATGACGTACGACATCTTCACGCGGACCACGACATCGAATCACTACCGCGTGACACAAGACCTGTTCCTCAAGTTGCATGAGAACGGCTACCTCGTGAAGAAGACGCAGATGGGCGCCTTCGACCCAGTGAGCGGTCGCACGCTCCCGGATCGCTACATCGAAGGAAAGTGTCCGATCTGCGGCTTCCCCGATGCCCGAGGCGACCAGTGCGACAACTGCGGCAATCAGCTGGACCCCATCGACCTCATCAATCCCCACCAGCGCGGCAGCGATGCGCCCGTCGAGTTTCGCGAGACGGAGCATTTCTTCTTCGACCTACCCGCGTTCGGCGAGCAGCTGAAGGAATGGATTGAGCGGCACGAAAACTGGCGCCCGAACGTCCGCAAGTACTCGCTCGAGTTCGTGCGTAACCTGAAGCAGCGAGCGATAACGCGCGACCTGGATTGGGGCGTCCCGGTGCCACTGCCGGGCTGGGTCGACAACCCTCATAAGAAGATTTACGTGTGGTTCGACGCGGTGATCGGATACCTCTCCGCTTCGATCGAGTGGGCGCTGCAGAAGGGTGAGCCGGACGCGTGGAAGGATTGGTGGCAGAACGCTGACGCCTGGCACTACTACGTGATGGGGAAGGACAACATCACGTTTCACACAGTGCTATGGCCTGCGATTCTGATGGGCGCCGGCAACCTGCACCTCCCCGACGACATCGTGGCCAGCGAGTACTTGAACATGGGCGGCAAGAAGCTCTCGACGAGCCGCGGGCAGGTCGTCTACGTCAATGACGTTCTCGAACGCTATGACCCGGACGCCCTCCGCTACTACCTGATGATCGCCGGGCCCGAGAACCAGGACACGGACTTCACGTGGGCTGAGTTTGTGCGCCGCAACAACGACGAGCTGGTGGCGACGTGGGGCAACCTGGTCCACCGGACCCTTGTCAACGCTCACCGGAACTTCGGCGCAGTGCCGGATCAGGGGGCGCTGACGGATTCCGACCAGGCGCTCATCAAGGAGGTCGAAGAAGCTCTCGACTATGTCGGTACGCAGCTTGGCCAGGCTCGTTTCCAGGTCGCTCTGAAGTACGCGATGGCGATGGCGGCCAAGGTCAACGTTTACCTCGGCACAGAGCAGCCATGGCACACGATCAAGACCGACCGCGCCCGCGCGGGCACCGTCCTGTATGTCGCGCTGCGCTGCGTCGATAACTTGAAGGTGATGCTCACACCCTTCCTGCCTTTCTCGTCGCAGAGGCTGCACGAGATGCTCGGCTACACGGACGTCATCGCCCCCCAGCCGGAGGTCCGCGAGGTCAACGAGGATGGGCTCGTCCATCGCGTGATCACCGGGGACTATCCAATCGCGGATCGTTGGAAGGTGTCGGAGCTGGCGCCGGGCCATCCGCTGCCCCAGCCGCTGGCGCTCTTCAAGCGCCTCGACGACGTCGTCGAGGACGCTGCGGCCCTCGCATCTTCGTAGATACCCACCTCCATCTCGAAGAGCTGGGGGACTCCTCGGAGGTCGTGGGCTCGGCGGTGAAGGCGGGCGTCACGCGCATGGTGACGATGGGGGTCGACGCTGCGCGGAGCCGGACGGCTGTAGCGCTCGCGCGAGGTCACAGCGAGGTATGGGCGGGCGTGGGTCATCACCCGACCGACGCATCGCCGCCCGCCATCGATGTCCTCCACGAGCTGTCCCACGACCACAGGGTCGTGGCCATCGGCGAAATCGGCCTCGATTTCGAGGAGGAGGGCGCTCCGCCACACCACGTCCAGGTCGCGCGCCTGCACGCGCTCTGCGAGCTCGCGGTCGCGCGCGATCTCCCCGTTTCGATCCACAATCGAGGCGCGGCCACGGAGATCCTGGAGGTCATTGATGCCCATCCCCGGCTTCGAGGCGTGATGCATTTCTTTGCGCTGGAGTGGGAGTGGGCGGAGCGGTTTCTCGATCGTGGATTCAGCCTAGGGTTCGGAGGATTGGTGACGCGTCCGAGTCGCAGCTCGCTCAGAGAAGTCGTGCGCCAATGCCCTGACGATCGCCTTCTCCTGGAGACCGACTCACCCTACGGCAACGCCCACAAGCGCATGGGGGCGCCAAACCGGCCGGCTTTCCTGATCGACACCGCCGAGCTCGTGGCCCAACTTCGGGGCACCAGCCTCGACGAGCTGGCGATGCTCGAGAGCGAAAACGCTCTGCGTCTCTTCAACCTGATGACGTGATCGATCCAGCCGACCCTGACCAGCTCGCGAAGCTCTTGCGACGGCACCGCATCAACCTCAAGCATTCGCTTGGCCAGAACTTCCTGATCGATCCCCTCCTGCGCGACCTGGTGGCCGAGGCCGCGGGGCTCTGGTCTGATCACGTGGTCGAGGTCGGAGCGGGTGTGGGCACGCTGACGATCGCGCTGGCCGGCCGTCACCAGCACGTGAGCGCCATCGAGCTGGATCGCACCATGATCCCGGCGCTACGCGAGGTGCTCGAGGGTCGAGACAACGTCGAGGTCGTGGAGTCGGACATCCTCAAGCTCGACCTCAGCCGGCTATATGGCGATGGGGAAGGTGCCGTCGTCGGCAACATCCCGTACAACCTCACTGGCGCGCTCATCCGCAAGGTCCTCGACAAGCCGCCTCGACCACGGCGCATGTCCCTTGTCGTACAGAAGGAGGTGGCGCAGCGTTGGACCGCAACCACCGGCGCAAGCCTCGCCACGGTCGCGGTCCAGGTCTTCGCGGAGGCGAGACTTGGAATGACGATTCCAGCTGCTGCATTCACGCCCGAACCGCGCGTGGACTCGGCCCTTGTGCTGCTCGAGGTGCGCGATAAGCCGGCGGTCGACGTCGCCGACATGGATGCGTTCTTCAGGCTGGTCGAGGCGGTATTCCAGTTTCGGCGCAAGCAGTTGGGTGGAGCGCTCGGCCGAATCGCCGGCATCGGCAGTGAGGCAGCAGGGTCACGGTTGCGCGACGCGGGCATCGACCCGGCGCGGCGCGCGCAGACGCTCAAGCTCGCTGAGTGGGAAGCCGTATATCTCAGATTCGCGCGTTAGACTCCTGACCCGCGATGGCCGATCCATTTAAGGCCGATCCGTTCAAGTTCGATGTCGAAAGCCCTGGAGGCTTTCGAACCGTTCTGCGTAATACCACGTTCAGAAACATCTGGTTTGCACAGCTCGCCGCGCAGCTGGCTGACAAGTTTCTTCTGTTCTCGCTGATCATCCTCGCGTACGAGATCTCAGGCGGAAGCACGCCGGTCGCGGTAACGCTGCTCACCTACACGGTGCCGGCAGTGTTGTTCGCTCCGCCTGCCGGCGTGATCGCGGACCGGCTGGATCGCAAGCAGATCATGCTTTGGTGCAACCTCGGCCGCGCCGCAGCCGTGGCTTTGATACCACTGGCCGCCCTGGTGCCCCAGCTTCGTGGAGACTTCATCCACCTGTTGGTCATCACGTTTATCTTCTCCGCGGTCGGCCAGTTGTTCGGGCCGGCTGAGGCGGCTGTGATCCCGACGATCCTGCCGCGCTCGGCCCTCATCACCGCGAACTCGATGGCCCTGTTGACGATGGTGCTGACGCTCGTAGTCGGCGGCGCGCTGGCCCCCATCGTCTCGCGAATCGATCTGTATGCGCCCTACTGGCTCGCAGCGGCTCTCCTCGTTGTCGGCGCAACGTTCATCTTCGCCTCTGACATACCAGGCCTCGAAAGGACCACTGAGCCGCCGGTGGCAGCGGGCCGGAATCGGTTCCACCGCGTGCTCATTGACTTGAAAGAGGGCATCGATGCTCTTCGCGCGTCACGTGGCCTGATGCTCGCTTTCGGCCAGGTCAGCATCGCCGTCCTGGTCCTGTTCATGCTGTTCGCCCTGGCGCCGGCATACGTGAGCAACGTCATCGGAATCGCACCGCAGGACAGCTACGTGATCCTTGGCCCGGCCACCGGTGGAGCGATTCTCAGCGCCGTTCTGCTTGGGCAGTTCGTCCGCAATGTCGACCGGTCGCGGCTGCTCATCGGCTCATTGATCGCAAACGGGATCACCATGCTGGCCCTGGCGGCGGTGCCGCAGGCGATGAACCAGATTCCCGACCTTCGTGCCAATGCTCGGATCACCGGGGCCGTTTTCAGCCTCATCCTCGGGGTCGAGTTCGGCGCGATCATGATCCCGGCGATCACCTACTTGATGGAGACCACCAGCGACGAGATCCGCGGGCGGATCTTCGCCCTTCTCTACATGGTCATCAACGGTGTGACGGCTCTCCCGGTGCTGGCGGCGGCGGCGCTCTCCGACACGATCGGCACGGCGCGCGTCATCGGTGGGCTCGGCGGGCTGCTGATCATTGGCGGCGTGGCAGTGTTCATCGCCGGGCGGCGCGGTCCCGCATCACCACCACCGTTATTGCAATGAGAACTATCAGCACCAGGCCTCCGAACCCGAGCGCTCTCACGATGGTCCCGATGAGAGGCAGGTTGTTCCCCAGCAGGTAGCCCGCGAGACCGATGGCGATCGACCAGCCCAGAGCACCGAGAGCGCTGAACACCTGGAAGCGCCAGAACGGCATCCTGGACATGCCGGCCAGCATCGATCCCCAGGTGCGGAGCCCCAGAATGAAACGCGAGGCGAGGATTGCTTTGTCGCCGTGACGAGCGAAGAAGAGCTCGGATCGCGCTATGTGGTCTGGGCGGATGCGAAAGAGGCTGCCAAACCGCTCGACGAAGGGCCTGCCTCCCCGATAGCCAAGATAATAGCCGAGGTTGGCGCCCACCGTAGCGCCGAGGAATCCAAACAGGATGACGAGCACGATGCTGTGATGACGCGCCGCGGCCCAGGCGGCAGCTGCCAGCAACAATGCTTCACCTGGAAAGGGCACACCAGCGCTCTCGATGAGGATCCCGAGGCCGGCCGCGGGATAACCAAGGGCGTCAACGATCGAAGCCGGGTCCATTAGATCTCCCTCTCCCGTTCAGCCGAGAGGGTTGGGGAGCGGGGCGTGAGCTCGCACAAGCCGCTCATATACTGGACGACCGCATGGGCGAATACGGGGACCACGAATCGACCGAAGACCCTCTGCACCTGCTGAGGCACTCAACCGCACACCTGCTGGCGGCCGCGGTGACCGAGCTCTACCCGGACGCGAAGTACGGCATCGGCCCGCCCGTTGAGGACGGTTTCTATTACGACTTCGCTTTCACGAAGGCGATTACCGAAGCGGACCTCGCGCCGATCGAATCGCGGATGCGGCGGATCGCCCAGGAGGACAGGTCGTTCGTTCACGACACGATGAATCGCGAGGAGGCCCTGGCTGAGTTTCGCAAGCGCGGCCAGGACTACAAGATCGAGCTCATCAACGACAAGGTCGAAGGGGACCACGTGAGTGTCTACCGTACGGGCGAGTTCCTCGACCTCTGCCGGGGTCCTCACGTCAAGTCCACCAAGGAACTGAAGGCGTTCAAGCTGCTCCGCGTTGCGGGCGCGTACTGGCGGGGTGACGAGAAGCAGCCGCAGCTGACCCGGATCTACGGCACCGCCTGGCCGTCGCCGAAGGAGCTCGAAGAGCACATGAGGTTCCTCGAGGAGGCGGAGAAGCGCGACCACAAGAAGCTCGGCAAGGAGCTGAAGCTTTTCACGGTCGACGAGCGAGTTGGTGCCGGCCTTCCGCTATGGCTGCCTGCTGGTGCGACCGTCCGCCGCGAGCTCGAGCGATTCATCGTCGACGAGGAGCTGTCGCGCGGCTATCTCCACGTGAGGACGCCCGACGTGGCTCGGCTCGACCTGTACCGGCAGAGCGGCCATGCCCAGCTCTACGGCGAGAACATGTACCCGCCGATGCGGTTCGAGGACGGTGAGGAGCTCGAGCTCCGCCCGGTCAACTGCCCGCACCACATCGTCATCTATCAGTCCGAGCTCCGAAGCTATCGCGACCTGCCGATGCGCATCGCCGAGATCGGCAACAACTGGCGATATGAGCGCTCCGGCACTCTCATAGGACTCAATCGTGTGCGCGCCTTCGCGCTCAACGACGCGCACATCTTCTGCACTCCCGACCAGCTGATGGGCGAGGTGAAGGGCGCGATTGACCTCGCGCTCTATTTCTCCCAGGTGCTCGGCATCGACGAATTCTCGTATCGGCTTTCGGCGCGGGATGACGTCAAGGACAAGTGGCTGGGGACCTTGGAGCAGTGGGAGCGGGCGCAGAGAGCGCTCATAGAGGCGCTCGAGTCGATGGGCCAGCAGTACCACGTCGGCATCGGAGAGGCAGCTTTCTACGGCCCGAAGATCGACTTCCAGGTGAAGGATGCGCACCGTCGGGAGTTCACCAACTCAACCGTGCAGGTCGACTTCCAGCTGCCCGAGCGCTTCGACCTCGAATACGTCGCCGAGGACGGCTCGCGCCAGCGTCCGGTGATGGTCCACCGAGGCGCGGCCGGCTCCATGGAGCGCCTGTTCAGCTACCTGATCGAGCGCTACATCGGGGCTTTTCCGACGTGGCTTCACCCGGTGCAGGTGGTGGTGATCCCGATCACGGACGCGCAGCACGAATACGCGCGGGACGTCGAGGCCCGTCTTCGCAAGGCGAAGCTGCGGGTCGAGGTCGACGACCGCCCCGAGCGGATGCAGCGCAAGATCCGCGATGCCCAGGCGCGCAAGGTCCCTTACATGACCATCGCCGGCGCCCGCGAAGCAGACGCCCAGCATGTCAACGTGCGCGATCGAGCGGGCAGCCAGACCGACGAGCCGCTCGAGGAGTTCGTCCAACGGGTCGTCGAGGAGGTGGCGGAACGGCGGCGGTAGCCCGTACGCCGATTGGCATTCTGAGCATCGGCGCCTCGTTTCCGGTACCATCCTTCAACTGAAGCAGGGGACCTACCCTCACCCACAGAGC